>JBCBZT010000094.1:0-17575 GCA_039815185.1 Cyanobacteria bacterium P01_A01_bin.123 | reverse complement strand
GGTTTTAAGCCATAGCCTATTGAGAATCAGATTCAATAAACTACAGCCAATATACAATACTGCGCAGTTTAATGGGAACTATTCTCGTTTAAATATTTCTTTTATTTTTATAGCGCTGGCCAGGTTGCTGAATGCACCTATAAGTGCTGGGATGCTCAGCACACAACCAATATGGCTCGCCGTAGCCCCCAAAGCTTTGTCGCTACGGCTGCTCTCAATTTGTTATCTAGGTGTAAGTCTAAATGGCTAAATGGGTTGGCAGCAGCGATCCGGAGACGACCACTAAAAACAGCAGGCTTGAGACGGTTTCAATCAGTGCTACATTCTGAATTTTAGTGGTGCAGTACCAGTGTTTTCGCCAAACAATTAGCGTGAACTTCAGCAGGACAATGCCAAACGCAGCCGCCGTGACTGGGCCAAGTAAACCCATCAGCCAAAGGGCAAGAATGATGCCTGTGGCAATGCCATGAAACACAAAGCCGGGGATGATGCTAGTGGTTTTGGGTTTTCGTAACTTGACGGTAAAAGTGGGTGCTCAGCCTGAAATCCGCAAAACGCACAGATTAAGGCTAGCGTTGTCACCCAAGTCCAGTGTTGAGCCGCTGCTGCCCCCGTGAGAAATGACACCACGAGCATCACATAAACGCCATGTTCGGGTGACAGTGTAGGGCGGTACCACTGTTGAGACTTGGGTGAATAAGCCTGGGTCGTGGTCAGCGTCATGGGCTGTTCTAGGTTGTAAGCCAATTTGATATCTCCCTCAAGCTGTAGATGACAAGGTGAGGATAAAGGTCAGCTCTGTTGCTGCGACCAAACTATGGGGGGCATTGGCTGGCATCAAGATCAATACACCTGGTTCTAGCGCGATCGCGTCCTGATTTAACGTCAGCGTTCCTTTGCCCTCAAGGACTTGAACCGTGGCGTTTCGAGTTGCGGTGTGTTCTGAAATCTCAGTGTCTGCGCCCAGGCAAAACAAGCTGTACTGGCAAGCCTCGTCTTTGAAAATGATCTGACTCAGTACGCCAGACTAGGGATATTCGATGTGTTCTTTTAGCTGGGTAAAGGGTGCTTCTGGGGAAAGTAAAGCGCGTATCATGGCCGAAACAGTCCTTAATCTGAGGAGTTTTGAGCACAAAGGGCTATGTAGCCTAGGTGATTGTTGTGACGCTGGAATATGGCTCGCATGGATAAAATGCGCTGGCGGAGAATGGGACGGGTGAGCATATTCCAGCCCATGCTGATGAGTGTGGATAACCCTTCTTCTTTAGCGATGCGGCGAGGATTAAGCAGGCTCATCGGGCCAGTGTGATGGTGTTGCACCGTCAGCCCAGCCTGTTGACAAGCTGCAATCCAGTCTTGGACAGGGAGCGGGGTGGCGTTGACGCGAATCGTATCTGCTAAGTCTTGGTAAATCGCGGCCATGTTTGGGCCACTGACCAACAGTTCGTGGCTGAGAAATTGGCCGTTTGGCTTGAGGCGATCGCCAACCCCAACCAAAACCTTAGCCTTGCCCGCCGCCGACTGCATCGTCAGAATAGCCTCAGCCAACACATAGTCAAACTGTCCGGTGATCCGATCTAAATGAAAAATATCCCCTTCAACAATCTCAACCTGCTTGCTCAACCCGACAGCGGCCACATTTGCCCGAGCCCGAGCCACGCTATCGGCATTTCGCTCAACGCCAACGACGCGCACCTGGTAGCGCTGGGCTAAGGCAATGGCACTGTAACCAAAGCTAGCTGCCAACTCAAGCACGGTTTCGCCGGGTTGGAAGTTAGCCCAGTCAAAGAGCTGTTCCGTCGCGGCACGACCGCCAGGACGGAGAATTTTCTTGCCTGCGGAGGCTAAAATCTGATGTCCCGGCGCGGTTTTGAAATTAAGCTGAGTCTGAGTCATGGCGTTCACCTAGAAATTTGACTCCAGTCTGACAAAGCCGCTCAGCCGCTTCTATGAGGTAGCTCATATAGCAGTCACAGATTTGGTTAGATAGGACTGACTGCAAGCCAGATTGCCGGTCAACGCAGTATCCCAGCAATATTCAGGACATTAAACAATCTGGCCAGATTTTTGAGTCAATGCGTTAAAGTCCTGATAAGAACGGATTAATAGCAATTATTTGCATTTGTGCTAATGAACCCTTAGCAACCATCTGGGTTAAGTCCATGTCAAGTCTGGCTGATGGCGAACAGCTTCGACAAATCTCACTGTTTGCCAATTTGGAGTCCTCGCTGCTCACTCAACTAGCAGCGCACAGTGCCTTAAAACATTACGCCACAGACGAGGTCGTGTTTCATGAGGCAGATGAACTGCCTGCGTGCCTACATGTGTTGGTGTCGGGACGCTTGCGGATTGCCAGGGTAAGCGAATCGGGCAAAGAAACGATTTTACGCATCCTTCTGGCTGGAGAAGTGTTTGCTGCACCCGCCTTGTTGGGTAACGGGAAAGCCCCCGCTACCGCCACTGCTATCGAACCAGCCGTGGTACTGATGTTAGAGAAAAATGCGTTAGTGGAGGGATTTTCTCAAAATCCCGAGCTGGCTTTGCAGCTGTTCGTGGCGCTCAATCAAAGGTTGCAACAACTCCACAACCGAGTTCATAGCCTGGTATCCGAACGGGCTATGGTGCGGGTGATTCACTACCTCGAACAGGTGGCCGTAGACTATGGTACTGAGCTAGTGACCGATGGGGAAAGATTGCGATCGCAACTGACCCATTATCAAATTGCCCGCAGCATTGGCATCACCTACGAAGAATGTGTCCGTCTATTCAAACAGCTCCAGCCTGCGGTGCGCTATCAGCGGGGAGGGACTATCACCATTCGCGATCGCCAAAAGTTGGTGGCCATGGTTCTTAAATAACAAGAATTCCTCATAGATCATCATCCCCCTGCATAGCAAACATCCGGTATAGTACTCATATACTAAATAGGTTACGTATTGGTTCAAAATATTGGTTCAAAAGCCCAACCTTCAAATTGAGTTGAGTGAGGTACTGCCCCGTGAATGAACCGCCCCTAGCCAGTGACCAATGGTTGATTAAAACGAAAAACGTATTTGACGACATCATTGCGGGTAGTGCGCCCGTTTCTTGGGTTTACCAAGATAGTTTGGTTGTTGCCTTCATGGATATTCAACCCGTCAACCCAGGTCATGTTTTAGTTGTTCCAAAGCAGGCAGTTCAGTTTTTACACCAACTTGATCATGAAACAGCCAATCGCCTTTTTCTAGTCGGGCGACGAGTTGCGCAGGCGATTCGCGATTCAGGCTTGCAGTGTGAGGGCGTGAATTTTTTCGTTGCCGATGGGGCAGCGGCAGGGCAGGAAGTTCCCCATGTTCATTTGCATGTTTTCCCGAGATATCGAGATGACGGCTTTGGGCTCAAGTTTGCCGATCGATATTTTCAGCTTCCTCCACGGGAAGCGCTAGACGCAGCCGCTGAGAAAATTCGAGCTGCCTTAGACATGGCCTCACAATAGCTTGATCAATCCTAATTATAAAACTACTGGTTTGTCTGTTTTCTAAAAGCATCAAATAAACCACAAAATAGGAGTTTATCAGAATGAAGTTTTTAAAAACGACACCTATTATCCGAATGTTCGATGAGGCCAAAGCCAAAGAATTTTATGTCGATTTTCTGGGTTTCAGTGTTGATTGGGAGCATCGTTTTGAAGCAAATTTTCCCCTCTATATGCAAGTTTCAAGGAATGGCTGTGTCCTTCACCTATCAGAGCACTATGGCGATTGCTGCCCCGGTTCAGCCATGAGAATTGAATCAAATGAGCTAGATGCGTTCCACCAAGAGCTGATTGCCAAAAACTATCGACACTTTCGACCCGCTATCGAAGAAACCCCCTGGGGTAGCAGAGATATGTCAGTCACTGACCCTTTTGGCAATAGGCTGACATTTACGAATGCCATTAGCACCTGAGCAGCCACTATGACAGAAATAAGCAGCGAAACTATCCCTCAATGCAAGTTTGAGGGCCTAACACCAATACTGAGCGTCAAGAGCATCCCTGACAGCATCAACTATTACGTGAATATCCTTGGTTTCAAACAAGATTGGGATTGGGGAGATCCACCTACTTTTGCATCCCTATCAAGAGATGAGGTTTGTATCTTCTTATGTCAGGGCGGGCAAGGTCAACCAGGGACTTGGATATCAATCTTTGTAGAAAATGTTGATGAGCTGTATGAAGTCTACAAGTCTAAAGGAGCCATCATTCGTCAAGCACCCACTAACTTCTCTTGGGGTATGAGAGAGATGAACGTTGAAGACCCAGATGGCCATCGCTTACGCATGGGGACATCAACCCATAACCCCAGTGATGGAGTTGCCTTGTGTGAAGATTGAATTTTGAGTTAGGAAGTTCCAATCATGAATCATCAAGCTTCAGCTTTAGTAATTTATGCCAAAGACTATAAAAAGCTGGCTCAGTTTTACTCAGCTGTTCTGCAACTTGAAATCACAGAGCATGATCATGAATTTATCTTGATGGCCTCAGAGGGATTTGAGTTGGTCATTTTGCAAGCGCCTGCCTCCATCACCCAAAATATTTCAATTAATGATCCGCCTACACGCAGAGAAAACACACCCATAAAACCCGTATTCTTTGTCAATAATCTTCAAACGGCACGGAACCTAGCTAAGGATAATGGGGGGTTTGTTAATGATGCAGATAAGGCATGGATATTTAATCAGAACTTGGTCTGCGACGGCTACGATCCCGAAGGCAATATCTTTCAACTGAGGGCAAGCCACATCCCTTAAACGCAAGATCAGCACTAACGGCAGAGTTCAGTCGTCTTCACAGATATGATCTGGATTAGAGTTCAAATAAAACAGCTCCGAATAAACATTGTCCAGGCGATCGCGGTTGTAATTGGCGAGAGCATCAACAAAAGTCGTAAATCAATCAGGTTTGAAAGATCGAACATGGTTTTCTTCATTTATTTTGTCTAAAATTTGTGCTAAATAATTCGACACAATTATCTGATTGAGCTGTGCATTTTTGTAGTTTGAATTAATGATCAATGCCTGTTCAAATGAACGTAGAGATTCTGAATATCGTTGTAGATTGAATAAAACATCCCCTCGATTATCCCAAGCTAACTCTGATCCTTGAACTCCCCAACGCCCATCTCCTACAAGCGCTAAATTACAAGATCTAAGCGCTTGAGCATATTTCCCTAACTTACTCAGCACCCCACATCGATTAGCTAAGCCCAAGGAATATTTTGGACTAATCATCAATGCATGATCATAAATTGCCAGTGCTTCCGCATAGTGCTTTAGGCTAAAGAGCTCATGGCCCAAATTATTCCAGGCTGCGATGTTATGTGGATTAGCTGAAATTGAGCGCTTTAAGGCAGCCACCTTTGGCTGCTTCAACGACTCCAAATAATGGTGCATTCCAGGTTTGGGAGATTCTAATTCACCCGTTACGAACGCAAACTTTAACTGATCAAGATGAGCTTTCGGTAAGTAAGCACTAATTTTGGCTGGGCGAAAGCCGTTTGAACTGAGCAGATGGCAACCTTGAATATCAGAGGCATAAGCAGGTTGAGCTAACAGCAACCCTAACCCGGTCAAGATTACTGCCATCCAGAATCCTATAGCCGTTTTCATAGCCTTCTCCCAGCAATTTAAAGAAGTAGAGCAAGCGTTATGGTTTTAATGTGAACTTAATCGTTTGAATCTTTTTGTAAAGCATGTTGCCCATTACATCCTTATCAAACACACTTAATTTTCCAAACAATGATTCAACTGTACTAAATATCACTCTAGGATCAAGCTGTGAAATTTCCGAAGAAACACTACCTGCTTGCCCTACACATGAATTAAAATCAATGAATTCAGGCTGTCCAGCGCTTGAAAGCACTAGCATAGGTTCAGTTCCACCCGATAGCGGTTTTTCTTCAAAACCATTGATGTCATAGACTTCTTTCCCGCATAGCGTTGCTTCCGTGTGTTTAACTCCCGAATAGGGTGAAATATACATCATGCTAAATTCAGCCCCCTCAATTTTGCTTAGAGGAATTGGAGTAGTCGCACCCTGTCGGTTTGGCATGTCACGAATTGCCGCTTGCAATGCTGAGTGACTAAACACCAGCTGACCTGTCAGCAGTCCATCTCGTTTAGCAATGCCCTCGGTCTTAAATGAGAAAGTAGTTGCAAAAGCAGGTGCTATACCAATTGCTAGACCCAACATCAAAACTAGAAATAGGATGGTAAGCTGATTAAAATATCGAGCAATCATGTCTTTTAAATCTCTATCGCTAAAAATGATCTAAACTTTGTTTCACTCCAGACCTTAAAACTTTAGATCTGGAGTGGGTATATTTAGACTTAGTCAGCTGTGACTAACTCTGTGCTGCCGCGATCGCGACGGCGAGTTAAGGTATTAAACAAGAGTTGTCCAATTGCTTTGATCATGCTGCCTTCTAACTCTTGAAATAACTTCATATTCATTTCAAAAGCTATATTAGCTTCATCCATAATCCGATTTACCATTGTTTCGTCGAAGGATAGCTCATTTAATCGCTGCCGATAGAGCGCTTTAAACTGCTTTTCATCGGCAATATCCTTAAATTCATAAAATTCTGTACCTTGCCCACCCGATAAATTCATGGCGCGTTGAGCAATTTCTTTGAGAATCTGTCCACCTGATAAATCTCCCATATACCGGGTATATGCATGGGCAATTAATAGTTCAGGTTCTGTATGGGATAGATTTTGGATTCTTTGAACATAGGCCTGCGCTGCTGGGGACGCAGCTACATTTTTCTGCCAGTCAGCACCATAGTAAAAACTTAGATCTTTTTCTAGACTGCTGCGCCGATTCAGCAGGGGAAAATAAATCTTGCTAAGCACTGGATGTTCTTTATGTCGATGCATCTGATCTTCCATCTCCGAATAAACGAAGTAAAAATTAGAAACTAAGATTCGATAGGATTTTTTCTCTACAACTCCTTTGAGAAAGCACTTAACAAATCCAACGTTCTCAGCCATTGTGTGGGCTTTTTTCGTGCCTACACGTAATTTTGTTGCTAAATTAGAACTCATTATTTGATCCTTCTTGAACTAATCAATGCGTTTTTTATCTCAAGCCAATTGATATTGCTTGAGATTAGATCATGCTCTAGCTATTCATGCTCTAGCTAGATCACGATGAATAAACCGATCATTTTAACGTGTCAGAAACTTTTTGATTTCTTGCAGTGTTGGTTTGCCAAAATAAATTACATTCCAAACCACAGAAATAGCTAGCGGTATTAACACTAGCGATACTCGTGAATCGAGACCAAACAACTCAATCTTGACAGGTAATTGATCTTCGCGCGTGATAAATTGCATCGCGGCAATAGCGCCTAAAAACCAAACCGTTGGCACACCTAAGGCATGAATGGACAACCATCGAATCGTGTAAATGGGATACTCTATCTCGAACTTATTGATTTCAGTGTTTGATGTCATATGATTAAAGTCTCCTAAATCTTTATTTAATGGGTGGTGCTGACCGTTCAGATTGCTGTTCAAAATACTGATCAAGTTGCTGTTTTGCGCCATCGCGATTCGTCACAATCGGAGCACTGATTCGAGCCGGCGAGTAGTATTCATTGGGGCGGGGTGTCCCAAATGCATCATAGGCAAGCCCCGTACTAACAAACAGCCATCCCGAGATAAATACAGCCGGAAAATTCACAATATGCAGTAACCAAAACTGCGGATCAGTCACGATGTCGTATAAAGGACGCTCTCCAGTGTTACCTGCCATCTCATTGCTCCTATTTCAAAGCTTCTGTACTTAAACTCGCTGTAGCGCTCTTGAAATATCTTATTTAGCATCGAATGTTCCACCCCAGGCATCGATTGTCCTACCCCAGGCATCAATGTAGCGCCGCTTCACGATGACATTAGCTTGATTTAAATGAGATTTATTGT
Source organism: Cyanobacteria bacterium P01_A01_bin.123 (assembly GCA_039815185.1). Lineage (GTDB taxonomy): Bacteria > Cyanobacteriota > Cyanobacteriia > Phormidesmidales > Phormidesmidaceae > JBCBZT01. The sequence continues at coordinate 9,631 of JBCBZT010000094.1, read as the reverse complement.
CAATAAGAATTTATTAAAATATATTGCAAGTGTTGCTGATGGAGCACCTATTCCCCCGTGCTCCAAGCTGTGGATTTTGTCAAAATTAGTTGCAAATAAATCTCAATAACACTATTGTCTATAACCAGACGTTCTCTGGAGCCCCGTCCTAGCCATGCCTATTCGCAAAGCCATTTTGTTGCTCGTGTCAGCTGCGTGTTTTGGTGCTTTACCCGCCCTGGCCCAATCGATCGAAGAAGTTGCCCAACAAGGGTTGGACGCGTATCGGGCGGGAGACTATGAAGCCGCTGTTGTTGCCTGGCAACAAATGATTGAGCTTGATCCAAACAGTGCTGATGCCTATAACAACTTGGGCGCAACCCTCTATCAGCTTGGGGAATTAGAAGCCTCAGCTGAGGCCTATCAGCAGTCGTTAGAAATCGATTCAGAGAATGCAGGTACCTACAACAATTTAGGAACCGTACTGGCCCTCCAAGAAGATTATGAGGGGGCAGTGGCAGCCTATGAGCGGGCCATTGAGCTCGATCCCAACTTACCTGAGGTCTACGCTAACTTGGGTAATTTATTGCCTGCTGAACAAGCAATTTTGGCCTATCAACGGGCCGCGGAACTCAATCCTGAGTATGTTGAAGCCTACAACAATCTAGGTGTGCTTCTAGCCAGCGAGGGACGCTATGAGGAAGCGATCGCAGCTTATAACCAAGCCCTAGAAATTGATCCTGATTTTCAACCCGCTCAAGAAAACCTGGCGGCAGCAGAGGCCGCGATCGCAGCAGAAGCAGAAGAATAAAGCAACGCAAGCGGTTGTTCGACCGGGCTGATGCCGGAGTTCAAACGCCAAAACTGCAAATCCAAAATTTGCGGTGAGTCTTAAGCGTTTTTCACCAAACAACTGACCTGATACTGCTTGACAGGGGCGATCGATATCTTTTGATCTTTGTCAACGACTGAACGCTTTGCGCTCATGACTTCTCCGCCCTCTTCAACGGTGATCCGGTAGCATCCATTGCCTTCAGGTGATGTGCCCTTGGGTGATGTGTAAGTTACCTCAACCTCGACCCAACTGGCATCACTCGTCCAGCGCGCCAACCAAAGCTGCAACAGATTGATCGGAATCCAACGCAGTGTGGGATACAGCAAGCGCTTTACCCCAGTTAGCCCTTTGCGAATCACACGGCTAGTGCGGGGGTAGGTGAACCAGGCCCACCCTGCATCCATCCAGGCTGCCCGTTCGGCAATCTGTTCAAATTGACTGTACCCGGCCCAACCCCGCAAAAACCTTTGCATCTGACGATGATCGCCCGTACGCTCAACTAGCTGCGGTAAGACTTCAGGCTCTAAATGCCCCCAGAAGTGCCCAGTCGGTAAATCAATCAAGGTCGGGGCAAACTTATGTCCCCCAAAGTGAGTACTTTGCCACACCCGCAGTGATTGACCCGGTTGGCCATAGGTTTGACGCAGTTGGCGATAAATGGGGGTGCCGAACCGACCACAGGCCAAGTCTACTTGGGTGTGGGTACACACCAGCATCTCCCGCAAGTGCTGGGTGTCTTGTTGGTAAGCGGCAAACTCAGAGAGATCGGTTGTGTTGTCGAGCAATCGATTGAGCAAGGCGAGCACTAATCGTGATGCCTGCTCATCGGGCGCGACATATTCTTGTTTGACATATTCAGCAAATTGCTGAGCTGGGCGGCGGTAATAAATCACGCGCGTCAACCCAGATGTGGAGTATTCAGGATCAGGGGCGATCGCGACGGGGCGAACCATCACCCCACGCTTAACAACGAGTTTTTTAAGCAGCGGAAACACCTGGCTGATTACCGGATGTTCAGTAAACATCGACGCTGGCCAGGGTTGCTTCACCTCGACTAACAGCCAGTGATCGACCTGGGGTGCAGAACCGATGGGGTCTTCGCCATTAGCTTTGGAGACTTGAGAGCAGTATCGACAATCGGCTACATTATCTATGGTTTGCATTACCGCATTCCTGGGATTGATTCTCATTTAATATGATTCAAACACATCCTAACGTCTTCTAGAATCTGCTGAGCCGCCAAAATGCTACGTCCCGAACCCCAAACATCACCTGCAACTTCGCAGACTGAGCCCTTTTGGGCCGCATCTAACTGCGACCATAGCGGGTCTGCTGTAAATTCTGCTTTGGATTCTGAATCCCACTCAGGGTTGTGAATCAGAAAAATAACTTCCCCATCAGGACTATCCAAGTCTTCGCGCGAGAGTCTCACAAAAAACTGTTCGGTGGAACTTTGGGTTGGATTGCGGCTAAATCCAATCTCCTGCAAAATCGAGCCGGAAAAACTGGTCGGGGTATGAGCCACCAAGCCCTGCGGCGTAGAAACTAAAACTGAAACCGTGATCGTTTCAGGGGAAGCATTGATTGAAGTTTTGAGATCAGCTAACTGCTGTTGGTAGTCAGCCAGTAGCTGTTCAGCTTGTTCAGAGCGCCCCATTGCTTCTGCAAACAACCGGAAGTTGTTTTTCCAGTCCCAACTGTAACCCGCCCCTTCAATAAAAACGGTCGGTGCAATTTGGGACAGTCGGGGATAAAGCCGCGCCGAAATACTCTTGGCCCCCAGGATCAAATCAGGGTCGAGGCGCAAAATGGTTTCAAGATTGGGTTGATTGTATTGCCCCACCACCTCAATGTCTTTGACAGCATCCTCTAAATATCCAGGGGGGACACCATATTGAATCGTGCCCACAGGCTGAATACCCAGGGCCAACGCAGCATCCAAGGGAGTAGTATCAATCACCACTACCCGCTCAGGTGCAAGGGGGACCTCAGAGGTTCCCATCACATGATCTATCGTTTGTGTAGGGATATTAGGATCGAGGGGAGAAGTGACGGTTGACGCCCCCTGCTGGCAACCTGCCAACAGAAGGCTAGCCGTCAATCCAACAACGCCCTGACAACCCACGTTATCCATGCTCCTAAAAGTCAATCGAATAGCGCAGGCTGAGCGTACGGCCAGGGTTAGGAACGATTTGACCGATGTTGCCGCGAGCCTGCTGGCGAGCCGTAATGTATTGGGTATTGAACAAATTGCTAAGACCCAGCGTCAATCGACCACCCCCTAGCTGAATACTGCTGGAGAAGTCCACAACCGTGTAGCCACCAACCGCAATATCATCGCCAAAAAGGTCGCCAATGCGGACACCCACCAGCAGCAGATCCAAACGGTTTGTCCACCCCGGCAGGGTGTCATTTTCAATGTAAAAACCAAATTTTTGGGGCTGAATTTCTAGCTGGCTCAACGACTCAAAGACACCATCGGTATCGACGTCATTTTCGCCCTCATTCCAGCTATACAAGGCTCCCAACCGCAAAGTGTCCATGGGCTGCCAGTCGAGGGTGGCTTCAAAGCCGTAGTTGCGCTGAGGCGCTCGCTGAATAACCCCTAGGCCATTTGCGTTAAGGGTAATGGCACTGCCCAGGTCAGATTCGCTATAGAAGCCACTAATCGTGCCTTGAATTTGATCAAGATCGACCCGAATACCCACTTCGTAATTGTCCACCTTTTGGGGCTGGAGCAACAAATCGGTCGCGACATCAAATCCCACGGGCGCATTGATCAGCGAACTGCCGATGTTCGGGATGGAGAATCCCTGGGCAAAGCTGGCAAACAGGCCGACTTCTGGAATGGGGCGGTAAAGCAGACCCGCATTAAACGACACATCGTCGAAACTGCTGCTGCCCCCCTGCCGCTCCCTGGGTAGCGCGAACGCAAACGCGATCTGATAATCTTCAACCGACAAATCTACGTTCTCATAGCGGAGACCACCGCTAATCTGAAACTGCTCGGTAATATCCCAGGTGGCCTGGGCAAAGACACCTAAGCTATTCAAACTGTAGGAGGGAAAGCGATCTAGGCTAGTGTCAACCACGGATGCAAATCCGGTAACACTCGCATCTGTGTTATTGACGAAAAGGGGTGAATCTGTCTCATTTTGCGTATAGTCGATCCCCCACAGCAGACTGGCTGATTCTCCCAGGGCGGTATCGATTTGTAGCCGTCCGCCCCACTCCGTGTCGTTTAGCGTCGTTTGCCACACTTGAGGAAATAGGGGGAGCGGAAAACCAGGGCCTAAATCGGTAAAGATATCAACCAGATCGGTATTGCGATAGTAGAGCTGGAGATCGACCTGGGAACTCAGGATATCAGCATGGCTGTAGGTCAAGTTCAACACATTATTAAGTTGCCGGGGCGCTTCCTCATACCGAGTGCCCACAAACTGCGCCCGCCCAAACTCAGCATCAGCCGGTAGCGTACCACCGGGGGCAGTAATATAGTCTGTCCCTTGCCCCTGCCGATAGAAGCTGTAAGTAAACGCCAGCCGCTGTTGCTCATCAAAGTTGTAGCCCAGCTTGGCCAACAGGCCCAAACGATCGCTGTTGGCGACGCCGTTGGGCGCAAGGCGGATGCCCCCAGCCTCAAACTGAGCAGCCGTAGAATCAAACGATAGAGACAGTAGCCCGTCAGCCCGCTCACTTGACGCTGATACCCCCAGTTCAACCTCATTACCAAAGCGATCGCCTTCGCTAGAACTCAAGCTCATATCGCCGCCTATGCTGAAGTTATAGGCGATCGCTTCCTCACTAGGCCGACGGGTAATGATATTAATCACGCCGCCCGTACCGCCATCCCCATAAATCGCGCTGGGACCTCGCAGCACCTCAATCTGCTCAATCTGCTGGGGTGCAATCGTACTTAAGCTTCTCTCAAAGCCATTGTTGTTGGGGGTCTGAGGTATGCCATCAATTAGCACGACAATCGGGCGACCGCGAAGCCGCAGTCCTAAGGTACTGTCTTCGCCGGTCGGAGGCGACAAACCCGGCACTAAGCGACCCAAAATATCAGGCAAGCTGGTGTTAAAAAGTAGCTGCTGCTGAATCTGCTCGCGATCGATCACCGTTACCGAACGGGGCACGTCCCGCACATCTTCTTCGGTACGGGTGGCGGTGACAATCACCTGAATCGCGTCTGCGTCCTCCGCCACGCCAGCGGCGATTCCGGGCACCACGCTAAGCACCAGATTCCCAGATTCTGTACTGACCTGGGCTGTGGGTGGTGCATCTGTGCCGGTAATGGCAACTTGCACACCACCATTAGGTAAACTCGACACCTGCACTAGGGCAATGCCCTCAGCTGGGCCAAACTGTTCGGCAGCAGCGGCATCGACGAGACCTAAGGTGGCATTAGGAATTTCAGTGACTAAAGCATTGCCTGAGACCTGGGGGGCGCTGGCTGAGAGGGGTTGGTCGGAGATTAGAATAACCGTTAAACCCTCTGGCGTTGAACTGATTTGTACATCAGTAATTACCGCCATTTCAGTCTGGGCAATTTGACCAAGTTGCAAAGAATCCTCAGTGTGGGTATCTCCGATCGCTTCAAGGGAACCACTATCTTCCGTTTGAGATACCCCGTCATTGGATGGCGTAGAGAGTAAATTTTCTGGATAATGTTTGCTATGGCTAATTGCTGTCGGTGTCTGGGGTAGACGGAACTCCACCCGCGAACGATCATCCGCCACACTTGCCGTATTTGTATCTGAGTGATCTAAACTCTGGAACTCATCTAGGGCTTGGGCTAAAGCGGGATGGGCGATTATGGCTGCAACCGTACTAGCTAGCGCAGAGCTAAGCAGCCTAATTTGAATTGTCATGCTTCCTCACACACCTAAATATCTTCCGGCGAACCTGGTGGTGTTTAGCCGATTACAGGGCCGATCACAGGTCTGGCCAAGGCTAAATGCACCGTCATTTGCCGGTTTAATTAAGAATTGTTCTCAATATTAAGGTGTTCGCTGATGGGAAGTTTGCGGAGCTTGTTTCCCAAAGGGACTGATCTGTTCTCTAGCGGGACTTTTACCGTGATATTAGGCTTTGAGATAGCGACTGGGGGCGACGTGAAATTTTTTCTTGAAGGCGACGACAAATGAACTGCGGCTGGCGTAACCGACCCAGCGAGCCGTCTCTTGAATGTTAAGTTGTCCGGTTTGCAACAATCGCTGAGCTTGCTCCATACGGTAATCGTGGAGATAGCCAAAGACAGTCATGTTGAAAACCTGATGGAAGCCCTGCTTGAGTTTGCGTTCGTTGAGTTGGACTTGTCGCGCCAGTTCTGCCACTGAGGGCGGATCGACCATATTTTGAATCAGGATATTGCGGGCCTGATAAATCCGGTCGCGATCGCTAGTGGATAATTTGCTGGTTTGGATAGATCTGGGTGTGAGCATTTGGTTGAAATGCAACGCCAACAGTTCTAGCACCTTGCTTTCCAAATAGAGTTGGCGCGTGATGCCTTGGTAGGGCCACTGCAAAATTTGCTGGAGGACTTGGTGCTGGGCGGGGGTAATTTCGCTGGGGTAGTACAACAGCGTTTTCTCTGGATGCTCTATAGCTTGTCTGAGGTCGGTGGGTAGCTCATCAATGCGATCGCTCAACGTGGGCATCAGCTCTGGCAAAATCCGGATCCTGACGGCACAAATGTGCTGTGCAGCGGGGTATTTTTCAATTTCAAAAGTATTGGGTAAGCAATACAGATAGCTTTTGCCAGCCACCTCTTCATGGACGATTTTTAGACCTGCATTATCCACCCGAATTCCACCTGAGAGATAGTAGGCTAAGGTCAACGGCATCGTCTGCCGATGCTGACCTTTGTAGGTATGGGTTTGGCGCTTTCTATAGTCTCCAATACTGAGCCATAAGCCAGGTCGTAGTTGTGTGGCACGGCCATAGCCCCAACCCAGCGGCAGTGGCATCTGCCAAAAACATTCGGCACCTTCTTGATATTCTGAGACTTCGCCGTTGGCGCGGCATTCTGCCATGATTTCGCCAACTTCGCTACCTGTTAGAACCTTAGCCATTGAGAAGCTGCCATAAACCGCTACATAAGTATGGCACTGATAGTAATAATTCTCAATAAAAGCTTTGAGAGGGCACGAGTTGAGTTGTTAGTCATCTTGCGATCGCGACATTGCTGTTTTAGGCCTTTGTTCAATACCCACAATTGCTCTCCCATCGGTCGCATTGCCTAGGTATCCGGGTGACGACTTGAGTGTAAGGTCTTACACATCGCGCTTACCAGCAACAATCCGCCAGCAGTTAAGACATACAGTAAAGCCATACCGGTGCCATCTCCAGTCCCGAGCACCATACCCAAGATGGGAGCCAAATACCCTGTCGGTTGTAGCGCAGGTTCAAAAACATAATCGGCTAAGGGGCCTGCGATTAAACTTGCTGCAGCGCCAATGACCAGACCAATTAAGTGGTCGGCAGCAAACACACGCCCTTGAAGTGCTGGCGGTACTTCGGCGTACCATACAGCCGTATATGAGCTAAAAATTAGCGGCTCACTCAGCGACGCTCCCAAACGAGCGCCCATCCACGGGATCAAGTGTCGTCCCAAGCCAAAGATCAGTTTGCTAATCCCTACCCCAAGCATCCCTACCCATATACCCACGATGCGATCGCGAAAACCGCCACCCACGGCCAGTATGGCCCCTCCAATAACGCCACCCACGCCTGATGCGGCCGCCACCATGCCTACCATTTGGGCATTGCCATTAGTCTGAGCCAGGATCATAGGCTGATAGAGGATTTCACCGACTTGATCGAGAAAGACAAACGTAGAGAGAACAACGACCATCGCTCGCAGCTTTGGATGGGCACGAATATAGCGAAACCCAAAGGTAATGTCCTGCCACAGGCACTTTTCTGCTCCGTTTTCCGCTGACGCCTGTTCGTGATCATAAGATGCCCGATTAACCGATGGGACAGAGACTAGCAGTAGTCCCACAATGGCCATCGCAAATGTAACTAAATCAATCACTGTAATTCCCAATAGACCAATCCAGGGATACAACAAGCCAGCCAGCGCAGGCGCAAAGATATTTGTGCTATACCCCGCGATCGCGCCCATGCTCGTTGCCCGCACATGATGCTGGGGCGGCACGAGTAATGGCACAGTGGTGGTATAAGTGAGGGTTTGAATATGACCAAAACAACCAATGATGGCAGCAATCAGATAGAGATGCCAGATTTGGAGCGCTTGCATTGTTGCTAAGAGCCCCACAGATAGGGTGCAGCAGGCAGAGGCGGTATCGCTAAGAATGAGTAACTGTTTGCGTGAAACCCGATCAACCAGAATGCCGGAAAATAACGCGATCGCGATCTGAGGCAACTGATAGAAAAAGAGGATGAGGGCGATCGCCGTGGCAGACTCAGTTTTTTGCCACACCCAGAGGGTTAAGGCGAAGTAGGTCATGTGGCTGCCAATGGCAGAGGCCAACTGCCCTAGCCAAAGAATAATAAAGATGCGCACAAAATGAGTTCAGAACCTTAGCAAAAGCATCGTAAGGGTTCGTGAAACTCAAATCCTTTGTCAAACGGAGTCTTTTCTTCGCAAAATGGACTTTTTAAGGTGCAATACGATGCGCAGCTCATTGGTTTGTTGTTGCATTTTTTGAGCAATATCGATGCAGTCGCTGCTCAAAAGAACCGCTCATATAGGAGCGATCGCCATATCAATCAGTCCTTAAATAAGACTGATTCTCAATAAAGCAGATGCGTCAAATCACAGGTGCAAGCTCAGTGGTAGACGCGGTAAGCGAAGCGATACCTTTGACAATCGCACCAACTTTCAAACTGGAAAAACAAAAAAGAGCCTAAGGACATAGGCTCTGTAGGAGGATTTAGCCAGCATTATCATCAGTTAGCAAGCTTGGTTAAAGCGAGTTAAGCTTTCGTGGCCTCTGCCCGATGAGCACCGTGCCGACTTCTTAGGCCAGCGATCAGTAACCCACTGCCGATGCCAAGCAAGCCCAATAAAGAAACTGGCTCCGGCACAGCCGCAACTTGAGCAAACTGCCCCGCTTCATTTAGGGGAGTAACCGGTTGACCGTTGGGGGGTAAATAAGCAGCCCCAACCCGATCGGTGTCAATCAGTTCCTGAGTTGTTCTGGTTGGGAAAGACACATCTTCGTGGGAAGAAAAGCCCAGGGGGAATCCAAATTCGTCTGCCCAGTCATCGATGTGCAGGTGGGGTGTGCTGCTGCGCGGTGGCTTCGACCAGAAGCTCAAGCCACTGGCAAGAGCCGGATCATTCCCGCTTTCAAAATCAAAGTTGGGCGCACCCAGGTTAAGACCGTCGGGCTCGTTATAGCTCCCAGCCTGGAGAATCTCTTGAGTACTGGTGTCAAAGTTAAAGTTGACACCAGGGTCAAGGTGATTGTTGGTGTAAGTCTGCAACAGGGTTCCATCCGGGGCAAAAAAGGAAATATTGAGGAAGTCTAAATCATCGGTTCTGACAATGCCGTCTAGGTAGCTTTGAGTCTCATCGTAGCCAAAGTCCCCCGACACTTGAAACCCAGCAATTTGCCCGATCCAGTCAAAGTTAAATTCGCTCGCTTCGGCGCGGACAGGAATCGCTAGGCTTAGCGTTAAACCAATAAAAAGACCTTTTCTCAGCGTGAGGAACATCGATCAGAAATCTCCAAAAGACAAAACTGCTGGTGGTTTGCGAAACTGGCGTGTAACTGTAAGTGGGGGTATCTCAGTAAAAGCCGATCAAAACCGACAACCGATTGTCAGCAACGATATCACTCTCTG
>JBCBZT010000121.1:0-5608 GCA_039815185.1 Cyanobacteria bacterium P01_A01_bin.123 | reverse complement strand
GGTTTTAAGCCATAGCCTATTGAGAATCAGATTCAATAAACTACAGCCAATATACAATACTGCGCAGTTTAATGGGAACTATTCTCGTTTAAATATTTCTTTTATTTTTATAGCGCTGGCCAGGTTGCTGAATGCACCTATCAACGCTGGGATGCTCAGCACACAACCAATATGGCTCGCCGCAGCCCACAAAGCTTTTTGGCTACGGCGATACGCTCTCAATCTGTTATCTAGGTGCAAGCCAAGCAAATTGACAGGAAACCTGGGCGATCGCACTTTTAGTTGCTGACGATCAGACTCATTAAGCTCAAAAATAACCCCTGCTTTTGACGATTTGTGCCGATCAGAAAACCTCTGGGAACGGAATCGTTCCCAGAGGTAGCTAGATCAGAAGGAGCACCATTCCTTCGGAGGAGAGTCGAAAATTTAAACCAGTGCCATTGGTTTCTCCATCTCACTGGAGTACTCACCAATACTGGCTGCACTGTTGCATTTTGCACGGTACAGTAGCCGCTGTTGGGCCTCAGCAATACGATTGCTGTCACCGCTCCAGTAGTCAAGGGCAGGTTGTTGAATGGCACGAGCGTAGGAGAAGGTCACGGGCCAAGGACAAGTATCGCCAAAGTGCTTGTTCATGGCATTGAGGTGAGCCGATGACTGCTCCATCGATTGCCCACCCGATAGAAACGCAATGCCTGCAACGGTAGCAGGCACGTTTTTCAATAGGCAATTGATGGTGGCTTCAGCGACAGCCTCTACACTGGCCTGATAAGGACAATCTTTGCCTGGAATGACCATGCTGGGCTTCAAGATCATTTGGTCAAAAGCTACATTTTGAGTGTAGAGATGATTAAAGACCGCATGCAGGGTTTCATCGGTAACTTGCCAGCAGCGTTCTAAGGTGTGGTTACCGTCGATCAACACTTCAGGTTCTACGATGGGCACCAGCCCGCCTTCCTGACAAAGGGCTGCATATCGAGCTAAGCCATGGGCATTGGCCTCAATGCAGGCACGACTGGGAATGCCATTCTCAATCGTGATGACAGCACGCCACTTGGAAAAGCGAGCTCCCATCTGATAGTACTCAGCAATGCGATCGCGGAGGCCATCCAGCCCTTCAGTCACTTTTTCATTGGGATGTCCGGCTAAATCTTTGGCTCCAGTATCGATCTTGATCCCTGGAATCATGCCAGCGTCGGTAATGACTTTTAGGAAAGGAACGCCGTCCTGGGTCGATTGGCGAATGGTTTCATCGTAAAGAATCGGGCCACTAATGTAGTCAGATAAATCTGGGGTCGTCAGAATCAGTTGACGATAGATCTGTCGATATTCTTCGGTTGGCGGGATGCCTAGATTTTGGAACCGTTTGTTGCAAGTGCCATTGCTCTCATCCATCGCCAGGATACCTGTACCACTGGCAACCATTTTTTGAGCTGTCGCACGCATTTCCTGCGCATAGGTGCTCATATGACCTCCTGAAAGTTTTGCTGAAATATCTTTTCTCTACTTATTGATATATAGTCTCAATAAGGTATCTTGTCAAATGGGTTTGATACTCAATAAATTCTTGCTAGCCTGAAGATCAGATCTAGGCTGTGCCACAGACCTATTGCTGCCGAAAGTCACTTGACAAGGGAAAAAATAGCTTTAGCTCAAATCCTTTAGGGCAGTGTCATCAGGTTATGTAGGCTATCGAAATGGTCTTCCTAATGAGAAGTAGTGTAGATAAGCAAAATCTTGAGAAGTTTTATGAACGCAACCAGTCAGGCAATCACGGTTGATCTAACCAGTAAAATCGCTCATCTAGCCGTCTTGTTTCGAGCAGAGTTTCCTGAAGCAAGGGTTGATTTAAGTCCGTGGCTAACGGATACAAAAACCCAGCGCCAACTTGATCCGCATTCCATTGATCTCAGCTTTCACTTCCCAAAGCGTAATGATGGGCTAGCTTGCAGTTGTGTTCTGATCCAAGTGCATTTTTCTGGGGGGCTGCTACTCCCAGATTGTCAGCTCAGAACCATCGAGGCCAGCGGGTTTGACAGAATGAAACAGCAATGGCGGTTCTCAACAGAAGGCGGGGAGTTTATGGGAATTTTCGTCCCGGCCAAAGATTATGAAACAAGATTTAGATATCTCATTACTCGTATCATGTTGCTCTTCAAACATGCCAATCGAGTCACGTCCGGCTTTGATTTTCACCAGTCTATGGATCGGTGATCGTCTCCGCGCATGAAAACGACTAAAACTTTAGGGTGTTGGTAGACTTTGCCGCTTGCCCTCTCAAGCTAAAAGCTAGCCTATGTCTTATGACTAATTGCATCACTGCCGTTAATCGCTCAATGTATCCCGCTCGGCGCATTATTTCCCTTAGCGCATCAGGGCTTGATGCGCTGCTAGAGCTGGGTTTGGAGCCCATTGGGGGAATCCGAAAAGGGGTGGCCGCGCAGTCTGAGTTTTATGGGGAGCAAACTCAACAGTGGGTCGATGTTGGATCTTGGGTATTGCCCAACTATCGGGCAATTCAAAAGGCATGTCCCGATTTAATTTTAGGCTGGCGGTTTCCCCATCGCTTTTATGAGGGGTGGTTAGCAAAGATTGCCCCTGTCTATTTAATGGGGGGCAGCGGCTATACAGAAGCTATTTTGAGATTATTAGATATCGCTTGTTTGACTGGACGGGTGTCGTTGGCTGAAGGGGCGATCGCGTCCCTAGATCAACAACTCATACTCTATCAACAACAGCTACAGCACCGCTCGCGTAAAACAGTGCTGATGATGGGTGGTTCTTCTCTCAATCGTGTCGTTAACCGCTATCCAATCGAAACTGACACTGGTACGTTGGGCAGCGTCATGAAACGGTTTACCCATTTCCCCTGGTCAAAGTCAGATCCACATCGGGGTGAACCTGGTCTGACTTATTTATCTCTTCAGGCCATTTTGGCTGTTGATCCTGACATTATTTTTGTGCAGTCCTACGCGCCTACTGCAATACCCCTCTCTCAACAACTTGCCAACCACACTGTTTGGCAGAGACTCAAAGCAGTGAAAACACAACAGGTTTATGAAGTTGAGCAATTTTGGCATTGGGGTAATGGCACCTGGCTAATTCGGGTAATGCTCAAGCGACTTTTGCCGTTGATTTATCCCCAATGTTTCGCAGAGTCGATTGTTCAAAAAGGGCTACGGCAGCGAGAACTTTGCGATCGCCTCGGTCTAACCTACACCGAAGTTGCGATCACAGCCAAAAAATTGGGCCTCAGTACCCATGCCTATTTACAGCAGCAGACGGGTTGGCAATTGTGCAATGAGCGCTACTACCCACCGAACCAAAGGGCGGAATGAGACTCGACTATCGTTGAAGTGCTGGAGCCACAGGCACGTTGGGTTGCAGTTGCATACAAAGCATTTTGGCAACTGCCAGATCTACAAATGATAAAGATTCTTGATAAATCAGCGCTGCATTCCATGGTAATTTTGTACTATGTTTCCCACATGCTGATCTATGGCTAAGCCTCCATTAGAGAGTGACCAAGCGTTAGTCAACAGAAAGAGCGGCGGGGCAAGAGGTGCCCCATGTTCATTTGCATATCTTCCCAAGATATCGGGATGACGGCTTTGGTCTAAAGTTTGCCGATCGATACTTTGAGCCTCCGCCACGGGAATCGCTGGATGCAGTTGCCAAGAAAATTCGAGATGCTTTGGCAGTGGTGTAGCACCCCCTTAATCAGTCCCAGTAATAAAATCGTTGACTTGTCTAACCCCTAAAACTATACGCAGGAGTCTATTCGTATGGGATTCTCAAAAACAACGCCGATTATACGAATGTTCGATGAAGCGAAAGCGAAGGAATTTTATGTCGATTTTCTAGGCTTTACCGTTGATTGGGAGCATCGTTTTGAAACAAACTTTCCGCTCTATAGGCAAGTTTCAAGGGATGGTTGTGTGCTTCATCTCTCCGAGCATTATGGAGACTGTTGCCCTGGTTCTGCAATGAGGATTGAAGCAAATGAGTTGGATGCGTTTCATCAAGATCTAATATCCAAAAACTACCGACACTTTCGACCTGCGATCGAAGAAACGCCCTGGGGTAGCAGAGATATGCTGGTGATTGACCCTTTCGGAAATAGACTAACGTTTACAAATGCAGTTAGCACTTAAGCAATTGCCTCAATTAGTCGTCATAATGTTTGGTTAAATTTACCCTGAATTAGCCTTGGAGATTATCATGACAGAAGTAGCTAACAAGATTATCACTCAATGTAAATTTGGCGGTCTAACGCCCATGTTGAACGTTAAGAATATCCCTGATAGCATCAATTATTATGTGAATTTTCTGGGATTTAAGCAAGATTTGGACTGGGGAGATCCGCCTACCTTTGCATCGATTTCAAGAGATGAGGTTTGTATCTTCCTCTGTCAGGGCGCACAAGGCCAATCCGGGACGTGGCTGTCGATCTTTGTGGAAAACGTGGATGCGTTGTACGAAGAGTTTAAAGCTAAAGGAGCCATGATTCGTCAAGCTCCCACCAATTTCTCCTGGGGGATGCGGGAGATGAACATTGAAGACCCAGATGGCCATCGCTTACGCATAGGGACACCGACAAATGAGCCCAGCGATGGCGTTGCCTTGTGTGAAGATTGACGCTTTAAGGTTTGACAGTGTTGGTTGCTAGCCAATAATTCACCATTATCAGTGTTATGGCGAATGGACTTTTTAAGGTGCAATACGGTGCTCAGTTCATTGCTTTCGAGACCTCTACCCGATGAGTGCCTTGCCGACGCCTGAGACCAGCGATTAGTAACCCACCGCCGATGCCAAGCAAGCCCAATAAAGAGGCGGGCTCCGGCACAGCCGTAACCTGAGCAAACTGCCCCGTCTTATTTAAGGGGGTAACCGGTTGACCGTTGGGAGGTAAGTAAGCAGCCCCAACCCGATCGGTGTCAATTAGCTCCTGAGTTGTTCTAGTCGGGAAAGACACATCTTCGTGGGAAGAAAAGCCCAGGGGAAATCCGAATTCGTCTGCCCAGTCATCGATGTGCAGGTGGGGCGTGCTGCTGCGCGGTGGCTTCGACCAGAAGCTCAAGCCACTGGCAAGAGCCGGATCATTCCCGCTTTCAAAATCAAAGTTGGGTGCCCCCAGGTTAAGACCGTCGGGTTCGTTGTAGCTCCCAGCCTGGAGAATCTCTTGAGTACTGGTGTCAAAGTTAAAATTAACACCAGGGTCAAGGTGATTGTCGGTGTAAGTCTGCAACAGGGTTCCATCCGGGGCAAAGAAGGAAATATTGAGGAAGTCTAAATCATCGGTTCTGACAATGCCGTCTAGGTAGCTTTGGGTTTCGTCGTAGCCAAAGTCCCCCGACACTTGAAACCCAGCAATTTGCCCGGTCCAGTCAAAATTAAATTCGATCGCTTCGGCGCGGGCCGGACCTGCTAGGCTTAGCGCTAAACCAATAAAAAGACCTTTTCTCAACGTGAGGAACATCGATCAGAAATCTCCAAAAGACAAAACTGCTGGTGGTTTGCGAAACTGGCGTGTAACTGTAAGTGGGGGTATCTCAGTAAAAGCCGATCAAAACCGACAACCGATTGTCAGCAACGATATCACTCTCTG
>JBCBZT010000126.1:0-3439 GCA_039815185.1 Cyanobacteria bacterium P01_A01_bin.123 | reverse complement strand
TTTGCATAGTCAGAATGGTATTCCGTTTGTTTGTTAGTTGTTGAATGAAAGTGTTGGTTAGAGCCAAAACCGGCTGTTTGGGGTCCCTTCGAGTTCCCCAAACCCCCTGACTAGGGCGGAAACCGCCGCCCTAGAACCCACGGACTGGAGGATTACGGTTGATTGCGACATCGGTTGGGAGGTGGTTGGTAGGGTGGTTTAGAATTTTACGCTCGGTCGCGCAAAATTCTAAAAGCCGATAATTAACCTTGTAATCAACCTTTGGCTTGCCCTCGGCGGCGGGTCAAAATCCCCTGACTAGGACTAAACAACAATGCCAGTAGAAAGCAGGCAAAAAGAGTCAGTGCGATCGCAGGCCCAGACGGCGTATTGACATAGTAGCTAATGTACATCCCCGTCAGGCAAGACAGCACCCCCAACCCGGCACCCACCGCCATCATCCAGTGCAGTTCTTTAGTGAGTAAGTAGGCCGCCGCCGCCGGGCTCACCATCAGTGCCACCACTAAAATGAAGCCCACCGCCTTGATGTTGGCAACAATCGTCAGCGTAATGGCAGCCGTTAACCCAAAATTCATAGCAGTCACCGGCAGGCCGATTGCTTCTGCCCCTGACGGGTCAAACGTAAAAAACAAAAGTTCCTTGTAGAACACCTTCACGCCCACCAACACAGCCAGCGTTACAAACCCAATCTCCCACACATCTGCTGGGGCAATGCTGAGGATATCGCCAAACAGCAGCTCTTCAAGATCTAAGCGGCTGCCCAGGCTGGTAAATAGCACAATGCCGAGGGAGAAAAAGCTGGAGAGGGTGATGGCCATGGCCGCATCGACCTTGACTTTAGATTGTGAGCGAATCCAGCCAGTAACAAAGGTGCCAAACATACCAGAGACAAAGGCTCCGATGATCAAAGGAATATTCAGAAAGTTGGCAATTGCCAGTCCCGGCAGCACCGCATGGGCCACCACGTCCCCCAATAGCGCCATCCGCTGCACCAGCAAATACGTGCCAACAATTGGACACAAAATACCCATCAGTACACCTGCCATTAGCGCTTGCCGCATAAACTCATAATTCAAGGGATCTAGCAGCCAGTCCATATAGTCGCTAAGGGGATAGTGTTGTACGAGCATCTTATCTCTTGATGATTCCTGCTACTATCCCTATGAACTTCAACGGAGGCGATCACGTCTCCCACAGGCCATGATTCGGAAGTACGAGCGCGGTGATGAACTCACGATTGGCCGAATCTACTACGACTCAGTTCATCAACTGACCTGTGACGACTACACTGAGGAGCAGCGTAACGCCTGGGCTACTCCCATTGAGGGTGACGATGCGTGGGCTGAGAAATGGCGCAGGCGATGCGATCGCGCCAGCGCTGACTGGTCAGTTCGCAAGCAACCTTGGGTTGCAGTGGTGGATGGCGATGTGGCGGGCTTCATCGAGTTCGATGCTGACGGCCACATCGACTGCACCTACGTATCCCCAGCTCATGCCGGCAAGGGATACATGTCGGCAATCATGGAGCGAATCTTCCAGGAGGCGCGACGGTCCAATCTGTTCCGGCTCTACGCCGAGGTGTCCATCACAGCGCGCCCCTTCTTTGAGCGCCACGGTTTCCGCGTCGTCCGCGACAACCCACACGAAGTTCGCGGCGTTCCAATCGTGAACTACATCATGGAGTGTTGGTTGCATCCGGACGTGGGGTAGCTGAGCATCGAATTATGCGCAGCGGAACGTTGGGAGTAGGATGTGGGCACTGCCACTTTTGATTTGGTTATGCATCTAATGGGCTTTTTACACCACGACCGCCTTGGTTTAGTACGTGGGTATAAATCATGGTTGTTTTTACATCTTTATGGCCCAATAATTCCTGGATAGTGCGAATATCGTAGCCATTTTGCAATAGATGGGTGGCAAAGCTATGGCGGAAAGTATGACAGCCTACACGCTTCTGAATTTTAGCCATTTGAACAGCCCGCTTAATGGCTCGTTGCAAACCACTTTCATGTAAATGATGGCGACGGGCGATACCGCTACGAGGATCTTTTGATAATCGACGAGAGGGAAACACAAACTGCCAAATCCATTGACGATCAGCTCCCGCATATTTGCGTGCTAGGGCAAATGGAAGGTGTACTGCCCCATAACCATGATCCAAATCATGCTGGTGTAAGCGTTTGACGTATTGCAGATGTAATTTGAGATCGTCAATTAAACTTACAGGCAGCATGGTGATGCGATTATTACCACCTTTGGCATCTCGCACCACAATTTGTTTTTGATTAAAATCGAGATCTTTTATCCTCAGTCTGAGAGCCTCATTCAAGCGTAAACCGCTGCCATAAAGAAGCTTAGCTACGAGTTGATATTCTCCTGACAGATTCTGAAGAATATCTGTTGCCTCTGCTGGAGTGAGTACAGTGGGCAAATGTTTTGGGCGTTTTGCACGTACGGCATCGATGTCCATACCCAGATCTTGCTTAAGGACATGTCGATATAGAAAGACAATGGCATTGAGAGCTTGGTTTTGGGTGGAAGCTGCAACGTTATTGACAGTAGCAAGATGAGTTAAGAACGCTTCTAACTCAGTGGCTCCCATGTCTGAAGGGTGGCGTTTATTGTGAAACAAAATGTATCGACGAATCCAATAAACGTAGGTTTGTTCAGTTCGATAAGAGTAATGCTTTAGACGAATATGATCCCGAACTTGATCTAGGAGCTTTCTGGGGCGAGTTTCCATTGATGGCAGATACAGAACGCATGTATCATTTTTTACTCACTGCTACCAGTTTCTACTATGTTTTGCGGGTAGCTATACTGAAACTTTCCATATATCTGCCTAATATGAACGTACTATATGGACAACTCGCAGTATAGTCCTCCAACTTGGGTGGATAGGCTGAAAGTTTGCAGTATAGTATGCCGATAAGGGTAGATAGACTGAAAAAGTAGGTCTAATAAATAGTTAGACAGCACACAACATTGATCTACTCCTTCTTGTCGAAATGTGATGGTTTGAGATATGCAAGCATTGATGTTCATCCAGAAACTTAAACAGACATTGATGGAAATAAGGGCTGATGGCGGTAATAGTATCTTTTTCATCGAACCAGACTACAAGCTAATTCAGAAAATCAAGGGCTATACCATTGCAAAATTACGAGAAGAAGTGGACGGTGTTTCTAAACGGAATATGCGCTATTTCGTCCACGATCTGCTCAGTCGAGATATTTTCAGTTTGAGGCTAAGGTATTGTCTTATCAAGTTAAAAGAATTTTCTATAGAAGAAAAAAATTAGGGTAACAACTTAAGCCGGGAAAAGCTCTGCGTGTAAAGGTTGTGCCTGATGTGCTTTAGATGACCGTCTAGGCATAGGTAGCTCGTCAATTGTACTGAGAATCCATTCAAATAGATCCGGAAATGGCTGTCCAAAGAG
>JBCBZT010000004.1:0-246021 GCA_039815185.1 Cyanobacteria bacterium P01_A01_bin.123 | reverse complement strand
ATCCGGATGTGGCCAACAGTCTCAACAATTTAGGCGGACTGTACTTCTCGCAGGGGCGCTACAGCGAAGCCGAACCGCTCTATCTGCAATCGCTGCAACTGTGGCAGAAACTCCTCGGTGATGAGCATCCGGGTGTGGCCACCAGTCTCAACAATTTAGCTGTGCTCTACTGCCATCAAGATCGTTTTCAGGAAGCGGAGCCTTTACTCATGAAGGCTTTAGAGATGCGCGATCGCTTACTTGGCCCCCAACACCCAGACACCATAAGCACCCGCAAGAGCCTGGAAAACTTCAAAGCAGCCATGAACCGTAAATACTGACAGAAACCGGGGTTCTTGGGCGCGATCGCAGCCGCTTTCAAACGCTTCTTCTAGAAACCCGGTTTCTAACCGCGCTCCCCGTACCTCAAGATAAAAACTGGCACCCGCAACACTGTCGCTGCCCAATGGGATAGTCGAAACTTGCCCTTAATCCCTGATGGCATCGCATCCCAATCTGCAGCCTCAAACCCCAACCGCCGATAAAACCCAGCCAACCCCCGCCCCACACATTCCAAATACAGCGGTGCCGCCGCCTGCCCAATCAAATGCCCCGTCAAAAAAGTCCCCAGTCCCTTACCGCGCCAATCCGACGCCACCACCACACTGCCCAACTCCTGCGCCCCTTCAAACTGCCGCAGTTGCCCGCAGGCAATCACTCGGTCTTCGTGGGTAATCAGCCAAAACTGCTGCCAGCGGAGCTGCGTTGGGTCGAGAAATGCGCCTAATACCAATTTAAAGATGGCGGCGCGATCGCGTGCCGCTGCCCGACGCAACTGACAATTCGGCGGTAACGTAACCTGCTCCAATGACATCGCAGAATCAACCGTAGGATGAGCAAAGCGCGATCGCCTTTGGCTCATCCTACCGCTCAAGCCTTAGCTCACACCAGAGGCTTCGACCATACGAGGATTCCAACGCGATCGCTTTTCTTCAATATGCATATTCTTCTCATCCTTCTTGAGATGGCGGGGACTGCTTTCAAAGGACAGCGAAGACGGCAACGCCTCTGGGCCATATTCGGCTTGAATAAACGCTTCTACCAACCCATAGGGCGGAGCAAAGTTTTCATCCGGTGGCTCAACTCCCGTCGATTGCTGCTGATAACGTCTGAGGGCAGCCGAAAACAACCCCGTGCCGTCATCAAAGAAGCGTTCAGTGGTGGCCCCGTATTGGTCGTAGGGATAAAACGCCAGATCATCCGGAGCTTTCGCCGCCACCCAAGAGGAATAGCACCAATATTCCCCAAAGGTGTCAAACTGATTAGCCGATCGCATCATCAATAACAGCCAGTGATCTTCCGATTGGAAGTAGCGGTTAATCTGACGCTTAAACGAGTCCAGGGACTCTCGCTTGAACCACATGTGATGGGGAATAAACGTCCCTTCAGCATCGGTGACGGGCTCTACCCCCAGCACCGACCGAATCCATGTAGCCCAAGCCGACACAATTTTGGCATTGCCATATTGGTTGTGTTGAATCAGCGCAAACATGTGCTTTGTCCCCGCCTGCTCCTCCAGCAGGACAGGCCAAGTAGCCACGGGCAGCAAGTCACTATCCCAAACCAAGTACCACTCACTTAGATCTTCAATCCCTTCAGAGGCACCAAGCTTTAGCAACTGCTGGTAAAACCAACCTGGGGTGTAGAGCGACTTGCCCAGATCAAGTTCGGCACAGATCTCGTCCTTCGTCAGGTGAAAAAAGGACTCTTCTGGGTGGGTATAAAGTGGTGCGGTTTGCCAATCTTTAGCTTGTTCTGCTAGCGATCGCGCCTCGGGTGCTGGTGCAATCACGTGAATCGATCGAGGCCCATAGTGGGTCGTCAACCCCTCAAGTACCGCTCGCGTATTCCAGCGGATCCGGTAGAGCGGAATGACGATGTCGAATATTTCTGGTGACATGATTCTGCTTCTCTAAACCTCCTCTACAACCAACGCCATCGCTTTGTTGGTAGGGGCACAGGGTTCTGAACCCCTACTCAAGTTTTCAAGCGGGATGGAGTTTATACGCCAGATAACACTTCTACCGAGCTTTCGCTGTCTCCATAGACTTCAATGGGTGTAGCGAGGACATGATGAGCAACCGTTGACGGATCTTCCAAACCCACGTCGCTACAGAGGGGATCAATGCCCAAGCCCTTTCTGGGGTAGTCTGCACAAACCTTTTGGTAGGCTTTGACCGCTGCATTGAGCTGATCACGGGTCAGCGCGTTCAGGTAGCCGCATTTACCAATTTTGCCTTTAGGCAAGGGTGCAACCAGATTGCCACCCCGCTTCTGGACAATCTTTTCTTGCGCCGCCCAGAGGGTTTCTTGATTGAGCAGCACGTCATGCCACAAACTCAAGCCAAAGGAGCTAATCAACCGCAAAATTCGGTGGCAATCCTGATCGCTAATCCAGTTGTTGCGATAGCTCATGTAGGCCCCAAAGCCCATACCAATGGCAACCGCATGGCCGTGCAAGAGCCCGGCTTCGATTTCAAACCCCGGCGACCAAGTGTGGCCATAGGCATGGGGACGACACTGATGCGTTTCATAGAGGTTGTCATATTCAGCCTCAACATAGCTGCGCATCGCTGCCCCTAAAATCTTTTGAGAAAGGGCACTGAGGGCGTCATCGGGTTGACAATCCAAAGTGCCAAACCGGGTTGTAATCAACGCTGGCCCAGCTTCTTCGAGATAGCTAAACAGTTCTGCATTTTTCACCACCGCCATCTTGATAATCTCAGCAATGCCGTGCCGCAACCACCCCTCATGCAGGGTCTTAAAGAAAGAGCGATCGGTGAGTGACAACACTGGCGCATGATAAGCACCAAAGAGGTTCTTGTAGCCAAACCCATCACAGCAGGTGCGCGGCGAAGGCCCGGCGTCAATCCCGGCCACAATCGAGGTAGACAGCATCACATAGGGGGTATTGCGATGGTAAAGCGCACAAGCGAGTCCGCCAGTATCCGTTAAAACCCCACCCCCCACAATTAGGACGGGTTCGTTACGGGAGACACCCAGCCGCTTGAAGTCACCCAGCATGTGCTCAACGGTATGGATCCCCTTATCCACTTCCATGGCTCGATAGACTAGCTTTTCTAAGCGAATGCCATGGTGGTCAAAATAGTGGTCAAGTTGCTCCCCGTAATAGCGCTCTACGTTCTGATCCACCAAACACACACAGCGTCCTAGCGCAACATAGGTGTCTCTCAAGACAGTCTGCTGGGGATCAAGCACGTTCTCTAGCACTTTGATTGAAGTGAACGTACTGGAGGTCATCACAGCCTCAACGATCTGATCGTCGTCGGTGCTCACCACATAACCCCGACTTTCGCGGTAGCTTGATGTCGGATATATCGCATGGGGATCAGTTTCCACCAATTGAGACGCGAATTCCTGATAAAACGCCTGATCTGGGCCGCGCAAGAGAACGGCTAAGAGTTTCTCTTGGGCTGTCTCAGACTGGTGCACTCTGTGTGCAAAGGCAGACCAATCCAGGTCTGCGGGCATATCAAAAGCTGAGATGAGCTCAGCTAATAAGCCAAAAAAACTGCTCAGTGAAAGGTTAAGACAACTCCGAAGTCGGCGGCAGGCCGACAAACCCTTAATCGCACCTGCTGAGGCAAATTCTCTACCAAATTCTTCAGAAAAGGCTGGACTGTTAATCAACGCAAGCAGCAGGGATTTGAACTGCTCACTATTACAAATGGCTCTAACCGCGCGATCTAGGTCCTGGTATGCCAAAGGCTCCCTATCGTAGGTATCAATAAAAGCCTTAACTGCCAAGATAGTCTTTGTCATCACGAATTCCTGGAAAAGACGTACATCCAACATCAGCTAAGGGATTAGCCCCCCGCTTAGAGCAAATTAACATGACTCCCCAGAAAAATAAAAATTTGTTATGGATTACGCTTTAGTCTAACCTTGCATGGTAATACAACTCGCCAAGAATTTCTGCAAGCCTTGTTAGTGCAAGATTTTGGGCAATATGATTGCCCAGGTTGAGTCCATCCCACAGCGCTGTGAATTGCTGCGATCGCGATCGCCCCTGCCAAATGTCACGCTCTAGTCAGGTAATTGGTATATGCAGTAACGACTGCGGTCAGCGTATTGCGTGTGTTTACTGAGTCAACACATGATCGCGTTGCTGCCTTAGAATTACTCCTCCAAGTGCCTGTATGAACCCGGCCCACTGCAACGTGCCGATGACGACAGCATTGGCATGAAATTTATATAGCGCTGGCCAGATTGCTCAATGCACCGAGTATCACCAGGATGCTGAGTCCACAAGCAATCTGGCTCGCGGTAGCGCACAAAGCTTTGTGGCTAACGCTATAAAACCTGGAGGGTGTGCAGCTCAGCATAGAGCCCTTGTTGCCGCAGCAATTGGCGGTGATTACCGACCTCTACAATGTGGCCTTGATCAAGCACCACAATCCGATCCGCTTGGCGAATCGTAGAGAGTCGGTGGGCAACCACAAACGTGGTACGTCCCTGCATCAGCGTCGTCAAAGCAGCTTGAATCATTGATTCAGAGGCCGTATCGAGGGAAGCAGTAGCCTCGTCCAAAATCAGCACGCGGGGGTTGCGAATTAGGGCGCGGGCGATCGCTAATCGCTGCCGCTGTCCTCCAGAAAGGCGGGCTCCATTTTCACCGATAAGTGTGTTGAGGCCAGCGGGTAGTTGGGTAATGAATTCTTCGGCGTAGGCGTCACGGATTGCCTGTCTCAAGCGGGCTTCGTCCACCGACTCCACGCCGTAGAGAATATTGTCGCGTACCGTCCCCTCAAACAAAATTGTCTCCTGGGCTACCACCGAGACAAACTGCCGGTATGTGCGTAAATCCAGCAGATTCATGTCTTTGCCATCCAACAGAATTTGTCCGTGGGTGGGCCGCAGAAAGCCAATCACCAGGCTAACCAGGGTCGATTTTCCCGCCCCCGAAGGGCCAACTAACGCAATCGTTTCTCCCGCCTCCACCGCCAGATCAATTCCGTGTAGGGCTGGACGCATTTGATCTGGATAAGTAAAGCTGACTGCCTCAAAGTGCACGCTTCCCGTCACCTCCTCAACGGGTTGCTTGCCCTGGTTAAATTCCAAATCGGGGCACTCCAGAATTTCACCCACAGAACGAATTGCTTCTAATCCCGTTGTCATCTGGGGCAAGACGGCCAGAATCTGTGCTGTGGATTGAGTCAAGGTGTCGAAATAGCCTGTGAGCAACACCACATCGCCCGGCGAGATGTTTAACTGCCCGGTGTAGGCCAGATAGGCCGCCATGATTAGACAGGTGGCATTGAATAAACGCAGCGTGATCCAGGTAGAGGCGTTGGTGATCGCGTTGATGCTGTCTAGGCGCAGGCCCGCCTGCTTAACTGAATCTAGCGTGGTTTGGGTGCGCTGAATCGCAGTGGACTCAGCCCCGTGGGCACGGGTAACGGGAATCAGCTTGATCATTTCTGACAGGTGAGCCGACATCGTTTCCACCTGCCTGCGAAAGGCATAGTTGCGATCGCGCATCGGCCCTCGCAACAGGCGCACAATCAACACCGCCGCAGGCACCGTCGCCACAAAAAACAGCAAGAACCAAGGAGCCCGTCGAGCTGTCACCCCAATCGCGATCGCAATCGTCAACAGCGCCGCCGGAATAAACTGAAACACATCTCGGGTGAGCTGCTGAATTCTGTCCACGTCTTGTAGCAGTTTTGCTTGGATCGTCCCTGTGCTCCGGCGGTTGTGGTAGTTGATGGAAAGCTGCTGCAACCGCAAGGTAATGGCTGAGCGCAGGTTCAGCTCCATCTGCCGCACCGCAGCACTCATCGCCCCAATATGCAGATAATGCATGGGCAAATTTTGAATCACGCTGATGACCAAAACCGTCCCGTTGAGCCAAAGGGCTGAAAGTTGATACTCCTCTGGCTGGGTCAGAATATCGATGATATTGGCAATAATCAGCGGACGAATCCACTCAGGGCTGTGCTTAATCACAAAAAAAGAAAACGATTGGGCTAGCTTCTGCCAGTCCTGGCGATAGAGCAAGAACAGCGTTCGCAAGGGAGCATCGCTGCGATATTGAAATCCAAGCCCAACTGAATGGGAAACGAGATCAGCAGCAGGAACCATAGAAATTAAAGAAGCGCGCGAACTTACAGCTTTTAACATAAAGCTATTGACTTACATCAGGGATCCGACATCCATGACCCAACTTGCCCCAATCACCTTAGAAGATGGCACCGTCATCTACATGGAAGCCACTGAAGACCTCACCGCTCCCACCCCACTCCTTGCCCCAGATGAAGCAGAACCCGAAGGCCAAACCCGCACTGATAAGGGATTGGGCGATCGAATGCGCAAAAGCGTCAACGACAACTTTCGAGCTGTCCAGGGTACCATTCGCACCTATACACGCAACACGCTCAACGCCTTCAAAGATATAAGCGACGTCAACGTCGATAAAGTCACCCTAGAATTTGGGGTCAAAGTCGCCGGAGAAGCAGGCGTCCCTTACGTTACCCAAGGCACCGCCGAATGTAATCTCAAAATCACAGTAGAGTGCTCTTATCCTAGGGATAAGTCGGCTACAGATAGATGACAAGACGTTGGCAACTCTGATTCGAGCGCGGAGCTAGCTCTCTATCAAACATGAGAGCGTTAGGGAGGAAACGAATTTTAGATTTTGGATTTTAGACCTCCCCCGCTCCCCCTGCTCCCCTCGCTCCCTTACCCGCCGCCGCCGCCATTCCCCTACTCCCCCCATTCCCCCACTCCCAATGCGTCACCTCTACTTCCTCGTCCCCGGCACCAGCGGCCAATACCGCGTGGGGGGGCTGTTCGCCGAGCTGAAGATCTTCAAGCTGGCTCAGCAAATTTGTCGTGCTGATGTGGTGACCTATGCCCAGCCGGAAAAAGACACGTTGTTTTTGGATGACTTACTGACGCGATCGCCTAATACAAGCCTCTCCATTAATCTGCAACAAGACGCTATTTTTGTCGTCAGTTGGGGCTTCCATGTGCCCAAACTGGTCAAACGGCTCAAGGGCTACAACATCATTTATCACGCCCACAGTGCAGGCTATGGATTTACTCTACCGTCAGATATTCCTATCCTGACCGTTAGCCGCAACAGCCTGGGTTATTGGGGCCAGCGCTCAATCAATAGCCTGCTGTATTACCTACCTAACCATATCTCTAAGGAATTTCGGAACCGCCATCAGCCCCGAGATATAGACGTCCTCGTACAGTCTCGCAAGTCCTCAGGCTATCTGCTAAACCAGCTTGTGCCTGGCCTCAAATCTCACTGCAAAGTCACTGTATTAGACAGCTTCGTCGAAGACTTAGCAGGTGTTTTTAACCGCAGCAAAGTTTATCTTTACGACTCCGCCGAATATTGGGGTCAATACGGCATCAGCGAGGGGTTTGGCTTGCCGCCCTTAGAAGCTATGGCCTGCGGTTGCCAGGTGTTTGCCAGTGTTAACGGTGCCCTAGCCGATTATCTAGATCCCGGATTTAACTGCCATAAAATCGCCGCCTATTCCACTGCCTTTGATGTGCAGCGCATCCTCAAAGTGGTGCAGTCAACCCATCTAGAATTTTTGCCCGAGAGCTTTTTTGATGACTATCGCGAAGTTAACATCGTCAAACGATTGCGAGTGATTTTGGCCGAAATCAATGACTTTTTTGACCACACGCGATCGCAACCCGGTGACATCTCTGGCTTAACGCGTACGCGACGGTTGCGACTCCTGCTTAAACGTGTTGCTAAGAAATTGAAAAAATAAGTCTATCCCAACATCAACCCATATCCATTTTGAGACTTGTCATTTTGATCACTGTGTTGCAAACCTCTCTTAATGCAGAAAAAGTGCTGCAGGCAGTGAGATTCTCCGGTACTGAGTAACTCCGATGCTGAAACTAGAATGGGTTTATTGCCCTAGCTGATGTAATTCAGTCTCTTGTGCTGCTTTCATTAAAAAGCCTCTTAACATCATGGGTTGCTTGATTAACTTCATCAATTTCATCAGGGGACAACATCGACTTCCAGTATGTATTCGTATGATGTACAGATCGGTTCCAATCATGAGTCGCTTTTGGAGCTCGATATTGCCCTGTGCTTCTCCGAGATCTGGCTTCAAGATAGTGAGATGCATTCTGAAAGGGGAGACTCAAACCATCGAAAATTCTAGAGTAAGTCTCAATTTCATCACGCTCAAGATCATCAGACTGAATCAGGTGTAAGTCTTCGTCATGTTGATGTTTTGCAATAATGCTATAGACCATACGCCATACAATTGCGGCTGATTGAACAGCGGAAAAGCTTTCATTTCCGTTTAAAGTTAATACGCGTTCTATATATTGATCAGGGCCATACTTTTTCGCGTAACGCTCATAAATAGGTTGCAAACATGTCTGCCATCCCAGCCTTTTATAACTCGCTGCATGGGCTAAGGGTGGCCTCATGGTTACGACGATTGGAATACCAGCTTTAAGAATATCTGGCACAGCAAATACGGCATGGGGGTCTTTCCAAATAATGGTTTGTGACCAAAACTTTAGACGGGCAATACGCAGAGAGTGGAGCGATCGCGTGCCCGTGAATTTCAAAACTAGTTTTTTCCACAGGGGTAAAGACAGATGGCTAGGTCGGTTTTGTTTTTTGGGACTGAACTGAAGATGGGTCAGATCACTCAGAAAAGCAAGAAAATCCTTCTCCTTGAGTAAGCCAACTTCAGGCATAGGGAACTCTTCATTGAACCGCTCATCACCTGTGGGCCCCATGGGCTCATATAGAGAGACAGCACAAGGGCTCTGGGACAAAACATACCCAACAGGGGATGTGCCGGTCCTAGGAGCACCCGTCACCAGTATCATCCTTCGATTGGTGCGCTGATCGTTGGGACTAACCATAGTAGAGACCCATAAATTGGTAGTGCTTAAATCAAATAGATCAACGAGATAAAGAAGCTTTAGGGAAAAGTCCACTGAGCATTAATGGTTTGGACTCATAACGCTTACGCCATCCGCTCAGCCGCTTACCGTCGTCTCCAAAACATCAACGATCTGTTGCTGTGTCTTCGTCACATGAAACCGCTCAATCGCTTGGCTGTAAGCGGTACGCGCTACCTCAAGCGCCATCTCAGGGTGGTCATGGCAATGTTGAATCGCTCGGGCTAATTCTGCCGGTTGATTGGGCGTGACTAGCCAGCCGTTCTTACCCGAATCCACCAACTCAACAACGCCACCCCCGGCAGCCGCAATCACGGGCCGTTGGCTCAACATTGCCTCTGCGACCACTCTGCCAAACGGTTCCGGTGCTGTGGAGGTGTGGGCTACAAGGTCACAAGCTGCCATCAACTCAGGCACGTCGTTGCGAAATCCTAAAAACTGGACGCGATCGCCCAGCCCCAAGCGCTCTACTTGATGCCGGAGCTGATCAGCATAGTCATCTTCACCATAGAGGGCTGCCCCGACGAATACCGCATGCACCGATTCTGCACACTGCTGCAGCGCATCAATCAGCACATCTTGCCCCTTCCAGGCAGAAAGACGGCTAAAGTGGCCCACGACAAATTTGTCTTGTAAGTTGAGTTCTGCCCGGATGCGATCGCGATTGGCAGCTACCCCCTGATATTTGCCGGGATTGAACCCGTTATAAACCACAGTCACTTTCTCCCCTTGCCCCCCTGCCTCAACAAAGGCCTTCCGGGCTGCTTCTGAAGTGGCAATAATCTGCCGGGCAAAGCGATTCGCCAGCATCACAATTAACCAACAGTTGATCGGACTGAAATGATCGGCAGAAATAATGTCGTGTAGGTGATAAACCAACGGCCGACCGCTCAACGCACTGGCTAAGGCTCCCACCACCAAGGCTTTTTGAGTATTGGCATAAATCAGTTGGTAATCTGCTGCAATTTTGGCAGCTTGGGTGACACAAGGTCCCAGTTGAAAAATACTTTTCAATCCTTGGGCTAAACCACCATCTTTACGCATCTGAATGCCGGCACCGGAGAGAATTTGAACCGGAATGGTTTTATCTTCCAATGCGGCTTTGAACGGCCCGTCTTTGAAGAGCCCCACCAAACTACTCTGGCGATGGGGATAGGCAACATCGAGTAAGCACAGCTCTGCACCACCCATATTGCCGCTTTGATCGAGAAATAAAATGCTGGTCATGGATAGTGCTCCTGGGATGGGCAAGGGCCTAAACTGCGGATTCTAGATAGCGGCAAGGCTCGGAGAGTGGAGGGCACGCTGGATTACGGTCAGATACTGATTGACGATGGTTTCGACGCTAAAGGCGATCGCCCGATCTTTCAAAACTGCGGCTGCGGTCGGGTGATCTAAGGTTTCGCTGATGGCGGCGGCTAGGGCTGTGACATCGCCTACGGGGGCTAGTTTGCCATAGCGACCATCATCGAGAATTTCAGCAGGCCCACTTTCACAGTCGGTGGAAACCACAGCTGTTCCAGTCGCGATCGCTTCGGCAACCACATTGCCAAACCCTTCATAAATCGAGGATAGGGCAAACACATCGGCCCGCGCCATATAAGCGTAGGGGTTTTCTACAAAGCCTGGAAAAGCCATATCTTCGGTGATGCCAAAATGATTACCGAGGCGATCGAGTTCGGGTTTAATTTCAGGCTCACGGGGGTCTTCTTTACCCAAAATCATCAACCGACAGGGGCGTTGAGCACGCACTAAGGCAAAGGCCTTGACTAGGGTAGCAAAGTCTTTTTGCTTAACCAAACGTCCTACCCCTAAGATCACTGGCGGTTGCTCGGGTGTAAACCAAGGATGATCGACCGGTTCAGTAACCCTTTGGTGCAGTTCAGGTTTGACCACAGGATTGTAAATGACATCAATCTTATCCAAGCTAACGCCGCTCATTTGAGCAACATCTTCAGCGACGCCTTTGGAGGCCGCTACAATTTCTTGCGCCCAGGGATAAAACTGACGAACAGCCTGAGCGCGCATCCAGTGGACAGGGGGTGAATGGCGATCGCGAAACTGTTGGGTCAAGTTAGTTTGCACCACCATGATCACACGGGTGAGCACCTTAGCCATGCGCCTAGCCCAAGCTGCCGAGTTAAAGATGTCTAGGGTGGTCAGCAGGGCCGCTGGGGTTTCCTGCTGGAGGTATCGTTTGAGAGCGATGGTTTTAGACAAAAGCACGGGCGATCGCGCTTGTAAATCCACCACATTGATCGTTCCAGGAACTTTGGCCAAATAGGGGCCTTCGGCTTCCGCCAGCACCAAATCAACAGCATAGCCCCTTTCGACAAACCCTTCAGCCAGATGGACGAAGACCCGTTCAGCACCGCCGCCGTCAAGGTTAGGCAAGAAAAAGCTGATTTTGGTCCCCCGTGGCGGCAGGGTAGGGGGGGCTGATTGAACGGGAGTAAATGCTTGTAGAACCATGATGTGTACAACTCGTTGATGAACTAGACGATAAATTAACCGAGTGTTCTGTGGGTCTGAATCTGAAACAGTCGAAAGGTAATCCGTTGAGGTTTCGATTTAAACGAAATGTGTCAGGTTGAACACACCTGTATCTCTCCGTTGCCGCCTGATTAATACTCCCCAGCTGCTTCCAAAATCCGAATTACCTTAGCTGGCACGCCTGCGACTACCACATTCGCCGGAATTGAGCGGGTAACGACGGCCCCCGCACCAATAACTGCCCCAGAGCCGATCGTGACATCGGGCAGGAGGGTCGCATTGGCACCAATCCAGACGCCGTCACCAACGGTAATGCCTTTTGCTTCGACGGGGCCAGCACGACGAGAGCTGGACTGTAAGGCGTGGTGAGCCGTGACAAAAGTAACGCCGTGGCCGACGACAACATGGCTGCCAAAAGTGATGGGGCCAGTGAAGTCGAAGTAACAGCCGTGATTGATATGGCACTGATGGCCGGTTTTGAGTCGCCCACCGCAGAAATATCCCCCGGTTTTGATGACTGTGGCGGATCCCCATTGGTTACCCAGCAGACTTAGCAGGTGTTTGCGTAGCCAGCAGCTCAGCCAGTCGTTGCCCAATAAGTTAGAGAGTAAGTTGATGCTATGGGCGTTGAAGATGTCAATTTGTGTTTTTATCCGACGCTGCCAAGATAGGCCAGCACTAGGACGGTGCCGGTTGTTTGAAGGGGCAACCGTTTTCGAGGCTATGTCATAGGAACCGGATTTCTCTGCAACAGTCATAGGTCTTCAAGGGTAAGGGGGCAAGGACATGACTCAATGACCAGCACGGCTAAAAGGACATCTCAATTACTAGAGGGTGATCAGGGACGTTGAGTTCCAGCCGATCAAGGTTGGTTTCTTGAGTTAGGGGTGTAGCAGCGGTGACCGGACGATACGTCTTGACCTCGGCCGCTGGCGTATCCAGGGTAAGCGTCAGGGGGCGATCGCCCACAGCGGTATCGCGCTTGGTTTCTAAGTTGAAGCTAGACACCTCTTGCCAAAGGACAAGATAGAAACGGCGATCGCGCTTTTGCAGCAAAGTGTGGTGCACCCGATCGAGGTTGCCACTGAGGGTATAGTTCAACGCGTCGGGGGTGAATGCATCGCCCGGATCTGCGAGCAAGTCAATTAAGTTACGCAGGGCCACAAAAGCGGGTTTGCGGGAGCCATCATAGCGCAGCAGACCAAAGTTGCTCTCTTGGTTATCTCTAGTCCACTCGTTGATCAATTCGTACGTGAAGGCACGCTTAATTTGGCGGTTGAAATACTCCAAATAAAGTCGGGGGATATATTTGCCACTGGCCGCTTCTGAAATTCCGGGCTGGGGCGCGTTAGTGTGGTCAACGGCGTTGTGCCATCCGGTCTCGGTCGCCACAATCGGTTGATCAGGACACAGCAACCTAGCGGAGGGAATCCAGTTCGTGTCTAGCTTACGAGTACTGGGCAACTTGCCCCCAGCGTAGCTATGCATGGTGCCAAAGTCACAGGAAACACGCCCCACCTTAGGGGCGTTCCACCAGTGGGCGATTGCAGGACTCAGGACAGCTACCTCAGCCGTATCGGGGTCTTGCTTGAGGGCTTCGTATAGTTCTGCCTGAAACTGTTTGAGCCCAGCCGGGAAAGAATTCCCCTTGTAGGTTAAATCAGGCCAAACGTCCCACTCATTGGGCCCTTCTACGGCCTCAACAGCAGGTGCTGCCGCCTTGACCAGGGCAACCGCATTTTCAGGCGTTTTGATCCAACGCGGATCCATCACCAAGGTAGCGTGAATGCCGCTTTCGCCTAGGTCGAGCACTTTATTGCGGCTGGTTTCATCTTCTAGGGAAAGCCCGTCGCGAATATGGCGGAGGCCCAGTTCTTGCAGTCGGGGTTTAATAATATCGTCGTAGTTTTTATAGGCTGTGTCTAAATATCTCAGGTGAGTTACAACACCAATCATGTCGATAAAGTTATCCGCCGCGTGCGCTTGTTCACTGCGTTGCCCAGAGCTGCTCGTAGTTGTCGTTAACAACAAGATTAAGGCTGCGATCGCCCCTAAAATCAAATAGCGATAGCGTTGACTTTTGGAGTTGAGGGTTGGAAACAACATCACATTAGATTATTTAGCAACAATCAATCGGGTGAGTAACAGACTCTCAAAAGATCTAAATTAGCTGTTTTTTTAACCACTTCATCATCGGTTTTTCTAGATAGTAATGCAGCCAAAATCCAACTGCGATCGCGATCGCAATACCAATACTCAATCCTAACAAGATGCCCCCTGCCCCAAGCGGCATTTGGGTCAATACCATTCCGACTGCTGATAGCACTGCATAGTGACTCAGATAAAGGGCATAAGAAACATCACCTAAAGCTGCCCCCACCCCAGGTACCAACAAAGGCCGCTGCAAATCAAGCACCGCTGCCCCCAAAATGATCAGCACTGAGGGTAGTCCGTAGGCGATCAGCGTAGGCCAAGCCATTTCCCCAAAAGCCTGCATCAAACCTGCCAACACAAATCCAACGAGCCCTACCCCCAAAAGCAGTTGTCCCGGACATTGATTCGAACGGTGCAACACTAACCAACCCACACCCATGCCCAAAGCAAACTCAAGATTGTGCAAGCTCAACAAGAAACTCACCGTAAATGAAGGAGCCACAGACAGGAGTCCAAAGGCGCTACTCATCCCCAATGCCAGTGTCGCTCCCAACCAAAGCCCAATAATGGGCCAAACCATTTTGGGGCGTAGCCCAATTAATAAGGCAATAAAGCCGTAGAAGAAAATTTCGTGGCACAAATACCAGCCCACGGTTAAGACCGGAAAAGGTTCAACTGGAATTAACAGTAAAGACTTTAAAATCGTCAGCGGTTGAGTTTCGTGACCTGCACCAAACCCTGGAATTGCCAAATACACTGCTACCATCATCAAGGTTAGCAGCCAATATAGCGGATAGATTCGAATGCCCCGCTTGAGGAGAAAGGGCCCTAACTTTTGAGGTTGATGAAAGTCTCGGCTATGGACATACCAGACAATGAAACCGCTCAGGACAAAAAAGAGATCAACGCCGCCGTCTCCCCAGGAAAAAATATTGCCATAAAAGGGTTGATCAAACTTTCGGTTGCTAATTTCAGTCGCATGAAACAACACGATCAAGATAGCTGCGGTGCCCCGAATCCACTGGAGGCGCAGTAGTTTAGGGCGAGGTTTGATCGAGGATAATCGCGTTTTTGAATCATTAGCGGTAAGGGACATAGTAAACGCCTCGAAAAATCATCGAATTCGAAGGGTTGATGCACTGTCATGGAAGGTAAAGGGTTCAGTTGTACCGGAGTGGTTAGCATCTAGATCCGGGACATGCTGGTGGCGGTAATACTGGTTGGCCGCCGCCAAACTGCCGAGAAACGACCATAGCACCATGCCCATCATGCGAGTAAACACCACGTTTAAACCGACCTGTACTAAGGTGCCAATCACAATGGCCCGACTAGCACTTAAAAAAGGGTCGCTTTTAGCGTGGGGATTTTTCAGCGCGTTGATTAGGATGAGAGCAATGCCGCTAACGTAAGGCAGCGTACCAATCCAACCAAACGAAAACAGGAGTGACAGCATCCCACTATCGTTACTGCCAAAGCCTTCCTTTGCGATGACAAAGCCCAACCCATTGCCCACACCTTCACTCAAGGCTTCCCCAAACAGCTGATCATAGGCATCCATGCGGGCGTTGAAACTAATATCTTCGTTAGGGCTAGAGAGACTTTCTAACCTGGGCAAAATGGCGCTAGAGAAAGGTTCGATTACCGTCAAGGGAACTACCGCCAGCACCATCATCATCAAGCTGGCGATTAGGCGAATTTGCAAACTGCTCCGTAGGGAGGGCAAAAAAAACACCATGCCGCCCATCCACCCCAACCAGGCTGCTCGGGCTGAGCAGAGTAAAAAAGACAAATAGCCGACGCTAGCGGCTCCAAAACTAAGGGCACTACGACGACTAAACAACAGCAGTAACCCGGCCATCATCACAACTCCAAAGGGCTGGGGCGAGTTGAGCGTGCTCCACACTCGAATACCCAAAGGTTCGGGGGTACCAAAGGCAAAGCTTTCAGAATTCCTCAGCCAGAAGGTATCCCACGCTGGCGCCAACCAATATTGCACAACGCCATAAATCCCCAACACCAACACTCCCCAAACCATAGTGCGTTGCAAATTGCGAGCAATCTGAGGATAGTGGGGCCACAACATGTAGAGATAAGTCCCCGACACCAGCGGCGGTAACCATCCCAAAAAAGTCACGATGGTGCCAGTCGCATCGTTTTGCAGCAGACCAATCAGGGTGGCATAGCCCACGCTGGCAGTACAAAGCACAAACGGAACTGCTGCTGACTGAGTTAACAATTGAGGTAGCGATCGCGTCACAGTAATCACCGCAATCATCGACACCACAGGTGGCGTCAACAGCACGATGCTGGGTTCTTGGTAGCCGCCACCATAATAATCAGCCAGCCGCCGCACCAGGGGCGTCATCAACCAAATCCACCAGTTGTAGCTCAAATACAACAGTGGATAGCGGAGATGTAGTAACAGACCCACCGCAACGGCCAAGAGCGGATATAGGAGTCGCAAAGGCGCTCCAGCCCGCGCAATCACCGCCAACACAGTCACCAAGAACAGCACAGAAATTGCTATCCAGGGGATCGCGGGTTGAAACAATCGCGGTAAGTCATCATTTCTCAAAGCCATTACGCGCTTCGTGGCTCCCCTCCCAGCAAAATCCGACATAGTTCAACTACCACGGCATAGTGAACCCCAGTGATAAACAAAAAGACTTGGATTTTGTGCTGAGGTTTCTCGAATCGGGGCTCTAAGAAAGACTTGTAGGTAGCTGAGCGTAAAGGGGGTCTCAATCGCATCCAAATCTTGAATATCCCAATTGCGAAAGCGTAAAGACTTAGCCGACTGCCAATTTGAGCTTGAAAGCGACTCCCTTCAATGCGACGGATTTTTTCATAAACCGCCTTTAAGGTAGGCCTCGCCGGATAGTACACACAGCTACTCTCAGCATAGGCTGCTTGATATCCCTGGGTAGTCACCCGCCGTCCCCATTCAACATCCCCGATAGATGTCAAAGTGGGGTCAAAATGACCGACTGACTCGATAATGTGCTTAAAAGTCATGAGGTTTGCGGTCGCGCCCCAGCCAGCTTCTTCAATATGTTTTTCCTGCTGAAGAAACGTCATGCTGTCGTACAGTTCAGCTACGGTTGGCTGCTGTGCACATTCAAAGAAAAACTCAACCTTGCCTGCTACCAAACCGCAGTTAGGCGTTTGAGTCAGGCGCTTTACCCCATTAGCGAGCCAATCAAGTGCAGGAATGCAGTCAGCATCTACAAAAGCAATAATTTCACCCTTGGCTAATGCAATGCCTCGATTGCGTGCCGCGTGAGAGCTTGGGCAAGTTTCATGAGCCAACACAACATTCCCAAAATCCCTGAGGATACTTTGAATATCCTCCTGGGATCCATTATCCACTACGATGATTTCGTAGCGATCTTTTGGGTATGTTTGGGCCATTAGCGCAGCTAGGCAAAAAGTAAGCGCATCGCCATCATTAAAAACTGGAATCACAACTGACACAAGTGGCATTGCAACTTGTGTGAATCGATTCGTAGTCTGCTGGGTAAACCCCATCACAGCATCTTCTATTCCCCATCGATCTGTAGCAGGATAGGTATCCAAAGTGGTGGGCGATAATACTGACATCTTCATGGGATCTAACCAAACTCAAAATTAATCGTGCTTTGGGAGTAGCGGTAACAGTAGCTACAGTATCTTCGAACAATAATGTATCGAATTTAGTGCACCCCTTTGGTGTTCTTAAAATACTCCAAATATGATGAGGTTTATTCTCATCAGTAAAACCTGAACAACGCTAGAACCTAGTTTATCTGTTACTTGATTAAAAGCCTGTGTGTATTGATGGTAAATAATGTGTTGATCGATATCGATATTATGAGCTTATCCACTTAATAATGAGACGAATGGCTTCTAAGTTTGGCAATCCTGTTGGGCATCCTAAACCTAATAGGCAGAATTAAGTCAATTGGCAGCTCAAAATTCCGCTTGAGGAATACTGATAGGATGTTTGAAAAATCCGAATATTGATGTTTTAACGCTTCAAATATATGCTCATAGGTTTGAAGCCCCCCGTGTTCTGTCGAGAACACAGGGGGCTCATTAGTGTCAGAAAACTGATCTAAAGTTCAAGACCAAGTCTTTAATAGAGTCTGCCTAGGGAAAATTCAGGGTTGCTAAACCAGTGTGAGATGATAATAGTGAATGTGATCTTTGAAGTCTCAGTATCATAGAAGGGAAGATTGGCAACACGGGCTTCTGGTGTCAGATTTTTTATCGGCTAGCGGGCTTTAGAAAATAGATTAGGATTACGCAGAGCAGCGGCAGCACTGCCGAGGGAAGACGGCATTAAGCTGAGGGTTAAGGCGATCGCGGTGCGCAAATTCAAGGGCTGATGACGCCAGGATTCCCACAGATAGGCTCTAGCCTGGACGCGATCGCCTGAGCGCAAGTGGGCAATGCCCAGGGTGGTTGTGGCATGGGCCCACTCCCGCTTAAAAAAGCCTTGATACGTCTTAAAAGCGGGTTCAGCCATAAACTGGCCATAGCAAAATCTTCCCGCTTCCCCCTTGCGCAATTTAGCTTGAACATCGCGGTGACCACTGACCACATTTTCTGACTGAGGATGAATACGGTAACAGGTCAACTTCTCAGGGCAATAGTAGGCTCCGGCGCCATTGCGGCAAGCGAGAAAAGTCGTGTAGAGATCCCAAAACACACCAGCGTTTGGGGAATGCTCAGCCCAATTAATTGCGTCTTTTCGCAACACGGCGGCAGAGGCTGTCGCCACGGCCAGATCCACCAAACCTTCACGATAAAAGGGGCGATATACGCCCTGTTTTAGCCGTAATCGTTTCCAACGGCGAGAAAAATGGGCTGTAGCAGCCTCGTCTACCTCACCCGCTTGGTCAATAATGTACTGGTCACAAAACGCGAGGGCGAGAGTCGAGTCGGCCTCTAGGGCCGGGATCAATTTAGCTAAGAAGTCCGGTTGCCAAACGTCATCATCGTTCAAACTGGCCACATACTTGCCACGAGCTGCCTTGAACGTGTTCACAGTATTCAAATACATCCCCAAGTTTTTAGGATTTCGTTGAAATCGAATTCGAGGATCGCCAAAGCTACGAATCAGGTCTTCTGGGCTTTCTGGACTGCAATCGTCTGAGACAAACACTTCGATATTGGTGTAAGTTTGGGCCAAGGCACCCGCGATCGCCGCTTTGAGAAACGACGGTCGATTATAGGTGGGAATAATTACACTAACGAGTGGTTCAGTAACAGTCATAGGTCATTGAATAAAGTGTCTTCAAGTCACACGTACCAATCCATCAAGGATAATTAACTTAGGCCAGACTCAATCGCTGTTTCAAACTTCGGCCTAACTTTAAGAACGCATCGTAGGTACTCCGTCCCAGTAATCGGCGCAGGGTAACAATCCACCCCAGCCGCCGATAATTTTGCGTTGATCGCAATGTCAGATCATGTTGAACTGCCTGATGCCGCAACGCCATAGCCGTATCGTAGTCATCGTTAATCAAAGGTTTCCACGCGACTGACAAATAGGCCCGCCCTAGTGCCACTGACTTCAGCGGAAGCAAAGCGTCAGGGACGGTACTAAACGCCTTTTCAATCACGGCAATACGGCTATCGAGGTGAAACTGCAAGCGATGGGACTTACTTCCAGGATGAATCCGATAGTAGACTAAATGTTCCGCCAGGGTGGCAATCTGAAAATTTGCCGCAATCCGAATCCACATGTCCCAGTCTTCTGCCGATTTTAGATGGGTATCAAAGTCCCCTAATTGTTCAAAGCAAGATCGCCTGACCAGGGGAACACTGCCGCAGTGAATCGGATTCTCCAGGAGGATGTTGGGCCAGTTACTATCAGCCTCATTGGGCAAATAGTCGCCCTTGAGCGGGTTACCCTGCTGATCAATGTTGGTAATACCCGTGTTGACCAGCGCCACTTGGGGATTCCCATCAAGGCAGCGGACTTGCTTTTCCAACTTCGTGGGATGCCACAGATCATCGGCGTCTAAAAAGGCGATGTAGTCCCCCGTGGCTTGGGCAATACCCAGGTTTCGTGCCGTTGAACATCCCTGGTTGGGCTGGCTCAAGACCCGCAGTTTAGGATCATTGTGTTGGGCTAGCCATTCTGCGGTGCCATCTGTGCTGCCATCATCGACCACGATAATTTCATAGCCGTCAAAGGTTTGCTGCCGGATACTTTCTAGGGTTGTTGGCAAAAATGCCCGCGCATTGTAGCAGGGAACCACAATCGAAACCTTAGCCATTGCATGACTCCTGAACCATAGGGGTGGGCATCAAAACCTGACGATAGAACTGAATTGTTTGCTGGGCAATGGTGTCCCATTCTAAATTTGATAGGGGAGCTGTTGAGCGGTTTTTGCCAGTTGCCCACTGAACGGCTTGCTCTAAATCAGTGGCGGTGAGTTCTCCAGTATAAGTTAAGAGCCAATCTTGACCTACACTTGCTTTTAGATCGATAAACGACCCCCGATCGGGCACTAATAAAGGCTTATTAAACGACAAAGCCAAGACGGCACTGCCAGAATTCAAAATTTCCTGGTAAGGTAACACAACCAGATCTGCCGCATTCATAAATCGCTGCACATCTTGGTCGGGGATGAACTCGAGGTTAAGCTGAATTCTGCGATCGCCCCCCGCAGCTTCAATCAAACATTGCTTCAGCGTTTCAGAATCCGGTTTGCCTGCCACAATTAAGCGAATATTCTCTTGATTCAGAGATCTAAAACAGTGAATTAGATGGGGCACATTTTTATAGGTTCTAATCTGTCCTAAAAATAAACAGACGAAGTCACCAGTTTCTTGTAAGTTAAAAGTTTTCCTCGATTCAACTTGATTAATATGATTGGGATAAATAGTTTTGTAATGGCCGTGGGGGGTAACTACTGACGGTTTACAATGTAGTTTAGGATGGCACTCCACAGCTGCCATCAAAGCTGGGCGGCTCAGCGCAATTACGCCATCTACACAATCAATGAACCAACTCATAAACCAGTGCTCTAATAGAGGAAAATTTTGTTCGTGAGACTTAAGATTATGAATCGTCCAGATTAGCTTTGTACCACGCAACTTAAGCCAAGAAAACACAAGAAAAAGTTTAATCACATAAACATAGGCTTTCCAAATCGGTACTCCTTTGAGCACGATGTCAGGCCAGTGAACATGCAGCAGATCATACGGTTGTGCTAATGCTTGTCGCACCTTGAATTCTGAAATTTGCACCTCACCTCCCTCCTCAATTGCTTCGTAAAGCAAGCTAGTGTAAGGGTTCTTCTCGCGGTAACTATAGGCGGGCCAAGCCGCAATCTTGAGGTTAGTTCGATGGAATTGTTCAAGGGAACGATCGCTTCCAAACTTTAGCAAGTTCCTTCGGTTCTTAAGCTCAGAACTGGTAGTCATAGGTGGCTAAATCCTTATTTCTTGCGGCACAGCTTGAAAGTCTACTGGAACATGTGCGAAGCCGACTGCCTATACTATTTGAGCATAGACGCCAAGTTAGAATATGAACCATCCATGGTCTTTGCCATAGACAGAGGACTTGCAGTAAGCCTGAGGCGATAAATATCAGCAAGCTGCCGATTTACCTGCTCCATGGCAAAGTTGTGTTCAACTTTTTGCCGGGCCTGCTGACTCAGGATGGGCCAACGTTCAGGCTGGGCCATTAAGTAATCGAGTTGGGCTGCGATCGCATCTACATCTTTCTCCGGTACTAAGAAACCCGATACCTCGGATTCGATGAGTTCTGGAATACCGCCGTGATCAGTACCAATCACAGGCAAGCCCACAGCCATCGCTTCCTTCAGCGTATTGACTGGACCATCTTGGTCACCATCAGCGGCTGTAGTACTAGCAGCAACAAATAAATGAGACGACTTCAAAATTTCTAGGATTTCACACTGGGGTTTAGCTCCCATGAGCAAAATCACATCTTCCATGCCCAACGTCTGAATCAACTCGGTTAAATCGGCCTTGAGCGGACCATCTCCAATAATCAGGTAGCGCAACTTACGCCCCTGTTGGATGAGCTTGGCCACTGCCTGGATACAATACGCTATGCCCTTCTTTTCTACCAATCTCCCGATTGTCACCACTTGAATCGACTGCCCAGGTTTAAATACTGGAACCCGGTATTTAAATTTTTGGCAATCAACACCAGAATACAACACCTGAACTTTGTCAGCAGGACATCCCAACTCAATCACTCGCTGTCTGAAAAAGTGAGAATTTGTAAGGAAGTAGTTTCCATATTTGAATAAAGACTGATAAGGATTTAGCCGCGCTCCATGCTGTAAAAAACCTGTAATATCGTGCCCTCTAAACGTTGTGATTAACTTTCCTTGGAGCAAACCTAGCTGCCAAAACTTAAGGCTGGCAATTCCCTCATACCCAAATTGAGCATGAATGATGTCATATTGGGGGCGATGCAATAATGAAAGCGCCTTTCTCAGAAGCACCAAAGAATACTTAGGTTGCCGTATATCTAATACCGCCAGGCAAGCTAATGATCCACGATTGAGATTACCCAAAATCTGACGGATCAAGTTTAAAGTTCGACTCAGTTTTCCGCCACTAGCTGAAGATGGGTAGCG
The DNA here is from genome assembly GCA_039815185.1 of Cyanobacteria bacterium P01_A01_bin.123. Classification (GTDB taxonomy): domain Bacteria; phylum Cyanobacteriota; class Cyanobacteriia; order Phormidesmidales; family Phormidesmidaceae; genus JBCBZT01. Next base: position 223,801 of record JBCBZT010000004.1, on the reverse strand, counting down.
GGTTTTTGCAATTAGCTGATAATTACTGACAATAGCATGCATAGCAGCATCTGAGGGCGATTTCGACTCTATGGCATGTATATGCACGTCATGTCCTAGATCAATTAAACCTGCAATTAGGTTAAGGATAAATGAGTGGGAAATAACAGGGAACTGGAAGACTACAATCGCAATTTTCATGGTAACACAGTGAATGATCTGTGAGATCAAATAAGGCCTTTTCAGCCGTTGACGTAGCTTCTATGGGTTTGTTTCAAGTAGTCGGATTTTCGAAATGGGAGCAGGCTTATTCTGGATGGATAAATAAGCTTGATGGGCATTGGAGTTTTGATGTACTAAGTAAGCATTAAAAGGACGCTCTGCTAAACTTAAAAATTTAATTAGAATGCGATTCTCAAATCCTAAACTTAACCGTCGAACTAATGGTGTAATCAGGTAGAATCGACGACGCCAATTGAGTCGTTTGTAGCGGTTACTAAAATAGGCGGAGTTGGGCTCTATCTGCCACTTTTGCTGTAGTCGCCTCAGGCTAGCCTGAGTCCAATGGTCACTCCAACGCAGCATATAAAAGTGCAAGTCACTCCAGGTAGAAGGCTTACCTGGTACATAAGTAACAACAGAGCGGGGTTCAAAGTAGACGGTTTCCCCTAAGGCCATGACAGCCATGCAAAAATCTAAATGTTCTTTGGTATTGAGCATTTGTTCATCAAACTCAGGAATAGTATTAAAAATATTGGTTCGTACTAGCATGCAGTGAAATTCGATGAGTTCAGTTTCTGTTGCCTGGAGTTGGAGCTGAACATCTGCTAGTTGTTGCCCTTGACGATACATTTTTTCGCGCAAAATTCGCCGCCCTTTAGCATCCTCAAGAATATGAGATTCACCGCCAGCACAGTGGATATGTTGATGTACAGGCTCTTGCTCACACACGAGCGGTCCGACAACAGCAGCTTGATGATTTTCAGCACAAGCTATCAGGGTTTTCAACCAACCAGGAGAAACGATCACGTCATTATCAACAAACACAACGTAGGGGGTTTTGACCTGCTTCAATCCTAGGTTACGGCTGAAATTCGGCGAAAGATAATGATTCACTCTGATCAGTTGAAACCCTTTTAGCTCAGCCTGTGTTTCAAGATAATGCTGAACTGCAGGGGGCGAATTACCGTCGATATACACCAAATCAAAGGGAACTTGGGTATGACAATAGAGACTTTCTAGAGAAGTTTGGGTATGGCTAAATCGTTCGCGAGGAACCACGACTAAAGTTACTTTGGCAGTGGTCAAGGTGGGTGAGGAACGAGTAGTTGTCATGATCTTCGTGAGAAATTTGTTGAGAGAATAAAAAGACAGATTGTCAGATCGATAGTTTTATGTGGGATATTCGTTGAGACTTCCTTTTTAGATCGAGATCAAGTAAGGCTATAATTATTGCTAGGGACAAATTAGAAAGTTTCAAGACTTCTACAACAACATGGCAGCCCATTTCCCCAAAAGTCATCCTAGCGATGAACAGAACCTTCTCTCAATCATGACTTAATCTAACGCGAGACCCAATGAGTAAGATCTCGGTTGAGCAACTTACTCAACTGCATTACTTCAGATTCAAATTGCTGCTTAAGTTGTGTTCGGAATGTTAAATCATTGGACTGCCGAGCCTTAGGTATGGTAAGGACTCGCTTAGCACCACTAATGATCTGCCAACCCAGCTTACTAATAACAGGTTTCAAAACATTTGGAGTTATTCTTCTGATGAATCGAATTAATGAATCAGGCGGCGCTGCAAAAAAGCTATAAAATCGAGAATACTTAACTTGACGATTAGAACGTTGAATGTCAAATTCTGGTTCAAAGTCAGTGTTTTCAGCGCCTAAGAATTGCAGTAGTCGCTTATATTCACCTCGGGTATCTTTGCAGAGATCGTCAAAGATAACAAAGTGAATATTTTCATGATCAAAATGCTCTAGATATCGCTTGACTTGGTTTGAGAAAGCTGCAACATTTCGATAAAGGTACCAATCATGACAGTACCATCGCTGTTTTAGAGTTGCGCTTTTAACAGCTAGCTGGCCATTTTTCCTAAGCGCTTCGGCTTCGATAGCTCTAGGCAAGTCCTTGATGGTCTCATAACCGCAAACCATGTTCTCACTATGGAGCGATTCAATCAATGCTACCGGATCCCGTAAAGCAATAATAATCTTGGCCTGTGGATTGAATTGCTTGATCGCCTGAGCCGCTGTATTTGAGTAAAGATACCAAGCCGATCCCTCTCCACACAGTTCATGTCTATGGTCAGAGAAAAGATTTAGATATTCCTCTAGGTCTCTCTTATAGTGAACAATATCAGTATTAAAGAAGTTGGGTTCTTTTTCTTCCGGCATAAATATTTCTGGATGTTGCGAAAGATAGTAACACAAGGAAGTTGTGCCACATTTTGGAGCGCCAACGATAAAGAAGTCAGGTTTATTTTGACTATCCATGCTTTACTCACTTGTTAGATATTTAAGGATCGCTTAGATGCATTTCCAGCTTAAATTTTAGAAATTTGGGAAGCAGACCTCAACCCTAAATTTTCACAAGAGATGATGATTCTTTTTTACCCTCTAGGAATATATGCTTTGCATAGTCATAAATTTCAATATCTGGTGCACATATTTGCCTTACTTTTGCCATATCTTGTTCTGACAACTGATAGTTTTTCTTGGGATTCTTATTCTGGTGAGGTACGTTTAGTTTCAGTTCACTAATTTTCGCAAAGCTTTCTACCGCTAAATCTAATTTTTCAAGAAACCCTATCATACTGAATTTAGACAGATTATTTTTGGCAGCTTGAATCGCTTCGGCTGAGAAAAGATTTGTGGGCTTTGAAGAACCCATAAAATACCTGACGTATGTCGCACCACATCTTGCTCCTGCCTCAGAAGCAATATAGTCTGAAAAATCAAGATCTATCTTGGAGTATTCGGCTTGCTTATGTTTGTTGTAAAAGTACTGAGAGATAAATCGTCGTATCGGATCTCTGAGAATCGCCGTGAAAAGATATTGATGATGAAAAGCTTCCCAAATATCTGTTCGGAATGGAACATGACCAGTCACATACTTTATGCCCTTTCCCATTTTATAGGCCAATATGTTTTCCCTTAGGCTAAAACACGCCTCAAAATCAACAGCATCAAGATTTTGGTCAGCCACTATCCTAGCTACATTGATCGTTACAACAGGATCTACATAATACTTACTAATAGGATAATGCCGACTAATTGCAAAGTCTATAGATGTTCCGCCTGTTTTAGGGATATGCATAAAGAATAGATTGGGTTTTCCCCTAAGCAATATATTCTTGACTATCTGCTTGAAATGTTTCATCTTTTGCTTTGAATTGAGATATGTACCAAGAGCTTTGCCTTTAGAGTATTCTTTATCTGGAGTGGCTAGATATCATTCTGTGCCAAGACTACACGCAAACCTGTTCACTTAAGCCGAACTAAATCACTAAAGCCTCGTTTTAACTTTGAGAGCGCACTATATGTATTCCGTCCTAGCAATCGTCGCATGGTAATAATAAAGCCCAGGTGCTGGTAAACTCGATTTGAACGCAAGGTTGGCTCATGGAGTATGGCCTGACGTCGCAATGCCAAGCCCAAAGCATAGTCTTCAGTCATTAGAGTCCTCCAGGCTACCATTAGATAATCTTCCCCCAAAGCCACTGGTTTGAGATCTATGACTGACTCTGGTGCATTGCTAAATGTTCTTTCAATTACAGTGATGCGACCATCAAGATGGAGTTTTAAGTTGTGAGAACTGCTGCCAGAATAAATACGATAATAGACCAAATGTTTTGGTACAGTGGCGATCTAAAACTTCGCCACAATGCGAACCCACATGGTCATACTAGATCTCCTAATCAGTAGAGTTAGAATTGGTATCCATAGGTGGCTATATCTTTTGAAAATACGTATTCAATTGTAGCCCTAGATCTGGGTGTATAATAGTCCCGATATGCCTTTATCTTCTCTTGAGTTTGATTGATTTTAGGAATTTCAAACTCCTCCTTAACCCCAATTTCCTGTAGTACAGACTGAAGATTTGATTGAACTTGCTCAAAGCGCATAACCTGGTTGACACCACTGGTAAATCCATCAAACAAAGATTGCTTACCGCGATTCAAAAATCGCTTGAATGTTGGAGGGGCAAAGGTTTTCGCAATCCAGTCATCAAACGAGTGCGTTTGGCAAAATTTCATGTCTTCAACATATCCTGGCACCGAATGTACCCATGATTTTGGATCGTCCAACTGTGACGCGTAGCTTTCTCGTTTCTTGACATAGAGCGAGACTAGACTATCAAAGGGATTACGCACTGTGGCTACCTTAAAGTAGTCATCAATGATTGATTGATTGATGAGATTATGTTGGATCAAATCTGTCAGGGTCGAATGTTTCTTCCGCACTATAAAATTGCCTTGATTGTCAATTAAACTTTGAGCTGGGATGTACTCACCACCAAACCGTTCAAATAGTAGTTTACCAATTGCTGTGCAAGCTGTTCTTGGGGTCATGATAAACAGCAGTTGAATGTCGTGACAAATAATAGCCATAATGTTTGATGTATCAACCTAAACCTGAACGTTCTAGTAACTGGGCAGTATCAGAAAAGCGCGGTTTTTAACCTGATCTAGCGAGTTTGTCCAACTTCGTATTGCATCTGGTGGAATTTCCACAGATAACCGCGATGATTGAGGAGATCTTGATAGGAACCCTGTTCGACAATGCGGCCCTGATCGAGCACAACCACTTTATCGGCGTTGACAATGGTGGAAAGGCGGTGGGCGATCGCGATCACAGTTCTACCCACGGATAGTTTTTCTACAGAGGCTTGAATCAGCTTTTCTGACATTGAATCAAGGGCGCTAGTGGCCTCGTCTAAAATCAAAATCTCTGGGTTGCGGAGTAAGGCTCGGGCGATCGCAATCCGTTGTCGTTGCCCGCCAGAAAGGCGTACCCCGCGATCGCCAAGCACAGTGTCAAACCCATCGGGTAGGTCATCAACAAAGTCCACGGCATTAGCCAACCGTGCCGCTTCTAAAACCTCATCATGACTTGCCCCTTCACTCCCGTAGACAATGTTGTCTCTTACAGAGGCATTAAAGATAAACGTATCTTGGCTAACGATTGCCATGTTGCGGCGGACTGTATTGATATCAAATTGGCGCAGGTCAATGCCGTCGATTAAAACTGCCCCTTCAGTCGGGTCATAGAAGCGCGGCAATAAATCCACTAGGGTACTTTTGCCTGCTCCGGATGCACCCACTAAGGCAATCGTTTGACCTTTTTCAATAGTCAACGTGAGATTCTTGAGCACAGGACTGTCAGGCGCATAACCAAAATCCACCGACACCAACTGGATAGCTCGCTGAATCTGGGTAAAGGGCAAATGACCATTTTGCTGATAAGGTTTATCGTCGGTGCGCAGCAGATTTTGAATGCTGTGCATTGCCCCCTGCAAACTTTGAATGGTAGCAATATCACCATTGAGTTCATGCAGGGCAGGCACCATGCGAAACAAAATAAACACAAAGGTGAGTAGCGCCGGTACCTCGAGCAAGCCATTGCCCACTAACAATGTCATGCCCACCAGTAAAATCATCACCAAAATCGTAGTGGCTAGGCCCTCAGACATCGGGCGTACTAAGGACAGGCGTTGGGCTGCAACTTTAGCAGCTTTCACAATGTCTTGACTAGCGGCGCTGTAGCGCCGCTGTTCGTAGTCTTGGGTAGCAAAAGCCTTGACCGTGCGAATGCCGCTCACTAACTCAGAGGCTAATGACGTAAACTTGCTGCGTGTCCGGGACACTGGGAAGCTGGCTTCCCGGACTCGGCGGTGGAGGTTAGACAACCCTGCGATCGCTAGGCCAAACAGCAGCACAGTCAACAGCGACAACTGCCAAGAAATCAGCAGCGCCACCACTGCATACACCAGGACAACTAATCCTTTAGAGACAATGAATCCCAACATCCGCATCATTTGCTGGAGCTGATTAATCTCTGTGGTTAGGGTATTGATGATATCTCCCGATCGCACCTGGTTAAAAAAGCTCAAACTCACGGCCTGGAGTTGTTCAAAAACCCGAGTATAGAGTCGATCAACCAAGCGGGCCTTAGCTAAATCGGTATACAAGAAGGTGAGATAGTTAAACAATGCCCGCATCCAGGTCGAGCACAAAATCAGTGCTGATACCCGATACAGGCGATTCAGTTCAGGCTGATCAATACCCAAGATCCACACATCAAACCACTGCAACCCGGTTTGGAAAGGTTCCCCATTGGGGTCAACCAGGTTTTGCAGAAAGCCCAGCAAAAAGCCAATGCCAAATCCTTCAAAGACAGCCGCTAAGATCGGCGCTGCGATCGCGATCGTCGCAATTCCCGGAAAGTATCGGGCTTCCCGAAAGATGAGACCATTATCTTGCCAAAACTGGGTTGTTTGAAGCAGCCGTCGTAGCAAGGTCGAGGGGGTCGATTTCATAGTTGAAGAAGGCTGGAAAAGGAAAAGAGAGGATAGGGAGATCAGGGGATAACGGGATGGGGAGATTGATCAAACACTACGCCTCACCCCTTTATCCCTAGCTCTTCGAGTCGGTGTTTTGCATGACCGGTCAGATCACGGTCGCCGACTAACACGCACCTGAACCTGCAATCACCTTGGGCACAGTCATTAGCAAAATGCGCAAATCTTCCTTAAGTGACCAATCTTTGAGGTACTCTACATCGCGCTGATTGACGGCATCGAGATCTAACTGAGTAGAGCGAGCTTCCACCTGCCAAGCCCCTGTAATACCCGGTAGGGCATTGAGACGATGGCGCAGCTCGGGCTTAATGCGCACAGCATCATACAGTGCCCAAGGGCGAGGGCCCACCAAACTCATTTCGCCCCGGACAACGTTGACCAGTTGGGGCAGTTCATCCAAACTCAACTTACGCATCCAGTAGCCCAGAGGGGTGACGCGGGGGTCATTTTGAAGTTTATGTAAGCCGGTTTGCTGCCCCATGACGCGATTGTGGTGCTTTTCGGCATCCACGACCATTGAGCGGAATTTGAATACGCGAAATAGGCGGCCTCGTTCACCGACACGCCACTGGCTAAAGATAATTGGCCCAGGCATTGTGAGCTGCATTAAGCTGATGATAATCAGCATGAGTGGGGTAAAGGCGAACAGCAATACAGCCGCGGCAACGCGATCGAGCAAACACTTGAGTTGCCAGGGCAACGTGCAGGGATTTTGCGGTAGCTCGTTGCGGGCAGGTAGGCGGAGAAAGACGGGCAGATGGGCTGCTTCACTGGCATCAGCCCACAGCTTTAGGGTTTGGGCATCTAGATTGGGGTCGATGTAGACAGCCGTAGCCCGCGACCGGGCCAGGCAGTGCTTGAACCAGTCTAAATTGTGTAAGGCGGGGAGGCTTTCGCCAGCTCTGTCATTGGCGAGCTCCACAACAAGTTTGCCCTGCCGCCATTTCACTTGGCAGCGGGTAAGCTGAGCCGTCTCCGTTGAAGTAACGGACTGCCGAGTCGGGGATTCAAGGATGGAAAGCTTTGAAGTTTTGAGCACAGTGGAAGCGGCCATAGCTAAAGACTCCTTTGTGGGTGTAAGGTTCGTGTCTTGAATGTTGAAGGTCTTACCAGGAGATATGTTTGGCACCAGGAGGGCCTTGCAAACCCCTATCGAAACACGTAATCGACGGCGTAGTCTGCCACATCCTAGGAAGAATGTGAGGTTCGTTTAGCGATGCCGTAGTCGGCATAGCGCGTCGCGGATTGTTTGACCCCGTTGGCAACCACGCCAAGCAGTCTTAACTGAGACAGCGAATGCATGGCCTGATTCAAATCGGGTTGAGTAATGCGATCGATTCGGGCCACCAACACCGCACCGTCACAAAAGGATCCCACCTGCAGGGTATCAGCCATGCCCAACACGGGCGGTGTATCAATCAAAATCAGGTCATAGTTGCGGCGTAAAAGCGCGACCAACTGTTTCACCCGATGAGAACTCAACACCCTGAGCGGATCGCTGGGTTCCGGCCCAGCGGTCAGCACATCGATAGCAATGGGACCAAAGGATACGGCGGCTGGATTGACTCGATGAATCAGTCCCCCGGCTAGCACCGTCAGACCAGCATTATTGGGCAAGGCTAGCTCGCGGTGCAGAGTGGGTTGGCGCAAATCGGCATCCACTACCAGTACCCGTTGATTGAGGCGGGCGGCACTCAACGCTAACCCCAGCGTCAAGGTTGTTTTGCCCTCGTTGGGCAAGGCCGAACTCACCATAATCGCTTTGAGTTTGTGCTCGGTGGCAAGCAGCTCAATATTTTTAGCAATTAAATCGAGGGATTCGCGGACTGGGGCTGCCTGAACTGTTTTGACCAAATCCGATTGATTTAGGTCGACTGGGGTCAAGTTGCGATCGCCGTTGCGCCCGTTTATCCAACCCGGAGTATAAGCAGGCAAAATGCCCAACAAGGGCAGGGCTGTTTGCTTTTGCAGTTCATCAGAGGTGTGAACCACCCGATCCATCGATTCACGAGCAAAGGCTGCAATGCCGCCAATAAACAACCCCGCGATCGCCCCCAACATGAGATTGCTCTTGGGGTTAGGGGCTACTTTTTTGCCCACTTGCGGCGATTCTACAACTTGCCAGTTATAGCCCCCCTGGGCGAGCTCTGCTTGCAACAATTCTCGCTCTTCCAGCAACCGCTCGAGCACGGTGCGTTCGATTTCTACCTCCGGTTGTAGTCGATCATATTCAGCGATCAACTCAGGGTAGCGCTGCAGGTCTGTTTCCAAGGTTTGAGCGACATCGATCAAACTTTGACGCTGGGCTTCAAGCTGTCGCAGGGCGGCCTGGGCTTCCACCAACGCGGCCGCTAAGGACAAATCGATTTCACTCAATCGTCCAGCCCGCACCACCGTCTCTTCTCCGTCCAATTCAGCCGGGAGAGACCCTAAAATTTGCTGGACTTCTTGCCGTAATAAGGCAACTTGGTTGTCCCGTTCTTCGAGCAGCACTTGCAGGTTAGGGTCGAGATCGGTATAGATAACCCGTGTCTCAGCGATCGCCAATTCAGTCTGTTGCAACTCATTTAGCAACCCTTGAAATCGCGAAGATTGGGTCAGCCGTGCTGCCACCAGCGCACTTTCAGGAGAAAGCGCAAGCTGCCGCTCGAGCGCCTGATATTGAGCTTGGGCATCAGCAAACTGTACCTGGAGTTCTTGCCGCTGCTGCTCTACTCGATTGAGGGCATCAACAACAGCCGTGGCTTGTTCCTCAGGGTTGATTAAGCTTTGGTTACGCCGAAAGGTTTCCAAGGCTCCCTGCGTATCAGTCAAGTTATTTCGAGCCACCTTTAGCTGTTCATTAATAGAAGATAAACCGCGTGAGAGTCGCTGCTCTTGCTGCTCTAGGTTGTAAGCCAAATAGATATTTTTGAGGGCATCTAAAAAGGCCTGGGTATTTTCAGGATCCTCACCCAGATAGACCGCTTCAAAGATGCGAGTATCGACATTGCCTTCTTCAACTTGGGTCAGAAAAAAGGAACCTTTCACCGTCCCCAACTCCAAATCGGGGTAGGTGTCTTGCACAGCCTCCACAGCCTGACTCAAGAACTGATCGCTGCGCATCAGGTTGATCTGGGTCGCATAATCTGTTTCCCGTTGGCGATCAGACCCGCCCCCCTCTTCAGTCTGCCGCAGATCTTCTTGATAGTTGGGTTCTACAATTAGCTGCATAGAACTCTCATAGGTTGGTTTTGTCCTTAGGGTTAACAGCGTTGCTGCTGCCACCCCGATGCCAACCCCGCCCACTAGCCATAATCCTCGCCGCAGCAGAATTGAGAATAGCTGGCTATAGCCCAGTTCTGTACCCGAATTTGGATTAGACTCGCTGTGAGTGACACCCATATCGATCATCCGTCCGTTATGCGTAATGTTGAGCAAGAGACTGGGACAGTTGCCCAGAGGCCTTAGCCACCAAGGGTTCAATTTGGTGGAAAAAGGCAGCTTCGGTAAACCGCGTCATCGCATGGTCGCGAATCGCGGCTGCATCCCAAGCTATTTGACTAGACTGCATTAGGGCTGACTGTAGTGCATCTGGTGTTTGCCGATTAAAAAACACCCCGGTTTTACCGGGTACTTGGGTATCGAGCACGCCGCCTTCGCCAAAGGAAACCACTGGCGTGCCGCTAAAATTAGACTCAATCGGCACTAAGCCATAATCTTCAAGTGCAGCGACAATAACAGCTTTGGCTCCGGCCATTAGGGAAGCTCGTTGGGCGTCATCAACATGACCTAAAAATTGGACATTGTCTAGGGCCATCTCCTGTAGTCGATCGCGCTCGGGCCCACTGCCTGTAATCAAGAGTGGCCACCCTAGCCAGTTGAAGGCTTCTACCACAATGTCAATGCGCTTATAGCTCAGCAAACGGGAGGACACTAGGTAATAGTCTGCCTTATCTGCCGAGTAGAGAAATCGACTGTCGTCAATGGGGTAATTAATGACGATGGCAGGTTTACGATAAACCCGACGAATCCGCTCCGCTACGACTGAGGAGTTGGCCACATATAAGTCAGGTTCAGCAGCATATTCACGATCTACTTGACGCATCCGTCTAAAAATGGGTTCGATCAGCGGAGAGAGTAACTGGTATTCCCGGTATCCTCGCAGATAGGTTTGTGTATCCCAAAGGAATCGGGTGACATTGTGGCAAAAGCAGATGTGTTGGGCCCCAGGGCGCTTACGGACGGCCTTGGCAAAGCTGGAAGAACTGCTAATAATTAAGTCGTACTGCATCAAATCCAAAGCTCGAAAGGCTGGGAAATAAAGCGGTGCAAACAACCGAAAATATCGCGCGGCCCCAGGAATTTGCTGCAACCCTGTCGTATTGACGATGCGATTTTGCAAGTCAATTGTGCCTTCCGGATCGTAAACCGAGGTATAGACGTCAGCCTCTGGAAAACGTCGGCAGAGCAGCTCAAAGACTCGTTCAGCACCCCCACGTTGGGTTAAATAGTCGTGAACTAGAGCAATTTTCATAGCGTTTAGCGCCAATCAATGGGTGAGAGATCGAACAACGAACCGCGACTGCAGAACTGCCTTGCGAAGTCGCCCCGTAACATCGGTCTTCCAATTGCACATCGGTCTACTACTAACCAATATCGTGAACTTAGTCATGTATCCCTTGCATCCTAAGATAACTCTCTTCAGCCAGTAGATATTCAAAGTTCGGTTTGTTCAAACCCCCTTCCCATCCAAATTCATAGATTTTTTCCTCAGCTAAAACTCAAGTTTTCAAATCGGATGCGGTTTAAACAATACTTTTGACTACCTAGAAAACAACATGTTGTCGCTGACATTCGAACCCAGAAACAGGGTTCAGCTCAGTTCAATCAACCCAGCCGCCTAATACACTTAATATGTCCAAATGAACAAATTAGTCATTATTCACCCGTTAAGCGCGTCTGGTTAACCCTAATGAAGTGAGTAGAATTGTAAAGTTCCCGTAAAATCATCTAAAAGTGGCATTTATCTGTGGATCACACAAATTACCTCACATATGTTGCTGAACAGGGTTCCACAGATTCTCAATGTGCCTTTTCTGGGGTGGGGGAACTTAAAGATTTGGATAAGTACCCTTTGAATACTGGGCCTAAAGTAATACCTTCCACGGTGTGACAGATACCTATATTCAAGCAAGATCGCTTTGAGCTAGGGTGAGCGTCAAACTCCCAAGCCCCCTCTAGAGGTCTAAAGATATTGTTCTAAGCGCCTTCTATTCTAAAGATGATTTCCCACTTTAAGTAAGTCCCAACCCAGTGAGAAAAAGTAGTGTAAATGAACACCTTGCCAGTTTTTTGGGGGTGTTGAGTGTCCGGTTAATAGGATGGGAACCCAAGGTTTTGAATGACGTCCAGTTAGCCAGCATTTAAATTGCAGACTGTATTAAAAATAACTGTTTAGTTTCCGCTAAACCTTGAGAGCCGATGCATAGATTTGACAAGGCTAGAGCTACGCAAGTAGGCTGTGCAACTCAGTCCACAAGGCGATCGCGAGCTATGCCCCTCATCCTAATTTTTCAATCCCGTCGATGGCTCTGGGCCTTTGGGAGCAGTGTGCTGCTTGGATGGGTGAGCCTTGGCATGGGTGAAGCCGCGATCGCTCAATTGTCTCCCCTCGACACAAATGACGCTGAAGCCCCGAATTTTCTGGGAGAACAATCTTGGGATGCCAGTTATTTGCTGGGGCCGGGCGATCGCATTGCGATCGATATCTTTGGTGCCGAAGACTATAGCGGTGAAGCCTTAGTGCTCTCTGATGGAGCCGTTAACCTACCCCGAGCCGGGCGAGTTGATTTGCAAGGGTTGACCTTTGAACAAGCGGCAAGCGCGATCGCGGCTGCCTACGCGCCCTACTTAAGGCGGGCAGCCGTTACCGTGTCGCCCGTTGCCTTGCGCTCTGTTAACATCGGCATTGCCGGAGAAGTTAACCGTCCTGGCGCTTACGCCCTCACCACACAAAATAATCAAAATGATCAGGGTAATCAGCGCAATTCGTTGAATTTCTTGACCCTGACCGAAGCCATCGAATTGGCGGGGGGCATTACGGATCGAGCAGATTTGCGCCAGATTGAAATTCGGCGGCCTCAGGCTAACGGGCGTGAAGAAGTGATCGAAGTTGACCTATGGGATCTCGTTGATAGCGGATCCCTTGAAAGTGATTTGATTTTGCAGGGAGGCGATTCCGTTCATGTGCCCACAGCCCAAGCCCTCACCCCTGAAGAATTGACCCGCCTCAGTTCCGTGAGCTTTGCACCTGATACCATCCAGATTTATGTGTCCGGAGAAGTAGAAGCTCCTGGCGCAATTCAAGTCCCCCCCAACACCCCGCTTAACCAAGGGTTACTGGCAGCAGGGGGGTTTAACCGGAGAGCTGCCACTGATACGATTGAACTAGTGCGCCTCAATCCTGATGGGACAGTCAACAAGCAAACCATTCCTATCGATTTAGCCCAAGGAATTGATGATACGAGCAATCCGATTTTGCAAGATGGCGACGTGCTGCTCGTGCGGCGTTCTGGAGTCGCTACTTTTTCAGACAATGCCGACCTCACCCTTGGCCCCATAGGTCGTATCCTTAGCATTTTGGGCATTTTCTTCTGATACTCGGGTCATTTATCAGGCTTTGGGTGAGTCACATCCAACCCATAATTCGGCTGATTTCTCCGGCTAGCTTCAACGGACGAAAAGGTTTGGCCAAAATCGCCACCACAGCTAAGTCCCCAAAGCTCTCCATCGTCGAAGGTTGGGCTTTGGCTGTGACTAAGATAACCGGCAGCGATCGCGTCCGGTCATTCGCCTTAAGCTTTTTCAGCGTATCTCGCCCATCCATATCAGGCATCATCATGTCGAGCAAAATGATATCCGGTTGGTGCTCCGCCGCCATCGATAACGCTTCGGCCCCAGAGCTAGCCGTTAATAGCCGCCAATCGGTTGCCATCTCTAAACCGAGCTGAGTAATCTCTCGCACATCGGCTTCGTCATCCACGATCAGCACACATTTACTCATCCCAATAAGCCTTCACTTGGCATTGTTTGCTTCCGACGGAATCATTTCTGGAGCCGGAGTTGCCTCTCCGAAGCCAGACGCTTCTGACCAGACATCCACAGCGCTATAAATGCTGTCCGCTACCTGCTGATGCTTCCGATGGGGTGATCGGGTCACAAATAGCTCTCCACCAATCAGTTCATAGCGAGTTCCTTCACTTTAAGGCAACATCTCAAGGTCACGAACTGTCCATCGAACACGCTCAACTGTTGGACTCATCGCTATCCCTGTCAACTCAGTGCTGCTGATCTCGGTTCTATTCTACTGACCCAACCCAATTCTTCTTGAAGAACACCTACGAAATCACAAATTTGACACAGGGTAACCTCCGCAGAAGAGCGCTTAGGGCAAAGCAAAGCGGTGTTCCCATGACCATGGCCAACCCAAATTTGACTAAGGGGCCCATCGATAAATCAGCAATCACGAATTGAATGTAGAGAATCATTAGAAGGTGAATCAGATAAACCCCATAAGCATTGGCAGACAAGAGCCGCAGCAGTTTTCCTTGAAAATTAATTCGCTCGCGAAATAGGGTTAATAGCCCAATACAAAGCCCAATACAAATGGCGGCTTCCCAATAGCTCCAGATCAAAGCGCGCCAATCTAATCCACCCGCTGCAATTATATCAGGCAGCGAAAGTCTAGTGCTCGTTAAGCTGTAGAGGTAGCGCAATAGTCCAGCACTACAGCCAATCCCTAACCAAACCATCCCTCGATTTGTTGGCATTTGTCGCAGCCAGCTTTGACGGTAAGTCATAATGCCGAGCATGAAAAGACTCACGTATTGGGGAAAATGGGCAATTTCGGCTGGTAAAAAGCCCAGCATATTAACCCAGCGATCAATCGGATACTGAATACGCACCCCAAAGGTGATGCCCCCAAGACCAAGCAGATAGGCAAAAATTAAGCCATGCCCGGGGGGTTGAAAAAGATGCGATCGCCCCTCAGAACCGATCTTTAACCATCGCCGCCGCTGAAAGAAGTACCTCCACAGGACATAAACCCCGATATAGCACAACAAATGCATCAAAAACCACAGATGGGCCACTTCAATCTCAAGCTGTTTGACATAGCGCTGGATAAAGAAGGTCAAGAAAGAGGTCGGGGGACTAGCCAATAGGTATAGAACCGGGGGAAAGATAACCAGCGCAAAAAATAGCACTGGAATCCCCAATCGCCGGAGCCGCTCTTGAAGCAAACGCATGCCACCTTGGCGATCGCAGGCAGCCGGTAAAAAATAGCCTGAGATAAAAAAGAACAGCCCCATAAAGAAGGCGGCATTGACGGCAAAAAATGGTCCCAGGATAGCCGCACGTTCTGGATTAAAGATGGGCCATTCACCACCAGTGGGGCCATAGGGCTGGGCAGCATGGTGGGCAACGACGAGGATTGTCAAAAAAACTCGCAAGTTGTCCATAAAGATTAATCGAGTCGTAGACGTATCGCCCATGGTTGACCCAAAGGTTTACAGCAACGCCATATCGACTATTTTAGCGACCCCTAATCCTGAAGCACTGGCTGAAACACAGCCCGCACAGCGTTACAATACTCAGACATTAAGTGTTCGTTACAATCTCGACGGGAGTAGGCTATGGGGCGCAAGCAGGTCATCGTTATTGGAGCTGGCATCGGTGGGTTGGCGATGGGCATCCGTCTCCAGA
Organism: Cyanobacteria bacterium P01_A01_bin.123; assembly: GCA_039815185.1. Lineage (GTDB taxonomy): Bacteria > Cyanobacteriota > Cyanobacteriia > Phormidesmidales > Phormidesmidaceae > JBCBZT01. The sequence goes on along the minus strand of JBCBZT010000004.1, from coordinate 208,489 downwards.
GCTTGGGCTTTGATACCACCATTGTCGAAAAGCTTGATGCTCCCGGTGGGCGGGCCTACGTGCGTAGGGTTGATGGCTTTACTTTTGATATGGGCCCCACCGTGATTACAGTGCCCCACTTTATTGAGGAACTCTTTTCCTTAGAGCGTGACCAAGCCGCGCTGACCGAACCCGACTTTCCATCAGAGATTGTCGACGAAAGTAAGCGGATTAAATCCGGCGTCTCAGGTGGCCCCAACACCAGCCGCTATGTCAAGATTGTGCCGATTTTGCCCTTTTACCGCATCTATTTTGATGACGGCACTTTCTTTGATTACGACGGTGATCCGGTGCACACCCGCGACCAGGTTGAAGCACTGGGTGAACCCGGTGATTTAGAAGGCTACGAGCGCTTTCACCAAGATGCTAAAGATATCTTTGAGCGGGGTTTTCTGGAGTTAGGCTATACCCATTTTGGCAATGTGGGTTCCATGTTGAAGGTTGTCCCTGACCTCATGAGCCTAGATGCCGTGCGGACTCTGTTTAGCTTTAGCAGTAAATACTTCAAGAGCGACAAGCTGCGGCAGGTATTTAGCTTTGAAACCCTGTTGGTTGGGGGTAACCCACTATCGGTACCAGCCATCTACGCCATGATTCACTTTGTTGAAAAAACCTGGGGCATTCACTTTGCCATGGGGGGCACTGGGGCACTGGTGGCAGGCTTTGTGAAAAAGTTTGAGGAACTGGGTGGCCAGATGCGCTATGACGCCGAAGTCAGTCAGATTAACGTGGCGCGCGAAGACGGTAGGAAGGTTGCTAAAGGCATTACCCTGGCGGATGGCACCGTGATGACAGCAGATGCAGTGATCTCCAACGGTGATTGGGCAACGACCTATGGCAAGCTGATCGAACCCAAATACCGCTTCTGGAATAGCAATCTGCGGATCAAAGTGACGCGGCAGTCGATGTCACTGTTGGTCATCTACTTTGGCTTTAAAGCCGATGGCCAAGAAGACGCCAAACTGCGCCATCACACCATCATTCTGGGGCCACGCTACGAAGAGCTGCTTAAAGATATCTTTGGTCGCAAAGTCTTAGCAAAGGACTTCTCTCAGTACCTGCACATTCCCACCCTTACCGACCCATCGCTGGCACCGGAAGGTCATCACGCGGCCTATACGCTAGTGCCGGTGCCCCATAACGGTTCTGGCATTGACTGGGATCAAGTTGGGGATAAGTTAGTTGATACGGTATTGACCTTCCTGGATGAGCGTGGCTATTTGCCGGGGCTTAAAGATCGCATCGTTCACCAGAGCTACATTACCCCTGACTACTTTGAACATACGCTCAATGCACACATGGGTAATGCCTTCGGCCCCGAACCCCGATTGGTGCAGTCTGCCTTTTTCCGTCCCCACAACCGTAGCGAAGATATTAACGGACTCTATATGGTGGGTGCAGGGGCGCAGCCAGGGGCCGGAACGCCCAGTGTGATGATGTCAGCCAAGATGACAGCACGGCTAGTTGCTGAGGACTTTGACATATCACCTGAGGTTTTGGCAGGATCTTCGCAACCCAAAGAAACTTCTCTGATCTAGGCGGCTGATTGTTCATGATCTTTGATCAGCTTGGCTTGCAAAAGCAGATGGGTAAAAAGTAAGCGCTGACTTATAGCAGTCGCCAGTCCGATTAGGACACGGCTGCTAGCCAGATTGCTTGTGGACTAGGTATTCCAGCGATACTCGGTGCATTAAGCAATCTGGCCAGCGCTATAAATGTCGGCGAAGGCAGGGCGTTGATCTGATACCTCGTCATTGCGCATTAATCGCGTCTAAAGCTGTCGCGATCGCCTGGTCTTTTTGCGGATCTGCACCTTGGGCATACTCAATCGGGAAAGGTACAACGATATCGGGTGTCACACCCATCCCCTCCAAGCGAACCGTTTCATCCAAGTAAACATCCCCTACGGCAACATATAACAGACTATTATCTGGCATCAGAAAAGCCCGCCCAGCAACAACCGCACCAGGGGTTGGACTGCCTACAACTGGCCCAATATCGTACTGTTGAAAGCCATAGGCCAAAATTTCTTTAGCGCTGCGGCTGCCTTCATTCACCAGCATAACTACAGGTTTGTCCCAATGAGGCTGGTAGGTTGAAGCCCTCCCATCCCGCCTAATATGGGTCAAACTGGGGCCTCTCGCTGTATACAAATTAAGCGCTGTCAGCGGGGCACCACCCCAACCGTCTCTCAGATCAAGTACTAACGCGTCGGCATCTTTCAAACGACCATAAATCAGCTCCTCTTCTAGCTTTTGTTGATACTGGTCGCCTGCATAAGACCAAATATGAATGTAGCCAATCTGCCGACCCGATCTTTCAATCACGTCTACGCTGTCTGACATCGCATCGAGAAACATGGTGATGCCGTCATATTGTTTGGGTGTGACCGTAATCTCTTGCTGACTATCAGGATCCGCCGACCGTTGCACCTGCATCGTAATGGGTTGGTCGGCTTTGTCCAAAAATGATTGAATCGGCTGCAACGGCTGGCCTGCCACACTAAGAATTTGATCACCCACTTGCAGACCCGCTGCCGCTGCCGGGCCACCATCAAAGATAGCTTTGACAAATGTTTTGCCTTCTGTATGGTGGGTAACTAGACCAATGCCCACATAGTCCACCTTACCGTCTGGAAATGTGGCTTGAAGTTGAGCTTGAAGATCAGGTAAACGCGGATAGAAAATACCGAGCAGCTGATAGTAGGCAGGCTCATCGGCAGTGTAGAGGTGGGTATGGGAGGTTTGTAGCTTGGCCAGCATCTCATTAATGAGTGCGGCTTTTTCTTCACTGGACGGAGCTTGTGCGACTTGGGGTTGATATTGCTCACCTAGCGCTGCCCAGTCTACGCTGTTGAAATTGGTGTCATAAAAGTTGTCGTTGACGGTTTCCCAAACCGTATCAAATAGAGCAGACTGTGCTGAGGTTGCAGGCACGACTAATCTAGGCAGTATCCACAAAGAGAGACTGATTAATCCAGTGATAATCAGGCTTTTTGGGCCAATTTTAGATCGTCTAGACATTAGATTTGTATGCGTGACAAAGAGCTGTGTCACCAGCGTCGAAAAGCTCTATTTGCTGACTAATGACCTCTGTTTAATCAGCATAGCCTAGCCCTAAAAGTAGGTATACAAAGGAATACATCGCAATCGCGATCGTACCCCACCCACTGCCGAGACTCAGGAATCGTTGGATCGATTGACCTGTGTGTAACCGCAGCCAAACTGCAGCAGCGATGGCACAGACAATGGAAATTCCAAGGGTGATGAACAACCACCCTGACGCCCCAATATATTGGGACAAAAAGATTTTGACTGGGCTGAGACCAAATCCAATAAGTATGTCGAAAGAAAACCAACAAAGACTGAGAATACCCACGCTGCTGATTAGGCTGAACAAAACTTTAGTGATGCCACGCAAGTTGTGCCACAGTAACATAGCCGTCGCAATGGCTGTGCCGATACCCGCCGCGATCGCGCCACCATTCACAACCCAACCCCAGGCATCGGGTGTCAGTCCATAGGGGGTAACTACGTCATATTGCACTCGACCCAAAAACTGCCAAACTAAGTGATAAATGCCAAAACCAGAAGCAAAGCTGACAAAAGCTCTGCTAAGCAAGCCAGGATGTAGCCATGTGAAGAAAACAGCGCTGATACCTGCAGCTAGAGATAGTCCAGCACTGATCTGAAATAGGCGACGTTCTCCCAACTGTTTGAGGGTATTAAGGCCCCTATATTGTTGTTGGACGGCTTGCAAGTCTTGAGGGTTTAACTGCAAATCTGTAATTTCATAGAGGTCTGACCTGCTGGGGGCATACGTCATCCCTATCTCTTGACAGCCTACTGGGCGGCCATTGTACTGAGCACGGCAATTTCTGAGATCATAGGGATAGCGACTTCCTTTTCTCAAAATGAGATCTAGCGACTGACCTTGAAGGTTTGTTTGACACTGAAAATCTTGTCCTATTTCTGCACAGGCAAAGATACGATTGGGTAAATAAACACTAGCGCCATCTTCAGCATTAATCGATATACCAGCAAACGGCGCACTTACGGGTACGTTCGGTGCATTTGATAGCAGCAAAATTAGTAAACCAGTTATCAGAACACCCCAAAGGCTGAGGACAAACCTTGACAGAAATAATACCGTCCGACGCATGATTCTTGTTTCCCCCAGTACTTTACTGGTGGCATCGAATTCCTTTATAGGTTAGAAGTTCCAAGTTATTAACCTATCACGGTTACCTTCATCAATCCTTAAAGTGTAGAGATATCGGGTTCTATAGTCCGCTGGGGGACTAACTACTTTAACCTCTCTACAAGAGAAAAGTAGGGATTTGAATATGGCTAAGGTTAATGGCTACACTACAGATGATTTAATCTTCTTTAACAGGCTATATATTTTCTGATCGAGGTAGATTAGTCGATCTAACCGTTTAATGCAGTAGCGTTGAAGTCAAGGTTCAGCATCGAGTAGTTGACTCAAGCGATAGTTTTTATACTAGGCTAAAAAATGATCTTTAAATGCAAACACTTGCTGAAAAAGGGATCTAAGTTGCCGTCGCCCAGAGGGGAGCTGAGTATCAAATACTGCCAGTGCTTCTGCTTTTTAGCCTGTCTGATTAGACAAGACCAGAGCGCAGCGCTGCAACCGCGGCTTGAACCCGATCATCGACCGATAACTTGTTCATGATGCTGCGGAGATGGGTCTTGACCGTACTAATACTCAGAAAAAGTTCAGAAGAAATTTCAGGATTGCTTTTGCCTTCAACAATCAGTTTGAGCACATCTAACTCTCGACTAGACAGGTCAATAGCAGGAGTTGTGGGATGAGTGTATTGCAGATGTCCAATGACACGACGGGCAATTTGTGGATCCAAATAGGTAGCGCCGTTGTGGGCACAATTAATCGCAACCGCCAACTGTTCAAGGCTGGTGCCCTTGATGCAGTAGGCATCAGCACCGCTGGCCAGCGCCGCAATCATTTCAGCATCTGCGGTATGAGACGTGAGCATGACGACTCGAACGTCCGGTCTTCTTTGTTTAATTTGCTGGGTAGCCGCAATCCCATCAAGTTTGGGGAGGCCGATGTCCATAACCACTAAATCAGGCCTTAAATCCAGCGCCAACGTAATTCCTGAGTAGCCATCTTCTGCTCGGCCAACCACCTGGAAATTTTCGTAATCTTCTAAAAACTGTTCTAACCCCAACTGCATTACCGGATCATCTTCTACTATCACAATTCTCAATAATGCATCAGACTGAGATTTAATATTGGAGGATACTGTTTCAGCTAACATATCGCCTCTCTTCACTCAGAATTTATCAAATGCGAGATATACAACATATCACTGAAAATTAAGTTCTTCCAAATGTTGGGGTTTAACGAGGTGTGATAAAAAGTGATAATTTGTGAGTTGAATCTGTGTTGATTTGAAGAGAAATTTCTGGTTATTTAAGTATGCTCAACCGCATGAAAGATATATTTTGTACAAATCTAGTCTGAAGCGTAGTAGCCTTTGATTGTTTTAATGGAAGCGCAATAGTGTCCCCATCAAATACCATGCTTATCGACCTTAGAAGCGATACAGTGACCCAACCGACACCGGCAATGCGAGAGGCGATCGCCCACGCTCAAGTCGGCGATGATGTGTTTGGCGATGACCCAACCGTTAATGCACTGGAAGCCTATGTGGCTGAGCTACTTGGCAAGGAAGCGGCTGTTTTTATGCCATCTGGCACGATGACGAATCAAGTCGCTCTCCGTACTCATACGGAGCCAGGAGACGAAGTTGTTTTAGAATCACAAGCTCACATCTACTACTACGAAGGCGGTGCTCCTGCCGCTTTGTCTGGGGTCATGTGTCGACTGGTTCAAGGCAACCATGGCATTTTCACAGCAGCAGACCTGATGAAGGTGTTGCGTCCTATGGATGTGCACTTTCCTAGAACTAAATTAGTGTGCCTAGAAAATACCCATAATCGCGGCGGCGGCCAGATTTATCCCTTGGCTGAAATCCAGGCGATCGCTGAAGTTTGTCAAAATCAAGGTCTGCAACTACATCTCGATGGCGCGCGGTTTTGGAACGCCTGTGTTGCCACAGGGATTGCTGAGGCAGACTATGCCCAAGCTTTTGATTCAGTCAGTGTTTGTTTTTCTAAGGGCTTAGGGGCACCGATTGGGTCGGCGTTAGTCGGGTCGAAAGCGTTGATTGAGCGATCGCGCCGGTTCCGCAAACTCTTTGGGGGGTCCATGCGTCAAGTCGGCCTGATGGCGGCAGGCGCATTGTATGCCTTGAAACATCATCGAGAGCGATTGAAAGACGATCACCTCAACGCCAAACTTTTGGCCGAAGGACTGCATCAAGTAGAGGGGATTGAGATCAATCCCGATGCAGTTCAAACAAACATCGTCATGTTTCACACGACAACGATGCCTGCGCAGATGCTGGTAGAACGGCTCTCAGAAAAGGGTGTGGCTGTTTTAGCAACTGGCCCCAACTCTCTGAGAGCCGTCACAAATTTGATGGTTAATCGAGAGCAGATTGAGCAAGTCCCAAGTCTGGTTGAGGCTGCGATGTGCGATGAATAGGCGCTAGCAACTTGAAACGGGACATTATCCTGAAATGAAAATTCAGAATCCAGAACGTCATCTCGTCATCTAAAGAGCCTGATACCACTTGGCTAGGGCTGTCCCAATCTCGTGGGGATGATCTTCTTGTACAAGATCTTCTTGTACAAAGTGCAGTCCAGCACCTAAATCAACGATGGTAAGATTTTTGAGATGTTGCTGACACCAGGCAACTATTGGAGCTGGTAACAACACGCCAGGATTTACAGTGAACAGCAGTTTAGGAAGATCAGACTGCTGTAGCTTGGCATTGTAGTCATTGACAATGCCAACCACATCCGCCGGTTCCCCTGCAATTGGAATCTCATTGGGCCAGCGCCAAACGGGTTTACGGCTAGCGATTTGCTGATAAGGGGCACGGTAGAAATCCATCTCGGCGTCAGTTAAAGGCCGCATGATCCCACCGGGCAAGATTTTTTCGACAAAAATATTTTGATTGACAATCATCTCCCAACCAACCTCAGGGGTACGAAAGGCTTGAAAAGTCTCGCGGAAGTCAGCTGGGAAGTCTTCCCATGCGGGAACGGGCGTTAAGCACGAGCTTTTGGCTCAAGCTGGATGTGGCCAAGGTTTCACTATCTAATGGAATGGTGTCAATCCAGTTTGATCTGGAATAGGAGTGACCATGAATCTATCCTATTCTAGTAAGGTTTAATGCCTAAAATGCCTAAATAAGGCTAGTCGATACTGTCCCCGAATTCTGGCAGGCTATGGCACCCTCCACCTCCAGCAATGCTGCTCAAGTAATGGCATCCCCAGTTCGGCAAACGCTGAACGATATTTTAGCGGGTCTACTGACCGGGACTATTTCTGTCTTGAGTGCTATTTCTCTGGCAGGTCTGATTTTCTCGGCTGAGCTCGATGCCTATCTTCCGGTTGGCATCGGCATTATGCTGCTCAGCAACTTTCTGATTCGGATTATTACTGCACTCGGGAGTTCTTTTCCTATTGCGATTGGCAACCCTCAGCCTGAGCAAGTCACGATTCTGGCGGTAATGGCGGCTGCAATTGGGACTCAGCTGACGGCGGTAGCAATGCCAGAAGCGATACTCCCCACAATTTTGGCTGCCATTGCTTTGGGTTCTCTGCTAACCGGCATCTTTTTGCTGATTTTGAGTCCTTTCAAACTCGATAAGGTAATTCGGTATATCCCTTTTCCGATCGTTGGTGGTTTCCTGGCTGGGATAGGGTTTTTGCTAGTCGAGGGGGGGTTCAAGTTTATGCTGCGGGAGCCCTTGGGGAAAGCAATGGTAATTCTAATGCTCAACCCGGATACCTTATTACGCTGGCTGCCCGGAGCATTGCTGGCCGGGTGGCTGATGCTCATGGTAAGACGCCTTAATCGACCTATCTTGATCCCCGTGAGTGTACTAGGCGCGATCGCACTGTTTTATCTGACCTTGTTGCTACTCAATGTCTCTGTGGGCACCGCCGAGAGCCAGGGGCTGCTGCTCGGCCCGTTTAATCAGGGGGGATTTTGGCAAACCCTAGAGGGTGTCTCTGTCGGGCAAATTCAGTGGTCTGCGCTGCGTCAACAGGCAGGCAGCCTACTGACCTTGATGACGCTCTCGGCCCTATCCCTGTTGCTCAATGCAGTTGGGTTAGAAGTGATTACCGATCGGGAAGGTAACCTCAAGCGAGAACTCTTTACCGTCGGAGTTGCGAATTGCCTGAGTGGTTTCACTGGCGGGGTAGCAGGCAGTTTTTCCCTCAAAAGCTCTATTCTGGCGTGGCGCATGGGCGGCAGAAGTCGACTGGTCGGGCTCACTGCAGCGGGGGTGTTTGCACTCACCCTACTATTTGGCATTTCTGTATTAGGGATGATTCCGCGTGCCATTGTGGGTGGGGTGCTGGTATATCTAGGGCTGGGCCTCCTGTTTGAATGGGGGATTGAGTCTCGCACCAAAATGCCCAGGGCCGATTATTTTACGGTGCTGCTGATTTTGGGCATTATTGCCACAGCGGGTTTACTGCGTGGTATTAGCGGCGGCTTGGTGGTAGCAGCCTTGGTCTTTGTACTGCGCTATAGCCAGGTTGCGACCACCCGTCGCGTGTTGACCGGGCGTGATTATAGAAGCAACGTAGAGCGGACCTCACATCAAGAGCGGTGGTTGAGGCAACACGGTGAACAAATCCACATCCTTGAACTGCAAGGCTTTCTCTTTTTTGGCACTGTCAATAATTTGCTACAACTGGTGCGATCGCGGTTGCAGCTTATCGATCACGCCCCCCTCGAGTTCATCGTCTTTGATTTTCGATTAGTCACTGGGCTAGATGCCTCAGCAGTGGTGATCTTCAGCAAACTGCGCCAGTTAGCTGAACATAACGAATTGACCCTGCTGTTTACGGCTCCATCAGATGACATCTGGCATCTCCTAGAGCAGGGCAGTGCTTTTCAAGCGTCAAGGCAAGTTGAACGCTTCCCCGACCTAGATCGGGGAATAGAGTGGTGCGAAAACAGGCTGCTTGAAACCGCCAGTCAAAATCTACTGCCTGCTGAGTCATCAGTCCTGCGGTTGAGTGGTTTGTTTAATAACGACAGTCAAATTGCCTTGTTTTTGGAATATCTCCAAAAAGTCAACCTCGAAGCCAGGCAGTATTTATTTAATCAGGGCGATTACTCCGACAGCCTTTATTTTGTGGCGTCCGGGCAACTCAATGTTTTGCTGGAGATGCCAGATGGGTCAACGCGTCGATTACGCTCCTTTGGACCAGGGGCTGTGCTGGGTGAAATGGGGCTCTATACCCAAGCCCCTCGTTCAGCATCGATTTTGGCTGAACGGTCTAGCTGCCTCTATAAGCTTGATCAAGCTGCCTTGATGCAGATGGAAGCGGATGAACCGGCTTTAGCGAATGTTCTCCATACGTTTGTAATTCGCGCCCTATCGGCTCGATTGACCCATGTTAAGCAAGATCCCTCAATGCTGCTGATGCAGCCTAGGGGAGAGCAACCCCATGTTGTTGATGAGACTGCCTTAGCCGATCTATCTATCACTTTGTCAGGATTCATCGATTTTTCCAACTATGACGACACCTTAGACGATGAACTATTCGGTGGGCTGATCAATTTGATCAATTCGCCATTCAAAAGTCACGCCCAAGCGATGCCGCCAACGGCAATTAATCCGGTGATGCCGCCAACAGCAATTAATCCGGCTTTAAATGACGACACTAATGACGACACCGTGTTGAATAACCCCACAGTATCGGCTGATGCCACGATGGTGAATGACCAGACGATGCTGATCAACCGCTGTCGTCAAGAACTGGCTAACCTAATTGGTCCGATGGCAGACATTATCGTGAAAGATGTGCTGTTGACCGATAGTCATCTTGACGGGCAGAGCCTAATTGATGCGATCGCGGCCAATTTGCCCGATCTGGAAACCAGCAATCAATTTAGAAGAAATGTGGAGTAGGAAAACAGAATCTACAGCTATAGCGCTCGAAGTATAGCGGTAGCCACAAAGTTTTGTGCGCTACCGCGAGCCAGATTGCTTGTGGACTCAGCATCCTGGCGATACTCGGTGCATTAAGCAATCTGGCCAGCGCTATATATGGTGCTCGAAATACACGCCGTGCTTACGCCCCTAGAGGGCTTGCCCGAATTCAATCGATTCATTGAGTAACAGGGCCATTTGGAGCTCTATTAAACCTGATCTTTGAGCACCCTAGAGGTTTCAACCGTGCGTAGCCGCTTCGGGCGACAGGGTGAGCCCAGACAAATTTGCAGCGGTGGTAAATCATTAAACACACTGCTGCGGGCCCCCACTAGGGCATTAGCACCAATGCGTACATCGAGGCCGATGAAGCAATCAGTGGCGATCCACACGCCATTTTCAATCGTGATGGGGCCGGTCACGAGGCCAAAAGCGGGGTCACTAGCATCATGACTCCCTGTGCACAGGTAGGTCTCTTGGGAAATAACACAGTGACAACCTATCCGGATCTTATCTAAGCTGTAGAACACTACATCATCCCCCACCCAACTGTAGTCGCCAATTTCCACATTCCACGGGTAGGTAAATCGCGCTGTAGGACGGATAATCACCCCCTTGCCAACTTTCGCCCCAAACAGCTTAAGTAAGGCACGGCGAGGAGCATGGTGGGCATGGAGGGTCAACGGAAATGCGATTGCTTGAACCAACCACCACAGCAAAATTACCCAGCGGGGACGCCCTGGATTATACCAAGACTGATCGTATTGTCTCAGATCCACCAGAGGAGGAGCTCCCCAATCGGATTCTGCCGTGGTCGAAACGGCCCGATCGGTGTCAGATTGGGACAAGGGAGATTCCATATATGCTAATGGGGTGCCTAGGCGTCTGGTTGAGCTTGGGCCAGGGGTTTTTGTGTCACAGGCGTTTCAGACTGAGCAGCAGCTGCAGCTTTGACATTAAGATGACCGCCAAACTGTTTCAGTTCGTAGAGCTTGACGCCAATTTGATATTCATACTGGCTGATTAATCGGCCATAAATATACCCAGCCCGGCCGTCCAAAAAGCCCAACCGAATAAAGTAGAACAAGATAAATCGCAAAAGCGGTTTGAACGGCAACCGCACCCAAATCTTTTTCAAAAAGCGCTTTCGCTGCACCGAATCACCAAACAAGTTGGCTCCGATAGTCCCATCATCGGCCATGCCCGTCAGTAGGTTGTAGTAAACCCGAGCCTCCCAGTTGGAATAGCGATTGTGGCGGGCCAACCAATGGTACATGTCGCGGAAATCAATGTGCAGCATGTCTGCTTTGAGGTAGCCTACTTTACCAGACTCGACTACCACGTGTTCATGGACTTCGTTATCGCCCGTGTTGCGAATTTCTTCAGTGTTGAGATTTTCGTAGCGACCCTGACGGTGGCGGAACAGCCGTAGATTCCAGTCGGGATATTTGCCCCCGTAGCGAATCCATTTGCCGAGGAAAAAGACGCGTCGGTTGAGATAATAGCCACTGTGCTCAGGATCTTGAATGGCAACTTCAATTTCATCCCAAAGCTCAGGTGTAATCCGCTCGTCACAGTCGACGATCAAAACCCAGTCGTTACGGAAAGGCAAATTTTCTAGAGACCAGTTCTTTTTCTTAGGCCAGCGTCCGTTGAAATGAAACTGTTCTACGTTTGCCCCAAAGTTTTCGGAGATTTCTACCGAGCGATCGTCACTTTGGGAATCTACGACAAAAATCTCATCGGCTTTAGCGACACTCTCCAAGCAAGCGGGGAGATTTTCTTCCTCGTTCTTGGCGGGGATTAGAACGGAAACGGGGACTTTGGATACCACAGTCATAGCAGTTAGGGTAAATGGCAATGGACTGGCGAACAGCGGTCACATAAATCAGGACTGGCCTAAGCATGCCCAATTTCACTGTCAGTAAGCTTGTTTCGACAAAAAATAAGCTAAAAATTCAAGCAATCATGAACAAGTCATCTCGTCATCTCGATTTTTCAGGACTTTGATTACCATGTTGATCCATTTCACATGCAGTTGACGCTAAGATCAGGGCATAACAGACCGCAATGAGTTAAATTGGCCCACTCTGAGGTTTTTGGAACCCACCCAGCAGATGACACCTGTAAACTACTCGGTGGCGGCAGGAGGCATTACCATGCCCCGAATAGCGCTAATCAGATACCCAACTTGACCATAAGCATAGGCGAAGTTAGCAAAGCACTCAGCAGGGTCTCTCAAATATTTGACAGTTTTATAGAGACCCCGCACCATTCTTTCTCCACCCCGACGCAGTTGCCCTACACCAGTGCGTCCGGCAAGTTGTTCACGGTAGCACTCACTAATGCCTTGCCACCAACTGCGACTTAAGTGCCAAGACCGTTTCATGCGAGCAGGGGAGACATTATGAGCAGCAAGGGCGTTGGGTAGATAGGCCACTTGCCAACCTTGTTCTAAGGCTAACTGGGTCATATGTAATTCTTCGTTGGACAATAGATTTTTGCCCACTCGACCCAAGTTCGCATCAAATCCCCCAACGGATTCCAAAAAGCTGCTTCGGAGGGAGTAGTTGAGCCCACGTGGGGTTAACCCTGGCTTTTGGATATACACTACCTCATCACCCAAATCATAGGCCCCTAAACTTCCAGATAACTCTACCGATAGCCAGGAAGGAGAGGTTGTCCCAGGGGGCCAGATTAGGGTAACTTTTCCCCCAGCGATCGCGAGCTTTTCGTTCTCATCATAAGCCTGCAGCAATGCTGACAACCAGCCCTGACTGGCTTCAGCATCATCATCAAGATAGGCCAAAATATCTGCTTTTGCAGCGTTTGCCCCCGTATTGCGGGCCACCGACAGGCCCAAAGTTGCCTCGTAGATGTAGGTCAACCGTGGATCAGATAATCGGGTTTCAACCACTGCACGAGTTTTATCAGTGGAGGCATTGTCAATCACAATGACTTCATAGTCAGCACAATCTTGATTCAGCAGGCTATCAATGGCTGCACCTAAATAAGCATCCCGATTGTGCGTACAAATAATGGCAGAAATTCGGGGCATTGACATAGGATTCTATTCGCTGATAGAAGGATAAGATCTAAATTAGACAGTGTTATGGGGTAGGACTAGACAGTGACATCAATGGCAGAAGTCTAACTTCCGTAATATCTTTACTAGCATGCCCTAGAAACATCAGCATTCTCTCTTCTATAAAAGCTGACCTCATAGACTAGCGCATCAAGTTTGAGTCAATCTCTTGTAAAGTCCCAGTAAAACTGAGAGGAGCATAAGCCTCCACCGAATTTGGGTTATCAAATAGGATAAGTTTTCCAAGTCGTTGTGTCTGACTCAGCACCAGCTTCAGGATGGGCCAATAGCCAGGTGGCCTTAGCAGAGCCAGGTTGGACATACACTTCAAAAGGCGTGGCGGTTTCGGTCACGCGGCGATTTGGGAAAGTGAGTTGCAGATCGCAGGTGCCTGTAACCCGATATACGGTGTAGGTATTGAGCTGAGTAGCTTGCCGTTGGCGCACCTTAACCCGACTCACCTCAACCCTGGGGGTGGCTTTGGCACTGGGGGTCAGCTGCTGGGATAAAGCTTGCTGGGTTTGGCTTAGCTGGAGCGCGATCGCATTTTCAATGATCTCTTTGGGTGGATTTTGCCCCAACAAACTACAGGCACTCAAGGTAACGACAAGCAAAATGCCAATCGCAGTGCGTCCTAGCCGATGCCCCATCATGTGTCCAATCCATTGAGGTATACCGTTTCCAGTGTAATGGACACCGGATCACCTTGACTCAAGTGATGTCTCGAAAACCAGAAACGGAGATACGATAACGACCATGCCTGCCAATGCCAAGGTTTGATTAGTGCCAGCACACAGTATCTCACCTTAAGTTGAGTTCCTCATTGGGCCTCGCCAATGAGGGTAAACGCAGCCCAGTCGCGGGGTTCAGGATTGCTAGCCATCGTGTGCAGCATGGCTTGACGTAAGGCTTGAGCCTTATCAAGGCCTGATTGTTGCTGGCGATAAAACTCGGTCATCAGGATGGCGGTAGGGGCATCGGGGACTAACCACAGAGACACCACAAGGCTGGGGGTACCGGCTGCAATCCAAGCGCGGGCTAGCCCCACGACACCGTCTCCCGTAATCGTCCCCAAGCCAGTGTCACAAGCGCTCAGCACGACTAAATCTGCCTGGGTAGACAATCCCAGAATTTCGCGGGCGGTGAGCAGACCGTCTTCAGTGGTACTGGGGGCAAGGGCGATCGCGCCCGGTATGGTTACCCCATCTGAGGTTGCTGTCACCCCGTAATCCAAGAGACCATGGGTAGCCAAATGGATAATCGGGGCTGTTTCGAGCTGTGCTTTGATGAAGGATTCCGTAGCTTGTTGGCCTGTAATGGCGGTGGTATCCAGCAGGGCTGCGATCGCGTTGGCTTCGGCTTCGGCTCCAGGCAGGGGTGCTAGCGGTTCTGCGCGAGACGATAAGGGTGACTCAAGGCTAGGCATGGTGGGATTACCCACAATTAAAGGCCTAGCTCCAGCGGGTTGAACAGAACTGGCTTGGGCGATCGCCGCTTGGCGCTGAGCAGTCAGATCGAGTACCTGAATCGACGGGGCGGTCAGTAGGGTGTGGTCCTCAATCAAGTAACGCCCCGAGGGACTTTGAAGCGCAGGAAACGGCACCAAAAACAGTTCCTCATGGGGAATAAAGATGACGTGATCGTCTGGATCGGTCGGGAGCAAATCGGCGATCGGGTCGATCAAGATTTGATGTAAGGTCTGCAAGGCACTGTCGTCAGCATTTTCAAGTTCCTCAGCCGCAATTACACCAACGCCTCGACGCACGCAGGCTGAGCGCGCTTGAGACGAGGCAGTGGCCACTGCCTGACTTACGGGCACCGTTTCATCTAACTCTCCTGCCTGGCGAAAATCGACGGTGCCGTCAGGTTGCACTACCCAAATGTAGAGCGTGCAGCGATCAACCCAGGAGTATTCCACTAGGGTGGCTTGATGTTGGGCCGCGATGCGGCGGATAGACTCAATGTCAGGGGCAGTTGAGGCAGCGATCGTGGGGGCAGTCTGTTCTGAGTCACTGTCTAACCGGGTTGTCAACAGATCTACAAAAGCACGAGTCCGACCCTGTTCAGAAATTTCCAGTGCCCGTTGGGGTTGGTTTTGGGCGACATAGAGCTGCTGGAGCGCCTTATAGGTAGCAGCTTGAGTATCGAACAGGCTAATTTTGGCGTCATCGCTCAAATCCTGGCTACGCAAACTGGTCAAGATTGCGATCGCGGCTAATAAATTCTCCTCAGCTGCCTCAAAGTTTTGGCTCCATAGTTGGACAATGCCCAGATTGCTGAGGGTCGTCGCTGCGCCACTGCGATCACCGATGGTTTGGGCAATTGCTAGGGCTGCCTCGTAGGTTGAAATAGCCTGGTCATAATTCCCCTGCAACCTGTAGACATAGCCAATATTGTTTAATGTTGCACTCTCTAACCCAGGCATACCTAGATTTTGAAAGATCTCTAAGGCATCCTGATAGTGTTGCAAAGACGTCTCAAAGTCGCCCAGGTTGTCGTAAACAGCCCCGATGTTAACCAGGGTAGACGCCTCTCGATCTGGCGTGTTAATCGTTTGGGAAATCGCTAAACTTTGTCGATAGGCACTGAGGGCCTCGTCATAATGACCTTGCTGGTAGTAGACCCGCCCCATGTTGTTGAGGGTGCTGCCAATACCAACGCGATCGTCGAGGGTCTGGCGTAGGGTCAAGGCTTGCTGATGATAGGTCAGGGCACGGTCGAACTGCCCGAGAGTCGTGCTCAAATTGCCTAAATTTGTCAGGACTATGCTTTCGCTATGGCGATCGCCCATGTCTTGGGCAATGGCTAAACTTTGGTTATAGCCCTCCTGGGCGGCAGCATAGTTACCTTGAGCTGCTTGTAGTAGCGCAATATTGTTGAGAGTAGTCGCTGTTCCGGCGCGATCGCCCAAGGCTTGTCGCACTTCTAGGGCGTGGGTGTAAGCCTCGAAGGCGGCAGCATAATCGCCTAAATCAGCGTGGACAGCACCGATGTTATTGAGGGTGCTGGCTATTTCTCGCCGATCGCCGATCGCCGTTTGAATTGTCAAAGCCTGTTGGTAAAGATCTAGGGCTTGGCCATAGTTAGCTTGGTTGTAGTGCACCACGCCCATGCCTTTTAGCGTATTTGCTTCGCTACTACGTCTGCCCAACTGGCGATAGCGCACTAGGGCTTGTTCGTACGTATTAAGGGCGTCAGCATAGTCTCCACGGCGATCATAAATGCTGGCGATGTTATTCAAAGTCGCAGCTTCGCCTTCTGTCTCAGCGGTTTCTTGAAAAATGGCTAGCGCTTGTTCGTAGGCATCCAGCGCTTCGGCGTCATTGCCCCGTCGCTGATGAATTAATCCAATTTGATTAAGGGCTACCCCCTCGCCGACTCGATCTTCAACTGCTTGGCTGATGGCTAAGGCTTGCTCTAGGGCCGCGATCGCGTCGTCATAGCGCCCCATCTCGTCATAGACCGAACCCAGCCAACTGTAGACAACACCTTCATAGAGGCGATCGCCTGCTCGCCGATACAAACTCAAAGACAGTTGTAACCGCTGTAGCGCAAGGGGATAGTTGCCTTGGTTGAGGGCGTTAATGCCGTCGTGGAGCAGCTGATGGGGGTCGGTGCTTACCTGGGCGATCGCTGTCGATGTTGGGAGCAGCCCCACAGTAGGTATCGCCAGTCCTAATAGCAGCAATGCCCCAAATCGAGTCCCGAATCTTTGGATGAAACGATGTGTCATGGTTACAACCTGCTCTCTATTCAAGAAAACACCGTCTTACCCAGCGTTACCGGATGAGTTGTGATTATTAACAAGACCCCAAGTTTTGGCTACAAAGAAACGCCCAATCCCGGCCTAGGCTGGCTTTATGAAGGGGTTACCTCTAAGCGAGTTGGCCCCAAATATCGGGTCAAGTAGGGGGAGAAGACTTCATAGATCAGCGTTAAGGGCTTACCATCATGCCAAAACAAGTAATGACGACCCCAAAAAGGCCCCACCTGACCAAATTCAGTTTCTAGCTCGGCAGAATAGCCGTAGCAAATCCCTTGAATATCCCGATAAAGCTCCGTCCGCAACTGGGCCAAGCTGGCCCAAATGGGTAGCGATCGATTTTGCAAATACTCATCTACATGACTGGCTTCCCACCAAGAGGCAGCATAGGCAAGCCGCTGCCCGGAAGCCGTGCGCAACCACACTTGCCGCCTCAGCCTAGGGCCCGGCACCATACAAATTGAATTGGGCGCATTGTCTAAGTCCATGCCGATTAAGGACATATCAATCACATCGACCTCGGTACGCTCACGTGTCAATAACTGTAGGTGACGGGTTGGCGAACCGTCCCCCAGCATCAGCATCTGCCAAGTTGGGGAAAGCTGATCGTGGGGCATGCCTTGCTGAACAACTTCTCCCGCGCCTTGCCAAATCGGATTAAGCGCATACCAATCGGCAACCGCCTCAAAAGATTGAGTGTGCTTAAAGACTGAAGTCAAAATAATTTACAAAACTTAAATCTGCTCATTCGTCATCATAATACGGTTGTCCCAGACTTCGCAGAAGGAACGCTGATTGATAGAATTTTTGCGCAGAGGGTCAGCAGCTATTAGCAGAGTCTGTTGCTGGTTCTCAGAATTGTCCGTCGATCAGACCCGAGCATGCAACACTCACCCTTCATGACTCAATCGAGCGCTGTTATCAGCCCAATAACCAAGTAATTTCAGCCTATATTTTTATCACATTAAGATGTGTTAGATGATACCAATCTCTCTCAAAATACTGAATCAGTTAAATCCCTAACAACCCGGGTTCGATTGTGTAAGCACAGCGCTAATCCTTTCAAAGTCGTGGTGTTGTCTAAAACTATATATAAACTTAGCAGTCTTTAAATTAGGTATAACTCAATACTGGTGTCATCACGGTTATTCTTCAGTTGAATACCCTCTAGTCTAGACATGACGGAATAAAAATCCCTAAAGAAACAAACCTCAATCATCACTGGGTCAGAGGTTAGTTTGGGATCTTGAGCTGAAGACACACCTCCATCTTCAAACAAAATGTTTTGAGCGTTGTTGCTGAGCTTATAAGTAAAGAAGAGAGCTATTCATGATTTCCCTAAAACGAGCAACGGTATCCATAGGCCTACTGACCTTTGTCGTTTTGGGGGCAATGGCTATGCCTGCCTGGGCTGAGGGTGGCAGTTCAGATCGCGGTAATTTCCCTGGGCGGCAGGTTGGGGGCGGCACCCGATAGAAAGATGAGATTCTGGGAGAACGTCATAATTACTATTGTTTGAATGAAGTCTGGAGTGTCTTTGCCAATCGCTGCTCTAGTGACTCAACTGCGATCGCGTTTGCGGCAAATCCAACAGTTGAGCGTTTACAAAAGCCCCCTACCTCGCATCATTTGGGTGGCAGGCCGTTCAGTGCTGGTTTCAAGTACGCTTCTGACTGGATTGTTTTTGGGGCTGCAGCGGTTCAGCGTGTTGGAATCCCTAGAGCTTCAGATCTTTGACCGATTTGTTCAACTGCAACCCGATGCAGATTTAGATCCCCGGTTGTTGATTGTCACCATCAATGAAGACGATTTACAACGTTATGGTTGGCCGCTATCTGATCAAGAGTTGGCCCAGGGGTTAAGCCAGTTGCAAATGCACCAACCGCGAGTAATCGGGCTAGATCTTTACCGGGATATGGTCGTCCCTCCAGGTCAAACCGCCTTTGCAACCCAGCTTCATGCTGACAACCTGATTGTCATTACGAATGTGGCCCATGACATTTCGCCGCCGTCCGGGGTTGAGGCTGATCGAGTGGGCTTTAACAACCTGACACTGGATGCAGATGGCGTGTTGCGTCGCAATTTGCTGTTTGTCGCTGGTGCAGAGCAAGATTACTATTCCTTTGCACTGCGGGTGAGTTTGGCCTATCTGGCAGCAGAGGGGATTACCTTTGACGTAACGCCAGATGCGTTATTCATGGGCGATCGCCCCGTGATTCCCCTAAAGGCCACCGATGGGGGGTATCAAACGGCTGATACTCGGGGCTATCAAGTAATGTTGCCCTATCGCACTCGGCGGGACGTGGCCCACACCGTCACGTTTAGTCAACTATTGAATGGCACTGTCAATCCTCAGTGGATCCGCGACAAAGTCGTGCTGGTGGGCACCTTTGCCCCCAGCTTAAAGGACATGATCTATACCCCCTATAGCTCTGCCCAATCAGATATCTTCCAGATGCCAGGGGTAATCATCCATGCCCAGATGGTCAGCCAACTGCTCGATATTCCTTCTGACAATCCGAGATTGTTTCGATTTTGGCCGCGTTGGGGAGAGTGGCTCTGGTTTTGGGGTTGGGCAACGGTGGCCGGTTGTTTGGGGTGGAGTTTGCGCCATCCTTTAGCCTTTGGCGTGGCCGGGACAGTCTGTCTGGGCCTGATTGGCGGCATCGGATGGATTTCATTTAGCCAGCTGATTTGGATTCCTATGGCGGAGCCTGCCTTGGGCTTTGTGGCGGGATTGGGTTTTGTCATGGCCCACCGACTGCGATACGCCACCACTCGAGATACCCTCACAGGGTTGCTCAATCGTAGTGCTTTTGTCCGTTCTCTGACACGATCATTAGCCCATCGACCCCATGACAAGCCGTCATCCGCTTTGGGGGTTATGTTTCTAGGGCTGAATCGGTTTCAACTGATCAATCAAAGTCTTGGACGGCAAATGGGTGATCGCCTGCTACTGCTGATCGTCGATCGGTTGCATACCCTCTTACCCGGTTCCGTTCGTTTAGCTAGGGTGAGTGGTGACGAATTTGCGCTTGCCTGTAAGCAACGTCATAACGGTACCCTCACGACCCTCGCCGACCAACTGCAAACGGTGCTGGCAGATCCTTTCTGGCTTAATCAACAGCCTATTGTGATCACCACTAGCATCGGCATTGCGCTGACCCAGCATGAATATCGACACACGCCCGAAGATTTGCTGCGAGATGCCCATACGGCGATGTATCGCGCTAAATCTCTGGGTGAGACCCATTATCAAGTATTTGCCGCAGGCATGTTAGAAGAGTCTGTGGATCGATTCACCCTAGAAAAAGATCTGCGCCAGGGTATCAACAACCAGGAATTTGTGTTGCACTATCAGCCAATCATGTCCCTCAATGGTGGCAATGTGGTTGGGTTTGAAGCACTGGTGCGATGGCATCACCCTAAACGGGGTTTGCTTTCACCTCAACAGTTTATTCCCTTGGCTGAAGAAACTGGGTTGATCATTCCCCTAGGCGAATGGATTTGCCAATCCGCTTGCCATCAAGTCCGCCAATGGAAAACTCAATTTCCAAGCCAGCTCTTAATGATGGGCATCAACATTTCTGGACGCCAGTTTGAACAACCCGAATTGATTGGTCACTTGGCTCAAAGCATTCGTGATTCTGGCATCGAAGGGGCAGAGCTCAAACTCGAAATTACCGAAAGTATGGTGATGGGTAATGTTGAAGTGGCGATCGATCTGATGTTACGACTCAAATCCCTGGGCTGCACGTTGGGGCTGGATGATTTTGGGACAGGCTATTCGTCCCTTAACCATCTGCGTCGATTTCCAGTGGATATCCTCAAGATCGATCTATCTTTTGTGCAAAGGATGGACGAAAGTCGAGAGGACCACGAAATCATCCGCACCATTATTTCCCTCGGACATACATTGGGTATGGATTTGATTGCAGAAGGGGTCGAAACGCCAGCGCAAGCCGAGGCGCTGCGGTCGATGGATTGCGAGTTTGGCCAAGGTTACTATTGGGCCAAACCTCTGCCTGTTGAGGATGCAACAGCCCTATTATGGCGGCAAGAATCGCTGGCGGATCTGGTTAGCCGGGCAGATCATCACCCTAATTAATCAGTTCAAACCAGCCTTGATGTATGAGCTGCAGGCTAGACGGGAGTTGATTGACCGCAATATCGGAATATTGAATGACTTGATTGGTGCCGGAGATTAGAGTGACCGTAATATCATCGGCGGCACCTTCGGGGGAAGGATAGTGGAGGCCATTAAAGGTTCTTAGCTGTTGGGTCTCAAGCAAACGTAAAAAGGTGTTGTAGTCTTGGGATGATAAACGGCCTAAATCCGCAGGTGTGTTAATTTGATTGCCGATTATGTCGAAGCCGACTATTGAGCGATCGCTGTAGAGTACTGTCTTATAGATACGCCCAGCAATTCCGCCACTGGTGATAATGGTCAACACGGATTGGGGTGGGGCTTCATAGGTGGTTGGCAAAGGGCCTGTGAGAAATCGAGGCGCAATGCTAGCATCCCCCACTTGGGTCAGCAATGGGTTGAGCCGACTATTGCTGCCATCTTGGTTGGTGTGATAAACCTGCACCTGATCTGGGGTAGCTACGATCACGCGCCAACCGGAGATCGCAATTTGGGTGCAAATGGTATTGGCTTCGGGATAAATGCCTAAGCAACCATCCCAGGTACGGGATTCGGCAGCAATAATCTCAACTTGGGACGGCAGCAGGCCTCGATCGTTGGCTACAGTATCAACAATCCGTTGAGCGGTTTCCGGCGGCAAGCCTGACGCTTCATTTTGTGGCGATTCTCGACGGAGGATATTGCCGGTGCGATCGCTGCGATAAATCCAGGTTTGGTTGCCATCAGTGAGTTCAACTCGCCAACCGGGATAGCGTGCAGCCAAACAAGATTCTGCTGGGCCACCTAACCCCAGACACGAATCTGTCCAGATTTCGGCAGTAGCGCTAACAACCTGCACTAACGAGTAAGGGACACCAGTATTTTGAGCAATGTGCAATCGCAAGCTGTTGCGTACTAAGGTAGGGAGATTAGAGGGGCTGGAGGACGATTCATCTCCAGGTGGATCATTGGGTAATTGCTGGGCCATTGGGGGGATGGGGCCGATATCTGCGATCGCCCTTTGAACGATGGGCAGATTGATACCTGCCACTGCTACTACACTGACGAGACTCAAGCCTAAGTAACGAACGCGCATTATGAACAACTCCTCCTCAGGGAAACTCAATTATTACCCTAGCAACCAGATTTCTCCCCTTGTCTCTGGTTACTAAAAATGAGACTAAATCCCTCAATCTTGCCTGTACCCGAGATCCATAATTTTACCTGTAGGGGTGCCGGGCAAGTTTACTTTTCCTTGATGTGTGCCCCACAAACCAGCCCTGCATCCTATTTTAAGTATGGGTAATGCCATTCCAATCTACTCTGCGCTCCGGGTTGTCTCAGCTCAGAAGCTTGGCAGTTCACGGCCCATCTTAATTGAAACGGATGCCGGATATTTTTTGACGAAGCTGCGTGGTGCAGCTCAAGGCACATCGGCACTGGTAGCGGAGGTCATTGTTGCCGCGCTGGCTGAAGCTTTGGGGCTATGGATGCCAAGTCGAGTGCTGATCTCAATCGATACTTCGCTGAAAATCGAAGACCGCGAAGATGAATTGAGAGATCTCCTCGTGGCCAGCCACGGCATCAACTTGGGCTTTCAGTACCTGAAAGGGGCAAAAGATATCCATGCCAACGAGATTGAGGCCATTGATGAGAACCTTGCCTGTCAGGTGCTTTGGCTCGATAGCTTGGTAATGAATGTCGATCGCACCGCTTGGAATCCAAATCTGCTGCGTTGGCGAGACAAACTTTGGGTGATCGACCACGGAGCCTCTCTTCCTTTCCAATATAACTGGTCTGCTGTTCGAGAATCGTCTCCCCGCAGCATGAAGTATGCGATGGATCGTCACCTCTTTTGGGACAAGGTTCGTAACTTGGATATCTGGGATAGGGAATTGACCGCAAGGCTATCTACTGAAGTTCTGCAGGATGTGATTGCACAAATTCCAGATTGTTTTCTCCAACCGCTGCTACCTCCAGCAGCGTCTGCCCAGAAGCTTGAACGGAGACGGCAAGCCTATGCAGCATTTTTGTGGAAGCGCTTAAAGTCTCCTAGACCGTTTATGGATCTGTGGTTAGCTCATCGATTAGAACAGCAAATTCACAAGAGCCCATGATTGCGCACAAGTGTTGCTTCAAGATTGTCTAACACCATTGCAGCTGCCATTTTTGGTTTCTAGTTTTGGATAACCAGACAACGGAAGAAGATTCCATGCTCCTGAGTATTTTGCTTTGGCCAATTGCAATTATCTTATTGGGGCTCAGCTTTTCTTCAGGTCAATGGTATCGATTTTGATTGTTTGAACTTTTAGGCGCAGGCTACCTCTGGTTCTCAGCTTTGCCATCGTAGATGTTCAAGGGAAAAGCGTTCGAGTTGTGGTTGCTCATCCCTTGGCACCTGTCTCTAAATACAACTTTATAAGTCGAAACCAGGCCATGGCTTCGTTAGCAGCATATGCAGCGCAACAGCAGCTCACCACAATCATGATGGGCAACTTTAACCTCACCTCTTGGTCTCCTTATTTCCGGGACTTTATGCGTCGGTCAAAACTACGCAGTGTGAATTTGGGCCACGGTCTAAATCCGACTTGGTCTTATAGCAGTTCGGCACGTCCGTTGTCTCGACTTGATCGGTTAAAGCTACCCTTTAAATTGCCGATCGATCACATCTTTACCAGTCAAAGTATTAGCGTTGATCAAGTGATTACACCGCCTCCCGGCGTGTCTGACCATCGTCCGGTCATTGCAAAACTCAGAATGTTATAAACCACATCCGATTGGGAGTTTGCGTTTTTAGCAAACAAAGCGCGCAGAAGACGATAAATCACGTCCGCTCTCTTGAGATTTGGCTTAAGTAGCGAGGAGTAGAGATAGCAAAATAGTCTCCCAACCTCCCAGCCAAAATACCAGGGTAAAAACAGAATGAACGCTGCACAGTTCAGAAAATCTATAAACGATAGAGCAACCATGCCGCCGCCTGAATACAAAGCTGTTGCTCGGTTAATGAGACGATAATCAACTCAGTGCTAATTTGCTCGTCAGGAACTTGAATGAACACATTGCCGTTAGGCTGCCACTGCCAAGTTCCAGGTATATCTTCTAATCCACAAGTGGGGGCAATCACCTGTTTTATAAATTCACCACTTGGTTTGAAGATCAGTCCGGTTCGTCCCCTAGACGCGGGCAGTGGATAGCTCGCCGTGTAATAAACCATGACTTCACGCGAGGATTCTGCTTGAGAATGGCACCAATGCTGGCAGAATAAATCAGAGTTATCAGACATAACACAAAATAACGTTGAACCCTATCATCTGAACGATACTGTATGGTGTGGCGATCGCCTCAAAAATCCTGACTTGTTGAAGGCTCTTTTTTTTGCTTTGAGCCTAATCTCAATATGTAAACGCCAAATAGAATGATCAACATCCCGATCCAGTCAGTAATGACGATCATTTCTCCAGCGATGAAGAATCCTATGAATAATGCAATCACAGGCGGAATATAAGTGACCGATGATGCCATGATTGCGCCAAGATTTTCAACAATTAAGTAATACAACACATAAGCTAAACCCGTACCGAGAATACCTAACCCTAGAATCACACCCAGTAGTGCTTGAATATCGCTTCGGATTAAAGTAATGCCTTGAAAATCATTGATTAAGGCCATGCTCACCAAAGCAAATAGCATCTGGTACGACGTTAATGCTGCTGCGGGTATGTCTTGCCCTGCTAAGAATTTCTTCGCATAAACAAATGACGCACCAACGCTTAGTGAGCCTAGCACCATGTACACCACACCACTGATATTAAGCTCTGTTGCACCTGCATCCCAAGGCTTGGCAATTAGTAAGACCCCTACAAAGCCAATCAGAATCCCAATAGATTTCAGAATATTGATCTTTTCCCCTTTCAAAAACAAAAGTGCTGCGATCGCGGAAAAGATCGGGATGGAACCACTTAATGCACCTGCGATGCCAGAATTCAAGAGCGCCGTTCCCTTAACAAAGCAATAAAAATAAATCGTTGTTGCCAAGAGGGACATCACAAAAAAGTGATGCGCTAGTTTTAGGTGCGACAGTCGAATTTGGCGTTGGACTATGGCAACGGCAAGCACAGGTAAAAAGCCAGACATGACTCTTAAAAAAACAATCTGTGATGGCGTAATGATCTGGGCGGCCCATTTCATATAAAGGAAGTTAGTTCCCCAGATGATACCCAGTGCTAGATAAGCAGCGTAAAAAATGCGTAAGCGCCCCATATTTCCTAAGTCGATAGATCTGCCGACATGAATCAAAGATTAGGCTGAGTTTAGGAGAAAGCTCGGTAAAGCTCTAGTAAGTTCTTGTGGCGCCTTTGGCATATTGTCTGGGCGTAACTCCCAAAACACCCTTAAATCGTTTGTTTAAATGGGTTTGGTCGAAGAAACCAACATTCAAGGCAACTTCTGCAATTGG
This sequence comes from Cyanobacteria bacterium P01_A01_bin.123, assembly GCA_039815185.1. Taxonomy (GTDB): domain Bacteria; phylum Cyanobacteriota; class Cyanobacteriia; order Phormidesmidales; family Phormidesmidaceae; genus JBCBZT01. The sequence goes on along the minus strand of JBCBZT010000004.1, from coordinate 182,947 downwards.
GATACCGAGTTTCAGAAGTTGCTTTGCCTGATGAACCCGGATGAGATTGAGATAAGCATGGGGCGGTAGACCCATTGCTTCCTTGAAGACTCGACAGACGTAGAACTTGCTCAGATTGGTTAGACCAGACAACTCCGTTAACGAAACATTGTGACGATAGTTGACCATCAAATAATTGCGGATGCGTTGCACGATACTATCTTCTGGTTGAAGCGGTAGGATGACAGGCCGGCTATCTGCGTAGCCAATGACAAGCTGCGCCAGCACGTCAAGCAAGTAGGTTTCGCGCTCTATCGCTGATGTTTCCGGTGATTCGAGGACACAGTGCATCCGATAAATTTTACGCGCCAATCGGTCATCAAAAATAACGGGCTGAGTCAAAAAGGGAACATCGTGTTCTCGGCCTGTGATTTCGACGAAAACCCGCTTCAACAAATCAGGTTTTGGGTAAAACATGCGATATCGCCAACCCTCTTCCGGATTTGCCGCATAGCCTGTATGCATTTCGCCTGGGTTAATTGCCGCAATACTGCCAGCGGGCATCAATAGCTGATCCGCGCGCCGATAGCCAACAGCCTGCACCCCTGCGTAAATAACACCAATCGCAAACTCATCGTGGGCGTGCCGAACAAAAGAATGGGTGACATAGTTAGCATGGAGAAATTCCAAATCGCCTAACAGCGAATCACGCCAAAAGTGCGCCTTGTCTTTGCTGCTTTTAGCGCTCATTAATTGAAAACTAGGATGTCAACAAGTCCAGCTTGGGATTTTGTGATTTAACCTAAGCTGCCAACAATCATGCCAGCGAGTAAGCCAAAGCCAAGATAAACATTTTCGCGAAAAATGCTTCCATAGAGCGTCCCTGGCGGATTGCGGCGAGTGAGTCGCCACACTTGCCGAATCCAAAGGGCTGCTGCGATCGCCAAAGTTATCCAATAAACCACACTTAAGGCCATCATGATCCCTAGCCATCCCAATATTAGAGCCGTCGCCGTAAAGAAGACGCCAATGGCAAAGGGCGTTCCATCACCAAAAAACAGCGCACTCGAATTCACCTTTAGCTTGCGGTCATAGTCACGATCGGGAATGGCGTACACCGTGTCAAAACCCAGCGTCCACAGCACCGTAGCCGCCCACAGTAGCCAAGTTGCAGGTTCCAGACTACCCGTCACCGCACTCCAGCTAATCAGTACGGCGAACCCCCAAGCGATCGCCAGCACCAACTGCGGTACCGGAAACACCCGCTTAGCCAGGGGATAGAACACAATCACAGGCACGGCCGCCACGCACAACCCAAAACTCAGGGGCGTAAGAAATAGGGAGAGTCCATAGGCACACAAGAAGGCGATCGCGGCCACAACTAACCCAACCCTGACGGAGAGTGCCCGCGATGCCAAGGGCCGATTTCGTGTTCGTTTTACTTTGGGATCAATATTGCGATCCCAAAGATCATTCACCACACATCCCCCAGCACTGGTCGCTAAGCTGCCTAAAATGATCACAGCCACCAGCAGCATTGGCGGTGTTCCGCGCCCTGCTAAAAACACGGCCCACAAAGCCGGGATCATCAAAATCAATCGCCCCGTGGGTTTATCCCAACGGAGGAGACGAAGCACAGTGATCCAGGTTGGGGGTTGAGACTGGCCGATCATAGTTGCACTGCAAACTTACGGGAACTGCTTATTCTCAGCATATCTTGACCGCTTCTATTTATCCCGCTCTGGCTGCGATGCCTCTTAGATCAATCTCACCGCTAGGCTACCAATTTTGGATTTTAGATTGGCGATTTTGGATTGCAGAAGCCACGTCCCAAGGGGCTTTTAGGCCCACTATTGGTAGCCGTCGCAACGCCAAAGCGTAGCATCGACCGCACCCTTAATCCTGCAATTACTCCCACTGTTAAACAGATCACAGCAATGGTTTAGGGTTTGTATTGCAATAGGGAAAGGATTAGTTTTAAGCCAATCTACTAATACTTACTAAATTAATTTTATCGAATCACCCTAAATATAGATAACACAGTGGTTAGATTCCACTAGCCCTGCTATAGCTACCGTCAGAACTGCGTGACAACATAGAATCTTTATCTAAATTCGATCAAAAAATCTGGAATCGCCTCAATATTTTTGGTTAAAATAACCATAAGTCATCAAGCTATTTATGAACACTGCTGCTTCTCCAACCGCTTCTCTAAATATCTGTTCTGAAGATTATGGGTTGCTCACTGATCTCTATCAGCTCACCATGGCAGCGTGCTATGTGGGCGAAGGCATTGATCAGCGTCCCGCCAGTTTTGAGTTGTTTACCCGCCGCCTACCAGAGGGGTTCGGGTATCTGATTGCCATGGGACTAGCCCAGGTGATTGATTATCTAGCAAACTTACGCTTTGGCTCAGCTCAAATTGAACAGCTGCAAGCGTCTGGCATTTTTCACCATGCCCCCGCCGCCTTTTGGCAATTGCTCACCGATGCCAAGTTCACGGGAGACCTGTGGGCTGTTCCCGAAGGCACAGCGGTGTTTGCCAATGAACCCCTATTGCGAGTTGAAGCGCCGTTGTGGCAGGCCCAACTGGTGGAAACCTACTTACTCAACACTCTCAATTACCAAACCCTAATTGCAACACGGGCAGCACGCATGCGAGACGTAGCCGGGGCCGAGGCTACAATTTTAGAGTTTGGCACCCGTCGTGCGTTTAGTCCTCAAGCGTCAGTGTGGGCCGCGCGGGCCGCGATCGCAGGTGGATTCAACGCCACCTCCAACGTCCTAGCAGCGCTACAACTGGGGCAAAACCCTACCGGCACCATGGCCCATGCTTTAGTCATGGCGATCGCGGCCCTAGAAGGTAGCGAAACTGAGGCTTTTGCCGCCTTTCACCGCTACTTTCCCGGTGCCCCCTTGCTAATTGACACCTATGACACCCTAGCGGCGGCTCGCCACTTGGCTCAAACGTTGGAAGCTGGGGAAGGCACTTTGGCCGGGGTGCGGATTGATTCGGGAGATTTGACAACGGTGACAAACCAGGTGCGATCGCTACTGCCGGGAGTCCCTATCTTTGCTAGTGGCGACCTGGATGAATCTGAAATCTTGCGGTTAAAACAAGCCGGAGCCGTGATCGACGGTTACGGTATCGGTACGAAGCTGGTCACAGGTCGTCCGGTCAACGGCGTTTATAAACTGGTAGAGATTGAAGGGATTCCCGTGATGAAAGAATCTAGCGGCAAGCTGACCTACCCTGGCCGCAAGCAAATCTTTCGCCGGGTTGAGAATGGGCTAATTCTAAGCGATCGCTTAGGATTAGCCACCGACTCAGTAGCCCCTAGGGAAACCTCCCTGCTACAACCCGTCATTAAACAAGGTCAGCAGCTCTATGCCGATGATGATTTGACCACCATTGCCGCTCGCACAGCTAAATCGGTGACCAGCTTACCCCCAGCGGTGCGCCAGATCGGCAATCCGGCTCCCTTTGCGGTAAATCTGTCTTCTAGTCTCGACTCGCTCACCCAAGCAACACGTCAACGTTCAACAACACCCTAATCCCAGACCCAGACTTCAGATTTTGACCCCATTACTCTGGCCTATGACTCGCATTGCATTATTTGGTACCAGTGCTGATCCACCCCATCAGGGACACCAGGCTATTTTGACCTGGCTGGCCCATCGGTTTGACCACGTGGCAGTGTGGGCCGCCGACAATCCCTTTAAGCAGCACCAAACTTCCCTAGAAAAGCGTTCCAATATGTTGGATCTGCTGATTCAAAACCTGCCCGTGCCCCATCAAAATGTGCAACTGCACCGCGACCTCAGCCATCAACGCACCGTTATTACCATTGAGCGAGCGCGTGAAATTTGGCCCGATGCCCAGTTAGTGCTAGTGGTTGGGGCTGATCTAGTAAAGCAACTGCCTCGTTGGTATCGGTCTACAGATATCCTGCAGCAGGTCAATGTGTTGGTATTTCCCAGACCGGGTTATGCGATCAACTCAGAGGATTTAGCCGAATTGAGAAATCAGGGGGCTGCGATCGCGATCGCCAACATGCCCGAGCTCCATGATGTCTCATCTACCCGCTACCGCCAAAATGAAGAAGCCAGCGGTGTCCCCACTTTTATTCGAGCTTACATTCACCAAAACGACTTATATCCATGCGCGGCAAACTCCAGAGAAACCCTGCCGACCCGGTAGTAAAGGCACCCCTCGCTGACTTTAAGGTGGGCGTTGACAACGTGATTTTCTCAATCGACATTGAGCAAAATCGCCTACTGGTGTTGCTAGTGATGCGCCATGAAGACCCCTTTATTGGCTACTGGAGCTTGCCTGGAACCCTAGTGCGGCAGGGTGAATCTTTGGAAGACGGCGCTTATCGAGTGTTATCTGAAAAAATTCGAGTCAAAAACCTTTATCTAGAGCAACTTTATACCTTTGGTGGCCCCGATCGTGATCCCCGCGAAGCCGAAGATGCTTTTGGGGTACGCTACCTCTCGGTCAGCTATTTTGCCTTGGTGCGCTTTGCTGAAGCAGAACTAATTGCCGATGGGGTCAGCGGCATTGCCTGGTATCCCCTCAGCCGCGTGCCCAAACTCGCCTTCGACCACAACGAAATTTTGGCCTACGGTTATCAGCGGCTCAAAAACAAGTTGGAATACAGCCCCATTGCGTTCGATGTGTTGCCAGAGACGTTTACGCTAGGGGATTTGTATCAGTTTTACACGACAGTTTTGGGTGATGGATTTTCAGATTACTCTAACTTCCGCGCCCGTTTACTGAAGCTGGGTTTTTTAGAAGATACCGGCGTTAAAGCTTCACGGGGAGCGGGGCGTCCGGCTAGCTTATATCGCTTTGATGCAGAGGCATTTGAGCCCTGTAAAGACAAACCCATGGTGTTTATTTAATCAGCCATGAAAACACCGCAAGACTGCACCAACATTCAGGACATTCGTACTGAAATTGATCACATCGATCAGCAAATCATTGCCCTTTTAGGCCAACGATTTGACTATGTCAAAGCAGCAGCAAAGTTCAAGACAGATATGGCCAGCGTACGCGCATCCGAACGGTTTGAATCCATGTTGCAGCAGCGGCGGATTTGGGCTGAAACCGCAGGGCTTAGTGCTGACGTGATCGAAAAACTGTACCGAGATTTAGTCACCTATTTCATTAACGAAGAACTTAACCATTGGCAGCAAAAACCATGAAAATTGCGATCGCCCAGCTTAATCCCACCATCGGTGACCTTGAAGGCAATGCCGCCCAAATTCTAGCAGCGGCGAACCGTGCGGCCAATGAGGGCACAGATTTAATGCTCACCCCAGAGCTCTCCCTTTGCGGCTACTCCCCTCGCGATCTGCTGCTACGCCCTGGCTTTATCGCCGCCATGCAACACCAAGTCAAACAACTGGCGATCGCGCTGCCTGCCCAACTCGCCGTCCTCGTCGGCATCGCTACCCCCAATCCCAACGCCGATCAGCAGGGAAAAAAGCCCCTGTTCAACAGCACTGTACTGCTGCAAAACGGCACCGTGCGGCAAGTCTTTCACAAACGGTTGCTGCCCACCTACGATGTATTTGACGATGACCGCTATTTTGAAGCCGGCAATGAGCTGAATGTGTTCACACTTAATGGCGTGACTATCGGCGTCACCATCTGCGAAGACCTATGGAACGACGAAGAATTTTGGGGCAAACGCCAGTATGAAACGAACCCCATTGCCGACTTAGCCCAGCAGGGCGTCGATTTTGTGGTGAACCTGTCCGGTTCCCCCTTCAACGTCGGCAAACAAATCTTGCGGGAAAATATGCTTAGCCATGCCGCCCAGCGCTACCGCTGTCCGATCATTTATGCCAATCAGGTGGGCAGCAACGACGATTTGATTTTTGATGGCAACAGTGTCGCGTTGAATCGCAGTGGAGAGATCGTGCTGCGATCGCGTCCCTTCTGCCCCGACCTCACCTGGCTCAACTACGACAACCATCAGCAAGACTTTCAACCCAGCACCATCGCGCCCTTACCCCCCAACGAAGAAGCCGAAATTTGGTTTGCCTTAGTGCTCGGTGTCCGCGACTACGCTAAAAAATGTGGCTTTACCAAAGCCGTGCTAGGCCTCAGCGGCGGCATTGATTCGTCTCTAGTGGCCGCGATCGCCGCTGCCGCCCTCGGCCCAGACAACGTGCTCGGCGTGCTCATGCCTTCTCCCTATAGCTCTGACCACTCCGTGCAAGATGCCCTAGCCCTGGCCGAAAACCTAGGCATCCATACCGAAACCCTAGCCATCGGCGACCTCATGGGCAGCTACGACCATACTTTAGAAACCTTATTTGCAGGCACCAACTTTGGCGTCGCTGAAGAAAACATCCAGTCCCGCATTCGGGGAAACCTGCTAATGGCGATCGCCAACAAATTTGGCTACTTGCTGCTCTCCACCGGCAATAAATCAGAAATGGCCGTCGGCTACTGCACCCTCTACGGCGACATGAATGGCGGCCTCGCCGTTATCGCCGATGTCCCCAAAACCCGCGTCTACGCCATCTGTCACTGGCTCAACCAATCTCTAACATCCCTCTCCTCCCGTCTCTCGCCTCCTATCTCTCCCTTAATCCCTCCCCACATCCTCACCAAACCCCCCAGCGCCGAACTCAAACCCGATCAAAAAGACGCCGACTCGCTCCCCTCCTACGAAATGCTTGACGACATCCTCTACCGCCTAATTCAACGCCATGAGTCTGCTACTGACATTGTCAGCGCAGGTCATGATCGACCTGTCGTTGACCGGGTCATTGGTCTACTATCACGGGCTGAGTTCAAACGCCGTCAAGCGCCGCCTGTGTTGAAGGTCACCGACCGTGCCTTTGGCCTGGGGTGGCGTATGCCGATTGCCAGTCGTTGGGCCCTCAATTTGCCTAACCCCATGATTCAATCCCATAGACAAAGCCCCCAGCCTCAAAGCGTGCTGTGAGCAATGCCTATGGCCCAATTTGCCCTATCCTCAAAAATCCTGAGGCCATTTTATGGTGACAAATTCGTCTTCTGTTTTTAGGATTTAGACGCTTAGCCCGGTCAAGCTTCCCGACTGCCCCTCCAGTGCCAAGAAAGAGACCGATTCATTAGTGTGATTGAGTTCACCGTCGAGGGACTGCTCTTCGTGAACGCCGACCCCAAAGCTATTGCTCGTGATAGCATCAAGCCGCAGGTTAGCCGTGTCTGAACCATGGAAGGAGCCCAGCTTAGCAATCAGCGATGGGGCCGCGTCAAAGTCTGCCTTAAAGCTAACCTTTGATCGATTATGATTGTGACTGCGGCTGGTAGTCCCCCCTTGCAACAGGGTATCGCCATCAGAGGCAGTTCCCTGATCAACTGCCAACCAGCCGATGGCTTCTTGGGCATGACTCCCCTGATTTAGAGCCTCTTCCTCCTGCATGGCAAGCTTAAAGCCGCTTGAAGTCTGCCCCGTGGTGCGGGTAGTGACCCAATCCCCTCCGTTAAACGTTTGCACCTGAGACAATACTGTGGGGGCAGACTCAAAACCCGTTAAGTCAACCTTGTTAAAGCCCTGGGGAGTTAGACGAGTGGAGTTTTGTATGCCCGCCGAGATGCGAGTGCCATCCGTCAGCTCCCAATCTCCAGCCTCCACAACCAGATAAGAAACCGACTCATTGGTGTGTGTGCCGTCTTTGTAGTTGGGTTCTTGGAGGCTAATTTGGAAGGTATTTTGGGTAACATTGCGGAGGCGAATGGTAGCCGGATCTGACCCTTTGAGGGTAGGGTCAGAGACAATCACAACCGGATTAATGTAGGCATCATCGAGAGAAACCGTTTGCCATTTTTGATTGAGATTGATGTTGCCATACTCACCAATGGCATTTCCATCAGGGCTAAGAGGTGGCGTTGCGACGCGATCCGGACTGGGTGTCGATACAGATGGAGCCACACCAGAGCGCTGCTGCAAAAACTCATAGGCCCCTTGATCCACTCTGTTGCTACTGGGACGTTTGACGCCGCTCAAATCATTTTGAGCATAGTTGCGAATCTGATTGGACCCACTGTCTATCGCTGCGGATGACTTGTTCAGACGAAAGTTTTTCTTCTTTGCATCAACGAAACCAACCGAGGAAATCGTATCATTTTGCCAGCCACGAAGGTCTTGCACAGCCTCTTGCTGATATAGCTTGTCAAACCCATCCGTGAACAAGTTATTGTCAATAGTAATGTCTTTGGCATTACCAACATAACCATTGCGAAACTCACTATCCGCAAAAATATTATTGCGTACTAAGATGTCCTCAACCTTGATCGTTTTTGAGGAAGATTTACCACCAATTCTAAAGGCCTGAACATTGCCTGATAGGGTGTTGTTTACGATTTCAACCCCTTCGGTATTATTGGAGACTCCAATGCCAACGCCTCCATTAATGCCAAGCTGACCATTGTCATAAACGACATTGTTATAAATACGGATATCGGAGACGTTACCACGCTTAATATCCTCATCCGCGATGACAATGCCGTCTGCTGTGTTGTTGTAAACGGTGTTGTTGTGGATAGCTATATTGAAGGTATCTGCTCTGTTACCGTCCACATAGATGGCAGGCCCTCCTTGATAAGCCGCGGGAGTTCCAGAAATCAATGCAGTTCCCGTCACTGTATTATCGTGGACTGAACCGTTACGAGAGCCGGTTTTGATATCGATTCCTTCCTTCGTCGTGTCTTTGACAAGATTGCCAGCAACTTCGAACCCATCAACCCCCCAAATTGTTAAGGCTTCTTGGGGAGAACCCTGATCCTTTGGTGTCTTCCACTTCCAGTTGGCGCGCTCTACCGTATTGTTAAGGACTTTGATATCTGAGCTGGTTACTTCTGCATCGCCACCCTTGAAGTATCGTTCAGGCATGACGATAATACCTGATGCGCCTGTTTCATAGGTGTGGTTGTTTTGCACAACCATGTTGTTGGCATCCCGTAACGCAATTCCGGCCCAAGATGTATTTTCAATGCGGAAACCATCAATGATCCAATAGCCTTTTTCAGCAGATTGAATAACCCCTTCAAAAAAACCGCCCTTATTAGGGTTGGGGTCTCGGAGGGTAACGTTTCCAGCTGCCTTCAAAGTGATGTGCCCTTGTTGACTGTTACCTGATTTGCCTAGGGTAATGGTTTCTCTGTAGGTTCCTGACTGGACTAAAATCGTATCACCTGCCTGTACAGGAGATGTTTGACCAGTCGCATATCCAATGTCTTTCCAAGGTTGATTTTTTGTTCCTGGATTATTGTTGTTGCCGCTTGGAGAGACGTAGTATGAGCGAGTATTTGTATTCATGGCTGTTTTACCATTTGGGTGATTGTTGCTTTTGATTAGCTGACAGCTAGCAGACATGCTGAATCTCAAGAACAGCAGTCGATTTTCTGGCAACCGTCATTCGTGAGTGCTAAAACCTGTGCTAGAAGTGCTGAAACTGTGGCAGTTTCTACCGCTTGATCTGCTTTCGATAGACGGCAAACGACCAGTTAAATGGCATAACAATATGGGCTGCACAGTGGGCAACTGTTGAAGCCTTAATCGGTATTAACTAGAATTGAGTCCAGCCCCTAGAAACCCTTGGTTGAAGAGGGTTAAGCTAAACCATGAATGAGATGATCAAGTTAGAGCAGAGGCAAAGATTTTGGTGCATAGCTCAAGGACAAGTATTAGCCCTGGGCAAAGTTCCTGAAGGTAAGGAGAGCGTTGGCGATCGTGACGATAGATGGGTAGTGCACGCCGACACACGGGGAAGCAGATCTCAATGATTTACTTCATGGAACGTTTATATTTGTGCCATTGCTACCCTACGAGGCAGAGGGATTAATAGTCTGTGAGAAAAAGGAGCCAGATCAGTCCTGATGGTTTTATGGGGTTTCGTAGTAATGAAGAGGATCAAAGCAGCGGCGACATTTCCAGATACTGTGGGAACCTGCAGCTCAGATTGACCTTCTATAGGCTATGGGGTTAGCTGTGTCTGATTTTCCCTGCGCTTTATCCAATCGTCACGATGAATCTGCTGTCAATTACGACTAAACTTTTGGTGCTAGGGGATGTCCGTTAGTCTTGTAGTAGCCTTTTAGGGGTAGTCTGGACTCTCTGGGGCAGCTGTGCCAACAACTATCGTCTCTCGCCTTAGCACTTTGGTTGTCTTACCCTGTAATACTTTCATTGCTATGACCCTCGAAGAAGCCCTGCAATTGGTGGATGAGTTACTCAAGCCTCATCGTATGAGCACAGTGCAAGATCTAGTCTTTAGGGCTTGTTGGGAGGGTCAGACCTACCAAGCGATCGCCGAGAGTGCGGGCTATGCCCATGACTACATTCGCACCGCAGGCTCTCAGCTCTGGCAGCAGCTTTCCGAAGCTTTGGAAGAAAAAATCACCAAAAACAATTTTCAGGCTGCCTTGAGAGATTATCAGCGCCATCATGGCAGCCTACCTAAGGCCTCTATCGGGCTTGAGTTTCCCACGGGGCAGGTGCCCCTAGAGTCTCCGTTTTACATTGAGCGTCTCTCCTCCGAAATGATCAATCCCGAAACCGAGGAGCCGCTCTTTATTGAAAACCAATGCTATAGGCATATCCAGCAACCTGGGCAGCTCATTCGCATTAAAGCACCCCGCCAAATGGGGAAAACTTCTCTGATGGCACGAATTTTATATCAGGCCCATCAGCAAAATTATCAAACGGTCGCCCTTAGCCTGCAGCAGGCTGATTTGGGCATTTTGAAAGATCTCGATCGGTTTTTGACTTGGTTTTGTGCCACGGTCACCCGCGACCTAGGATTAGACAACAAACTTGAAGAGTATTGGGATGACGTGTTTGGCAGCAATGGCAACTGTACCGATTATTTCGAACACCACATTTTGCCTTCCCTGAACGGGCCATTGGTGCTTGCTATCGATGAAGTGGATGAAATTTTTAAGTATCCGGAGCTAGCTTTTGATTTTTTAGGGTTGCTGCGGGCTTGGTATGAGAAAGCCAAGTACGGCGTTAGTAATAGCAGCATCTGGCAACGGTTGAGGATTGTGGTTGTGCATTCAACCGAAGTTTACATTCCTTTAAACGTCCATCGTTCTCCATTCAATGTGGGATTCTCAGTAGAACTCCCCGAATTTACCCACGATCAAGTTCAGATTTTGGCCCAGCGCCATGGATTAACCTGGAGCAACGAAACTGAAACCGCTGCCGTTAATGCCCTAATGACAATGGTTGGGGGCTACCCCTATTTAGTGCGGTTGGCGCTTTATCATCTCGCTCAGGGGAACCAAACCCTAGCGTCGTTGCTGAACAGTGCCCCGACGGACAATGGCATTTATCAACATGACTTACAACGGCGATGGCGGCACTTGCAACAGTACCCAAAGTTGGCCGATGCCTATGGACAAGTGGTGCGATCTTCTAACCCCATTGACCTCGATCAACGGCTTGCGTTTGAACTCGAAAGTTTAGGTTTGACTCGATTGACTGATGCTGGGGTCACCCCTAGTTGCCAGCTCTACCGTGATTATTTTCGCGATCGCCTGACCCCTGTTGCTTCTTAAATCAAGCCTATGGGCAACGATAGTTTCCATGATGAGCAATTTTGGGTCGTGGGAGGCAGTTTGCCTCCTAATGCGCCGAGCTACATTCAACGTCAAGCAGACACAGCTTTGTACCAGCAGTTGCTAGCTGGCAATCTGTGTTGTGTGTTCAATTCACGCCAAATGGGCAAATCTTCGCTGCGGGTACAAACTACCCGTCGGCTGCAAGCTGCGGGGGTGCGCTGCGGGGTCATTGATCTGAGTGAAATGAGTAGTCAAAATGCTACCCCAGACCAGTGGTATGCCGATTTATTGCGAAGTTTAGTTGGCAGCTTTGGGCTATTCCCCAACCATAGAAAATGGTGGCGTGATCATCGCGAACTTAGTCCGATTCAACGACTGCGGCTGTTTATCTTTGAGGAGTTGCTGGATAGGTGTGAAGAGCCAATCGTGATTTTTATCGATGAAGTCAACTGCATTCTCAATCTGTCATTTTCTGTTGACGATCTGTTTGACTTCATTCGCGCCTGCGGTAAAAATTGCTCAGACGACAATCCAGTTTATCGTCGCTTGAGTTTTGCCCTATTTGGCGTTGCAACTCCCTCTGATTTGATCAGTAATCCTAACCTGAAGCCGTTTATCTCGGATAATAAGGATGGAACCATTAAGCTCGAAGGTTTTACACCCAAAGAAGCTCAACCTTTGATCCCTGAACTAGCAAAAATAGTGAACAATCCTGAAGTTGTTCTCAACCAAATCTTACAATGGACTGGGGGACAACCGTTTCTAACTCAAAAGCTTTGTGCCCTTGTCTGTAGAACTGTACAGGTAAGATTTCGTCAAAAAGCAGCCCTGTCGCCCAAAGATATACAACAAATAGTGAGCAAACGGGTAATCAGCAATTGGGAAGCTCAAGATATCCCAGAGCATTTACGCACCATTCGCGACCGCTTACTGCATAACGAGCAACAAGTCGGGCAAATCCTCTGCCTATACAAGCACTTACTGATTAAGAAAAGCCTACCAGTTGGCGATTGGCTAGATAGCTGGCCAGGGCAAGTCAGCCTGCAACTGTCAGGACTGGTAATCAGGCACAGAGGTCAACTTCAAGTGCGCAATCGCATTTATCAAGCCGTCTTTGACAAAATTTGGGTGGATCAACAAATGGCTAAACGATGACCTTAATCTTGGGATGTTTCAGAATTGTTTAAACGTTGATAAAAAAGGCAACTATTAAGCCCATGAGTGACTATAACTCTCATGATGAGCAATTTTGGGTCGTGGGAGGCAGTTTGCCCTTGCATGCCCCGAGCTATGTTAAGCGCAAGGCAGACAACGGCCTATACGAGCAATTGTTGGCTGGGGATTTGTGCTACGTGTTTAATTCACGCCAAATGGGCAAATCTTCGCTGCGGGTGCAAACCACCTCTCGACTGCAAGCTGCAGGGGTGCGCTGTGGGGTGATTGATCTGAGTGAAATTGGTAGCCAAAATCTTACTCCAGAGCAGTGGTATGCCAGCTTATTACGGATCTTGGTCGGTGGTTTTGGGTTGTCGCTTAACCTTAGAAAATGGTGGCGCGATCGCAGCGACTTCAGCCCGATTCAACGATTGCAGCTATTTATCGTTGAGGAACTGCTCGGCACTTATGACTGTCCAATCGTGATTTTTATCGATGAAATCGACGGCATTCTCAACCTGCCGTTTTCTTCAGACGATTTTTTTGCGTTTATTCGTGCCTGCTACAACAATCGCTCAGACAATCCCGAATATCGCCGTCTGAGTTTTGCCCTATTCGGGGTCACCACCCCTTCTGATTTGATCAGCAACCCCAATCTGACGCCATTTAATGTCGGCAACAAAGATGGGGCTATTCAGCTGGAAGGGTTTACCGAAGCCGAAGCCCAGCCCTTGCTACCAGGTCTGGCACAAGTGGTAACCAATCCCCAAGTGGTGCTCACCCAAATCTTGCAGTGGACCAGGGGACAACCCTTCTTAACCCAAAAGCTGTGCAACCTAGTGTACAAAACCGCACGGGCCCAATCACCTCGAAGAACCACGCTGTCGCCCCAAGATGTCCACAACATCGTGCGCAAACACGTCATTAACAACTGGGAAGCTCAAGATATCCCAGAGCATTTGCGCACTATTCGCGATCGCCTACTACTACATAACGAACAGCATTCTGGGCAAATTTTGGGTCTTTATAAACGCTTGCTGCTTGAAGAAGGTTTGCCGGCTGATAATGTGATTGCCACCTGGCCTGGTCAGGTCAGTCTGCAACTATCAGGTTTAGTGACCAGACGCTATGGTCAACTGCGGGTCAGGAACCGCATTTATCAAGCAGTCTTCAACCTGGATTGGGTCGATGAGCAATTGGCCAAACTGCGACCCTACGGCCGGGAGTTGAATAAGTGGATAAACGCTGGCAAACCAGACAATGCTTACCTACTGCGCGATAGTGCCCTGGAACGAGCCCAAATCTGGGCTGATAACCACAATATCAGTGAAGAGGACTATCAGTTTTTAGCTGCAAGTCGGGATTTAGAAAGCAAAATTCGCGAACGATTGCTTGAAGCTGAGCGGATTTTGGCCGTTGAGGCCCAACTGGTCGCCGAGAAAAAAAGTGCTAAACGTCAACAATTTCTGCTGGCTGCCGTTAGCGTCGGGTTGTTAGTTGCCTGTGGATTAGGGCTGTTTGCCCATCGGCAATATCGTCAAGCTGTAGCGAGTCAGTTACGCAGCACAGAGCGAGAAATAGAAGCGATCGCGGCGATCGCCGACACCCGATTTTCCTCCAAACAAACCCTTGATGCCCTAGTCGAAGCCATTCGTGCCCACCGTCGCCTCGAAGAGTTAGAACAGCTATCGACCCATTTAAGGCAACCGTCAACAGTACCTAACGCTCTGCGCAATCAGGTGCTTAGTACCCTCCAACGCACCCTATTTGGCGTTGTAGAATTCAACCGCTTATCTGAAGGGAATACCCCCGACCCCGTTTTTGGGGTTGCCTACAGCCCCGATGGCACTCAATTAGCCACTGCGAGCAAAGACGGCACCATTCGACTATGGCAGGATAACGGCAAACCCCTAGCAACGTTGACCGGCCATGTCTCCCCTGTCAGAGATGTGGCCTTTAGCCCCAATGGCCAGCAATTGGCCTCTGTGAGCGAAGACGGCATTCTCAATTTCTGGAACCTGGGGGGAAACCCAGACAGAAAACGTCGAGATACCGTCCTAGGTGATACCGTGCTTCCCCTGAACGAAGTGCTCTACAGTGCCGATGGTAATTGGGTTGCCACGGTCAGCGACGATGGCCTACTGCAGCTGTGGCGGTCATCGGATGGCACTCAAATCAGAAGCATTCAAGCCCACTCCGGCGCCATCTATGGCCTAGCCATTAGCCCCGATGATCGGCTCATAGCCACGGGTGGGGAAGATAATACTGTGAAACTTTGGGATCGCAATGGCAACCTAGAGGACACCCTAACCAGCACAGAAGACACCGATGGCCACAGTGGCCCCGTGGAAACCGTGGCCTTTAGTCCCGATGGCATTACCCTAATCTCAGGCAGTAGCGACAACACGCTCAAACAATGGCGCGTTCGCAATGGTAGATTGCTGAACACCTTTAGGAGTCATACCGCCGCGATTCACAGCGTTGCCTTTAGCCCCGATGGACAAACCCTAGTGTCTACCAGTGCTGACACCACCGTTAAATTATGGGCCAATGATGGCACCGTCTTGACTACGTTTAGTGGTCATAATGCTCCCGTTTGGGATGTGGCGTTTAGTACTCAAGGGCAACAATTGGCCACCGCCAGTCAGGATGGCACGGTGCGTCTGTGGCGACCTCGCAATGACCTACTCAATCCGCTCAACGGCCACGGTGCCGCAGTCAACAGCGTCGATTTTAGTCCCAGCGGTGCCAAATTGGTAACTGCCAGTGACGACAGTACGGCTAAGCTTTGGCGGCAAAGGGATGGGGCATTATTGCAAACCTTCACAGGACATACCGGACGAGTGTCGCAAGCTGTCTTCAGTCCAGACGGGGGGCAAATTGCCACCGTTGGAGAAGACAAAACCATCAAGCTGTGGCGAGTTATGGATGGTCGACTGCTGCGTACTTTGCCTGCTGACACCAACTCAAGTTCAGCCCATAGCGAACTCATCACCAGCGTTACCTTTAGCCCAGACGGTCGCCTAATCGCCTCGGCTAGCACGGACAATAGCGTGCGCATCTGGAGACTGTCTGATGGCAGACTCGTAGAAGATTTTCGAGGCTATGAAAAGCAGATCAATCAGATCGTTTTTAACCCTGATGGCAAGACGATTGCCGTATTAGGCAATAAAAGCATCCCACGACTGCTGACGTTAGACGGCATTGTCGAACAAGAGTTTTCAGGCCATCAGGCCCAAGTTAACGACATCGCTTTTGGCCCCGACGGAGCCTGGATTGTCACTGCCAGCGAGGATGGTAGTGCGATTGTCTGGAACCCTGATGGCACAAGGCAATTGCCTCCCTTGACCTATGGGTCAGCATCGCAAACGTCAGTGAATCTTTCCTCAGAGGACAGTACCCTAGAACGCCAAGCCCTGGAACAGTTTGAACAGGAAGTGGGCGGCCAACAATCTCAAGAAGCCGCAGTGGGCGTCAATGCGATTGCCATCAGCCCCAACAGTCGATATTTAGCTACCGCTAACCAAGACAACACCATTCGGATCTGGCAACGGTCAGACGGGCAGTTATTAGACACACTGCGGGGCCATGAAGGGAGTGTCATCGACGTGGCATTCAGCCCTGATGGGGATTATCTAGCCTCAACAGGGCAAGACAGAAAAGTCTTACTTTGGAATCTTGAGCGCGCTCTGAATGAAGAAAGATTGCTGGCCTATGCCTGCGATTGGGTACAAGACTACCTGAGCTATGGTGTACAACAACAACAGGACAATCGCGTCCTTTGTTCGCCCGGAACCGAAGATAATTGATGGAAATCGCTTATCAAGTCACCATTGCTTCAAACGCTCGTAGGCCAACTCTTGAATCATGGGCAATCGAGACTGAATGTAACGGGTGACTTCTGAATCACCTGGATCCGCAGGCCCAGGATAAAGGCGCAACTGTTGGAGCAACCAATCCACTAAATTGGGCTCATCCATCACCGCCACAACCCTCGGATCAGCCGTATCGATGATCTTCCAGAGTTGGTGTAAAACGTTAGGACTCATGATTGGATTTCAGGTGAAAGACCAGGAAGCGCATAAATTACAGCATCAAAACTTAATGAAAAATTAATATTTTTATTTATAAGGAAGGCACTGACGCTAGCTTTTTACAGGCATTTTCCACCTTAGATGCCTTATTGATACGCGCTAAACCCTTATGAGATAAGAGGCTTTCGGCATAGTAGACGATGAACTTATGGGTAATTACCAGATGCCTCTGCATCCTACTTTAAATCATTGTGCCTCAGCTAAACCGAAGCCTAGGCTACATTGATTTCCTACCAATATTTCCAGGTGCCCATGAATAGATGTTGGGGGCAGCCCGCAGGCAGTCCGGACGGAAAGCGGATGCCGTTTGATAGGATTTTGAGTACAAACCTTGACCGTATCCAAACCTATTGTTTCTGCTTAGGTAAAACTTAAGTTCTCAAACTGGATGAGGTTGAGGTTCCAAGCCAGGATTCACTCGGAGGCCCTGTGAACAACCACCCTCAAAATGATCGCGACTATGAAGACGGGCTCAACCGCGAGCAAAAGTTGGAGGCAGAGCGCTTAAGGCTGCGTCAAGTGGAACGCCAGGTTGGGCAAGTGCAGCAAAATGCGATCGCGCGAAAGTTTGAGCAAGGCATCTATTTTTTGGTGGGAGCGCTAGAGTTGCTGCTAGGGCTGCGCTTTATCCTGCGTTTGAGCGCTGCTAATACATCCAATACATTTGCCGGGGTGATTTATGGGTTGTCTGAACCCTTTGTTAGACCGTTTTCCACGCTATTTATTAGCCCTACCTTCAACGGCAGCGCCAACATTTTTGACATCAATTTACTGATTGCGATGATCGCTTACCTGGTACTGATGTTCTTAGTTGTCTGGCTAGTCCGTATTATTTCAACCAATTGAGCCCCAAATGCTCATGCCACCAAGCTCAATGGACCTAAGCCATCACGGATATCCATACAGTCTCGCGGTCTAGTTAGCTTGCAGAAATATCTCAAGATCGTTATCACCGTGTCTCACTTTTCCTGAGTTGAAAAGTGAGACCTTCTTCTAACTTTTCAAGGCTCATGGTGTCTCTACCAATTGCGCTGTCCGATACACCGCTGATTGTGTTGTATAAGGTTTTCAACGATGCAATTGAGATTCAGTGGAATCGCTTAAGGTTTCTAGATAAAGCAAGAAGGACAAAAGTTCTTCATCGGTGAGTTCGTGGCGCGATCGCTTGCCGTAGGTCTTCTCTAGATAGTCCCGCCCTTGCACTACGTCCCAACCCAGCCGCCGCAGTTCCACATCGGTTTGAGCCATGATGTCTGATAAGTCAACCGGGCCACCACTCATATCGGGCAGTTGGGCGATTGCAGCTGCCTTAATTGCCGGATCCAGCAGTTCTGGGTTTGGCAGTTCCGCAGGGAATGAGTCTAGAGGTGTTGGAGCTAATGGGACCTGCTTGTGTTCTGGTGATGCAACAGGAACTGTTTGGGACATCGGTTGTATCGCTGTTTCTGTTGAATCTGGACTCACTGCTGGGGATAACGCAGTGGATTGAATTGATTGCACCACAGGTGCATCCGGAGATTGTGCCGCCGCTACCTCTAACTGTCGATTGTCTGCATCCCATAACCCTAAAGCGCTGAGGGCACGGTGGTAGGCTTGATCTTCGGCCTGCTCAAGGTTGGCGGCGGCGGCCATACCGCTGGCCAAGGCAATAGTTTCAACGGTGACCACAGCCCGTACAACATATACACCATCTTGAATAGTCAGCAAATTGGCGCAGAGGCTACCCGATGGGTAGCGATCGCGGAATTGCCTAAACAAAGAATGAACCACAGCGCCCCTAGTAGTGAAACTCCAACAGTGATAATGGTATCGACGGTAACGGGATTATAGAATTCGCTTTATTCTAGTAAAGACACCCCCGTGTCATGACATTGCGGCATGATCAATTTGGTGTAAACCAAAACTCAGGATAACAGGCTTTTAATGCTGGATCGTTTGCTTGAATTTTCGCCCACCCTCGGGCTCGATACCCTGTTACTGCTGTCAGTGCTGATTGCCCTAGAAGCAATCCTCTCGGCTGACAATGCGATTGCGCTAGCTGCGATCGCCCAAGGTTTAGAGTCTAAAGAACTCGAAGGCCGTGCCCTCAACATTGGTTTAGTGTTGGCTTTTGTGTTGCGGATGGGGCTGATTTTGACCGCAGGGTGGGTGCTGCAATTTTGGCAATTTGAAGTGCTCGGAGCGGCTTATCTGTTGTGGCTAGTGTTTCAATATTTCACCTCTAAAAATGAGGGCGATGACAGCCACCATGGTCCCCGATTTAAATCGGTGTGGCAGGCTATTCCCTTAATTGCCCTGACCGATCTGGCCTTTTCCCTGGATAGTGTTACCACTGCGATCGCCCTATCTCGTGACATTTGGCTGGTAATGCTAGGGGGCATGATTGGCGTGATTACCCTGCGATTTATGGCAGGGTTATTCATCCGCTGGCTGGAAGAATATGTCTACCTCGAAGATGCCGGATTTATCACCGTGGGGCTGGTGGGGTTACGGCTGCTGGTGCGCGTGATCAATGAAGACTGGGTGCCGCCCGAGTGGGCCATGGTAAGCCTGATTGCGCTGCTGTTTACCTGGGGATTTTCTAAGCGCAAAAATACAGCTACTACAGAGAGTATAGACACGGTAAAGACAGCAGAAACTGCCGAGGGCATAGACACGGTAAAAACAACAGAACTCTTAAAAACAGGAACCACAGCAGAGACGCTAGGCATCGTTGAGGAGAGCGCCGAAGCAGGCCAGACTGAAGGGGAACTACCCAAAAGCGATCGCCTCACGGGCATTCGTTGAAGTTAGCTCTGCAGAGATTGGAACATCTCAGCTAAAGACAAGAATAAGCCTGTTAAGTTCAAACCGTTGTCTGGGTAACCTTAAAGAAAATCCGGGGCAATTTAAGAATTTGTATTGATTTTGACTGGGATTCCTGCGTCGGTTCACCGAAGCTGGCCTATCATTAAGCGCCAGAGCAGGTTGTTCTACACCATATCAATAGCCCGATAGCGTTTATAAGGCAAAAGCTCAGCCTTAGCGTAGACCGTGGCTTAACTTTCGCGATCGCCCTAATTTATTGTTCCATCACCGCTGGGTCCGGCTATGAAATACATCCATAAAACCGTTACCGTGTTTAGCCTAGCTGCCTTGTTGGGAGGTGCTCCCATAGCAGCTTTCGCGCAGACAGAGGCCCCCACTGAGGAAGAAGGTAGCCCTATAGAGGAAGGCAGCCCCGTATCTGAACCTTTACCCCAGGCTAACCCCATTGATCTATATAACCAGGGGGTGGATCACTTTAACGCCGGCCGCTATGAAGACTGCATTGCCGTGCTAACTCAAGCACTGCAGATTCAGCCGACCTATGCAGAAGCCTACGGCTATCGAGGGGCTTGCTATGCCCTGATGGAAAATTGGGAGACCGCCCTTACCAACGTCAATCGTTCCTTATCACTCAACTCAGGGTTGGCACCCGCATACTTTTTGCGGGGCTACATCTACTACAACACTGACCAACCTGACTTAGCGTTAGCGGACTTTAACCAAAGCTTACAGCTCGACCCAAGCTACTATAATGCTTACCTCTATCGTGGCTATGTGGATGCCGACAGAGCCAATTACCAGGCAGCCATTGAGGATTTTAACAGTGCGATTAGCCTCCGCCCTGAGGCTGCCGAGCCTTACTTCCACCGGGGTAGTGCCTACGCCGAACTGGACAGCGATGTGTCTGCGATTGAAGACTTTACGAATGCGATCGATATCCGCCAACAGCAACGACAGCGTTATCCCGAAGCCCATGTGGGCCGTGGGGTCGCGTACTACAAACTGGGAGACTACGAAGCTGCCCTAGAGGATTTTGATACCGCCATTCAGTTCAATGCGGATGACCCTGAAGCCTATTTCAATCGCAGCCATGTGTATGCCCTGTGGAACCGTGGCAATCTGGCGATCGCAGATTTGGATCGCACCCTAGATCTTGATCCGAATAACGTACAGGCCTACGTCAATCGCGGCAGTATCTATGCTGCCCGCGGGAATGTGCAAGCTGCCCTAGACGACTTTGATAGTGCATTAGCCCTCGAACCCGAGAGTGCAGAGGTCTATAAGAAACGGGCCGATGCTCGCCTTGCCCTCGAAGATGACTTGGGTGCCATCCGAGACTATAGCGAAGCCATTGCCCTTGACCCTGACTATGCTGAAGCCTATAAGTCTAGAGGGGAGGCCTATGCGCTTGCAGATGATCCACAAAGCGCCCTGGTTGACTTTACTCAAGCGATTAACATCCGCCCCGACTATCTGGAAGCCTACAAGTCTCGGGCCCAAATGTACGTTGCTTTGAACAATTATCAACGGGCATACGACGATTACACGTTCTTGATCCGCAGCGAAGTGGAAGAAGCCAATGTTTATTATGGCCGGGCTTATAGCCTGATCCAGCTGGGTAATCGTCAGGGTGCAACGAGCGACTTGCAGCGAGCCTCTGAGTTATTTTTACAAGAAGGAGATGCTGAAGGCTATCGGGTTGTCATTGAAACCATGCGCAGCCTCTAGGCATGCGCAGCCTCTAGGGATGAATAAGCCGTGGGGCAGTAAAACTGTAGGCTGGCGATCGCGCGCCTTAGTCCTACTCATCGCCACGGTGATGCTGGCGATCGCAGGGTTGAGTCAGGTTCGACCCGCGATCGCATCTATTCATACCTACCGCGAACAACCCGGGCAGGTAACGTTTCGGTCACAGCAGAGTTTGCGCGATCGACGCGATCGCGCTTGGCAAGCTGTCCTGTTCAAACGCTACCGGGTCGATCAACCCGATGGACTCTATTTACGACTGGTTGGGTTTCCAGGTGCGGTTGCCGTTGACGCCACTCGTCCTCTGACCATCGACACGGGCACAGCCCTATCCTGGCAAGCGCCTTTTGCCTTAGATGGATCAGTGCTTCAGCTGCCACCCAATGTCGGGCAATATGCCATGCAACCTGTGCTTGACCAGATCCAGCAGCCAATTCCGTTGCAAATTGCGGTGCCTCTCCAAACTGGCGGCATTGCAGAACTGGTCGCAGCCCCCTTTGTGGTGGAAGAATGGCAAGCACTCAACCAGCGCCATCCCGATCGCAATGACGATTAGAATGCTCGCCAATAACGCCTGCCGCACAAAAATACGCCCAACACAATGCCTAGTAACTGGGGATAACTAATACCCACCAGCAGTTGGGGCAAGCGCATCTGGGCAAATAGGAATAGGGTTAATCCCAAGCAAGGCACTAGCGCCCACAGCACGCCAGTGTTGATATAAATCTGGGTGAAAAACCGCTGCATTAGCAAAACCCCCAACGCTCCGACCCCCATGGCCACCCCAAACATCAACAAACTCAAAATGAGGCCGATGAGGGGCGACTGAAATACCCCTGTAGAGATTACGCCTATCTGTTCTAGTTGCAGCAACCCAACCGTTAACAGAATGTCAGTTGCCCCGGCGATCGCGGTAGTCAGCGCTGCCACTTGTAGCAGCAACAACCAGGGCAAATATTTCAACCGCTGTAGGGGGTTTTGCATGACGGCTCCTTGGGCCAAAATCATGCTCCCATCCTAAACCAGGATTGCCAGAAACTGGGCTTCTCGACAACTTACCCAACAAAAGGACTGCTCCTCACAGAAACTGGATTTCTATGAGGGTGTTCCATGCTGCCTATTTTGGATTTGCGATTTTGGA
Source organism: Cyanobacteria bacterium P01_A01_bin.123 (assembly GCA_039815185.1). Lineage (GTDB taxonomy): Bacteria > Cyanobacteriota > Cyanobacteriia > Phormidesmidales > Phormidesmidaceae > JBCBZT01. The sequence continues at coordinate 160,452 of JBCBZT010000004.1, read as the reverse complement.
TTTTGGATTGCAGACGTTTTGCAACAAGAGCCCTAAAGACCAGCCATTTGTCGCGGGCAAAACGTGAAACGGTAGTGATCACTTGGCAAAATGTTCGATAAAAATTCAATTATTTGCATATCCACTATTTTGAATATAATATGCAAATAGATGCGTAATGAGCAGACTTACCCCACTATCCCATGTGATTTTGATTGGAGGTTTCTGAAATGTCCCCTAGTCCACAGACTCGCCCTACCTACTCCACTGAAGCGGTTCAGCAGATTTTGCAAAAAGCAATGACCTATCGCGACCGTAGCCAGTTTACCGATGCGCAATTGTTGGAGATGGCGTCTGAACTGGGCGTCTCTGATCAGGTTTTGCAACAAGCGACTCAAGACTGGCAGCTTGAATCTGAGCAACAGCAGGTTGAAGCGGTGGCAAAACGCGATCGCCGCCGTCGATTTCGCTCAGAGGTGATTACCTATGCTGGGGTCAACACACTGCTCATCGTGATCAACCTGGCAACTGCCGGAGCAATCACCTGGGCCATTTATCCTTTGCTGGGTTGGGGTATTGGGTTATGCTGTGGCCCCTGTCAATCTAATCAGAAACACTCTCTCCAGCGCTAAGATAGGCTTACGTCAATGTCTCATCTGGCCCACAGTTATTATTGGCCTACAGCTATGAGTCAGCTCTCCACTCAAATTCCAACCGATACTTGGGTTAACGTTGCCTGGCAGGGCTACCTGGAAGTGCTTGAGCAGTCAGAGCATCAAGGCGCTAAGGGCTACTATCACGATGGGCGCATGAGGTTAGAGATGTCACCGCTCGGTAACCCTCATTCTCGTGATCATGCGGTAATTATTGGGGCGATCTTTTTATTTGCTGGGTTAAAGGAAATCAATCTGGATAGCCACGATAACTGCACGTATCGCAAAACGGGCCATTCTGAGGCTCAACCTGATGTTTCATTTTATCTGGGGGACAATGCAGAGGTAATTCCCTGGGATGCCACGATTATCGATTTAGATCGCTATCCGGCTCCAGATTTGGTGATTGAGGTGGCGGTTTCTTCTTTGGCGGATGACAAGGGTGAAAAGCGTTTGCTCTATGAGTCGCTTGGGGTCAAGGAATATTGGATTATTGATGTGGATAATGTCCAACTACTGGCGTTTGCAGTTGAGAATCAGGGCAGTCGCAGAATTGAGCAGTCTCTGGTATTGCCAGGGTTAGATTTGGCGATTTTACGGTCTGCGTTTCAGCGTAGTCGCAAAACCAATCATGGCAAGGTTAGCGCTTGGTTACTGACCCAGTTCACCCAGCAGTGAATGTCGTAGAGGCGGGGGACACCGAGGGCGAGAAACCAATCGGGGCGTTTGTAGCGAAGCAGATAGTGGCTGTCGTAGTAAAGATTGAGGTCGGTGCCTGTAAGCAGTTATGGCAAGGTATCACCAGGATTAAAAGCTTGATTGCTGCAACAACTGATAAGACTCATAAGCCCCGGCCCAGTCTAGCGGTGGGTTAGCACCTTCAGCCTCAGCTTCAGCGACCTGCTGAGGGTTGCTCACATACACCATCGACGCGGCAATCTCGTCATCACAGCCCTGAAACCGAATCGGCTCATTTTGAAACGCCCAGGTTTGAATCTGACCGCGAAATCGAACCAGTTCAGTACGATAAACACTATTGACTCCTTCTGTGGCCATAAGCTGGCTCGTCAGATCCATCGCCAAATCCCACTCATTCAAACACAGGGCAGTTGCTATTGTGCCACGCAGCGCCTGGATTTGCGGATTCACCTCCTCAGGCTCATCGGCCAAAACAGCCGCAGGGGTGAACCAAGCCGTGCAGACAGCAAGAACTGAAAGAATAAACCACATCCGATTTGAAACCTTGAGTAGGGGCGAGAGGCCTCTAGCCCCTGCGAAGGAAAACTGTGGATCTGGATGTGGACGCGGTTTAATAGACCGATTCATAGCGATCGCGCTGAAATTAACATCCTAATCATGCCCCATCTCACGCAAAGTGGAACAATTCCTCAACGGGTCACCCCTCAAGAATTTTGAGGATTTTGGGTCGGCAACAGCAGCAAAAAAATCATCACAGGGAAAATCGCACACAAATATAACCCCGTTTGATAAGACCCAAATTGAGCCTGGAACAATGCCAAAAACGATGGCCCCAACGCGCTAGCGATCACCATACTCATCATCTGCACACCCGCAATAGCCCCCAGGTGAGTGCGGCCAAAAAAGCGTGGTAGCGTCACCGTACTCAGCGTACTAAAGCAGCCGCCGCTGATGCCAAACCCCGCGATCACCAATACCCGCGCCCCCACCAAATCCAGCCGTCCCATGCAAAGAATACCGACGGCTTGCACCCCCATCATCAGCAGATACAAACGCTTCAGGGGGATACGGTCAGACACCACACCAATGGCATACCCAACCCCCGTCGATAAAATAGCCATCGGCAAAAACAAAGCCACCGTCTTGGTTTCACTCAACGCCACAGCGGCCCCAATATCAACGATGTGAAAAGTGATCCCGGTGATAATCAATGCCTGCGATGATAGGGCTAAAGTCGTTGACCAAAAGGCTAACGTTGTCACCGCTTGGGCACGGGTAAAATCCGTTGATGGGGGCAATAAGGCACGGGGTTCCAAAGCCGATTTCTGACTACTGCCGATCGAATCCACTTCCAGCGTTGCCTCCCGACTCCCATCCCCATCCATCCGCAATCCGCAAACCTCCGGATTATCTCGAAAAAATAGCCAACCCAACAGCGCCATCCCCACGCCTACCAGCAGCGCCATGCTTAGCCAAGCCCCACGCCAGTCCAGTAAGCCAATCCAGAGGCTAAAGATCAGCGGGGCAGCCGCAAAGCCAAAAGACACAAATACGCCTGAGAGCCCAGACACAAAGCCTCGTCGTCGATCAAACCACTTGCCCAAGGTGGTTCGACTGGTCAACGTCAGCATTCCTTGGCCGCTAAACCGCAGGCTAAAAAAACCTAAAATCAACAGTGGTAACGCAATTTGTTGGGCCGTCAACCCAGGTAAACCTGAGCTGATTAGGTTGAGCAAGCGATCGCTAAAGCTAAGATATACTAGCGTCCCAGCCAACCAAAGCGACGACAACACCACCGTAAATCGGGAGCCTAGCCGATCGAGCAACCGGCCACCATAGGGCAACAATAATCCGCTAGTGAGCGTCCCCACGAGATAGGCATTGCTTAACGACAGCCGCGATAACCCAGTGGCCTCAATTAAATGATCGGTAAAGACGCTTACGCCAGCGGTTTGCCCGGGAATGCTCATGAGAATACCGATCGTCGCTACTGCCACAATCACCCAGCCATAGAACCAGGAAAACTGAGCTGGAGAAACGGGGAAATAGGGACTAAAAACTTTGGCCTGACGCAAACGGCGATAATGGTGCTGCAATCGTTGGAAACTTGACGCCATAATCCACCCCTAAAACAAGAAAAGAGACCAGGTAACCCCCGTCTCTTTTCAATGCAAAGCTATTCAATCAAGCTATCCGGCTCAGCTAAAAACCTAGCTAGCTACCCCTATGAAACAGATGCCGCAACGGCAAACAAACCACCAATCAGCAGCACAGCTGCAATCCCCAAGATGGCATAGTTGCGCTTTTGTGAACCCGTTGGCGGCTCAGCTTCATACATCTTAGGCTCAACCGCAAAGTTGTTAAGGCGACCGCCATCTTCAGTGGTGTAGGGCATCTGTATTAATCCTTTACTAACTCTATTGTGACTAATCTTAACAAAGATTAAGACATCTACTTCGCTAAGTAACCGAACCTTTGATCTTTGTAAAGATATCTGCCCAATGATAGAGACAGATGAAGCGACCTGTAATCAGGGATCATACGCAGGCTGTCTTAGCTGTTAATCACGCCGGTCAAGGGAGAGCTAGCGCTGGCGTAGGCTTTCGTCGGGATCCGGCCAGCCATATAGGCCAACCTACCCGCTTCTGCAGCTAGCCCCATGGCCCGTCCCATGCCAATGGGATCTTTAGCTTTCGCGATCGCAGTGTTGATCAGCAATGCATCCGCTCCCATCTCCATTGCCTGGGCAGCTTCGCTGGGGCTACCGATACCGGCATCAACTACCACAGGCACCTTGGCATTTTCGATGATAATTTGAATATTAGCGGCGTTACGAATGCCCTGGCCTGACCCAATCGGCGACCCCAGCGGCATCACCGTGACGCAACCCACCTCTTCTAGGCGCTTAGCCAACAGCGGATCAGCATTGATATAGGGGAGCACCGCGAATCCTTCTTTCGCTAACTGCTCCGCCGCTTGCAGCGTACCAATGGGATCCGGTAGCAAATACTTGGCGTCGGGAATCACCTCCAACTTAATAAAGTTGTTGTCTTCTTGACCCAGCAGTTTCGCCATTTCCCGGCCCAGCCGAGCCACCCGCACCGCATCGTCTGCGGTTTGGCAACCCGCCGTGTTAGGCAACATCCAAATTTTTGTCCAGTCAAGGGCTTCAGCTAGCCCTTCATGCCCTGGGGCATTGGTTTGCACCCGCCGCACTGCAACGGTCACAATTTGGCTGCCACTAGCAGCAACTGCCTGCCGCATGACATCAAAATTGTCGTACTTGCCCGATCCAGTCATCAAGCGAGATTCAAATTTACGGCCTGCAATGGTGAGGGGTTGATCAGCTGCGGCACTGGGGGTTTGAGGGGTTGAGATCGATTCTAAGACTTGCATAGGAACAACAGGAGACGGGGATGGGGGGGTAACAACAGCGGCAGAAAAAGACTGAGAAACGGGGGAGATCGGAGATTGAAACCGCTCCCACGAAAAGGCATCGAGTAAAGGGTCGGCTTGATAATCGACAATCCACTGACTAATGACAGACGCTGTGACCGGGGCTAGCAAAATGCCATTGCGATAATGGCCCGTAGCCAAGGTCAGATTTGTGCAATGGCTCGGCCCCAAAATCGGCATCTGATCAGGCGTCGCCGGACGAAACCCCCACCAGCATTCATGTAGGGGTAGGGTTTGGATATCTGGATAGAGGCGTGCGGCGCGCTCAAACAGCTGTTGCAATCCAGCAGGCGTGTTGTGGGGCGTAAACCCCACATCTTCAACCGTTGCGCCGATTAGAATCCGCCCATCTTGGCGCGGCACGATATAAATATCTGGGCCAAATAGAACACGTTGGAGGGACGAGGCTCGGGAATCACCCGGCGACAGTTTTACCGCTGCCATTTGCCCTTTGCGCGGTACCACAGGCACAGGTAGTAGTTCATTAGACCACGATCCCGCCGCCAATACATAATGCCCTGCTTCAAAGTCGCCTTCGGAAGTACGCACGTGGGTGATCTGGCGATCGCGCTGTTGTAGCGCATCGACTGTAATCCCTGCTTGCAAATCGACGCCTAAGGTTTGAGCCGCTAGGCGCAACGCCTTGAACAAAGCCCGATTGTCCACCTGACCTTCTTCTGGAAACCACCAGGCCCCTGTGACTGCTTCTCCTAAGCCGGGTTGATAGTGTTGTAGGGCAGTGCGATCGAACCAGTATCGTACGGTTGAATGAGCCGTTGGAGGACTCAGATCGAGAGGTTCACTATGAGCTAAGGAACCATTTGGGGAGGGAGAAGGACTGGAATTCTCAGGGGTATAGTAGGGGGCCAACACGCCGCAGGGCCAGTATCCAGTGGATTCTCCAGTCAGGTTTTCAAGCTTGCTAGTCCAGGTGGGATATTCCGCCAAGCTGCACAAACACAAAGCTTGAAATTCCCCAGGCGTAATCCCTTCTGCCTGGGGTGCCAACATACCAGCAGCGGCGCGGCTAGCCGCTTGTTCAAAATCTCGACTTAGCACAGTGACTTGGGCACCCCGCTGTTGCAGTTCGACTGCGATCGCGAGTCCGATAATGCCACCACCAATGATCAGGACATCACGGCTCCCTGTCATACTCTCTACCAAAGGGCGGGAATTGAATTGTCTACAGGGACCGTTGTCGGGTCAACAGTCTGGGATTGAGCCGGGGGGAAATCGCCGATGCTACCACCCGTGGTATCTGGGCTGACCGCAGTCGGATTCGGCACGGGTGAAGTTTGCGGAGCTTCTTCTACAGGTGCGCCGAAATTCTCCGAACTCACGACAGGCGGTTCGTCACTTTCACGCTGAGCATTTTGTCCCAACCGCTGTACAGGCGTCAGTGCTTCATTACTGACACCATCTGATAGTTGTGCGTTGGTATCAGAGTTGTCCATCAGTTGAGAGACAAATTGTTGCCCCGAACTTGCACCGACATAGGCCAAAACTGCAAGCACAGCGCCTAAAACGTATCGATTCATGCCATATTCTCCCCAATTCCCTTCTCTATCTTCGCTCAGCTCAAGCGTTTCGGGACACATTTATTGAAATTAAACGCTGTTCAAATCGAAATCCAGCGTTTTTCCTGAGGCTAATCCTCAAATTTTCAAATCGGACAGGGGGTCTGGTGACTCCGAGAGCATCACCAGACTTGCTGGCCACCCTGACCCCAAAAACCGTCAAATTTTGTGACGTTAATATCTCCAAACACACGGGTTTGACAAGCTAATCTAAGGTTGCGGTCTGGATTATGGGGGGGTAAAGATCGCCGGGTGCGATCGCGCCAATTTGCTTCAGAAACACTCTGAGTAGCTGCCTCAGGTACAGCTGCCTCAATGGCTACCGCACAGGTTCCACAAGAGCCGATGCCGCGACAGTTAATCATTTTGGCGTTTGAGTTGTACAAATCAATGCCATGCTTCAGCAAGACCTGACGCAGGTTAGCCCCAGATTCACACTCAATGGTTTTTCCTTGGGCGATAATTTTGGGCATGGCAGATTCTAAAGTAGATGACAGCATGAACTGGTCATAGCTTAAGGGGTTTCTTTCGGTTGCGTTGTGTGAATTGCTAACCTCAGGTTTATCCTCCCAGCTCAGACCCATGTCGGCTCTGACCAGTACTGACTACCCGGGCTTGCCTTAATAAATAAGACGAGATGCTTTGTTCCCTATGCCTTCCCCTGACCCCATGCAAAAGTCACAGTTTGATCCGTCTGCCAACCCTCGACTTTGGATTTACGACACGACTCTTCGCGATGGTGCCCAGCGAGAAGGGTTGTCCCTATCGACTGAAGACAAGTTGAGAATTGCCCGCCAGCTCGATCGCTTAGGGGTACCGTTTATTGAAGGGGGATGGCCTGGGGCAAATCCTAAGGACGTCAAGTTTTTTTGGCAGCTGAAGGAAACGCCCTTGACCCAGGCCGAAGTTGTGGCGTTTTGCTCGACCCGCCGTCCCGGACAGTCGGCAGCAACCGACCCCATGCTGCAACCGATTTTGTCAGCGGGGACTCGCTGGGTGACACTGTTTGGCAAATCCTGGGATCTGCACGTCGTAGAAGGGTTGAAGACCACTTTGGACGAAAATCTGGCGATGATTGCCGACACCATTGCCTTTCTGCGTAGCCAAGACCGTCGGATTATTTACGATGCCGAACACTGGTTTGACGGCTTCAAGCAAAATGCTGATTATGCGCTGCAGACGCTAGCGGTGGCGGTCAATGCAGGGGCCGAGTGGTTAGTGCTATGTGACACAAATGGTGGCACCCTGCCCCACGAAGTCTCTGAGATTACGGGCAAAGTGCAACGGTGGCTAGTCGAGACCTTTGGCAATAGTCAGAGACAGACCTTTGGCCATCGTGCCCCGTTTCCCCAATTAGGTATCCACACTCACAATGATTCGGGCACTGCCGTGGCCAATGCCCTAGCCGCAGTAAGGGCTGGAGCTACTATGGTACAGGGCACGATCAACGGCTATGGCGAACGGTGCGGCAATGCCAACCTGTGTTCCCTACTGCCGAACCTACAGCTTAAACTCGGTTACGACTGCATCGCCCCAGATCAATTGGCGACCCTGTCTGAAACCAGTCGATTCATCAGTGAAGTGGTCAACCTCGCCCCCGACGATCACGCGCCCTTTGTGGGTCTGTCCGCCTTTGCCCACAAGGGCGGTATCCACGTCAGTGCCGTCGAGCGCAACCCCCTGACCTACGAGCATATCAACCCCGAACAAGTCGGTAACCACCGCCGCATCGTAATTTCTGACCAGGCTGGGTTGAGCAACGTAATCGCCAAGGCCAAAAGCTTTGGCCTTCATCTCGAAAAAACAGACCCCACCTGCCGTCAATTACTTCTACGGCTTAAAGCCCTGGAGCATGAAGGCTATCAGTTTGAAGCCGCAGAAGCCAGCTTTGAGCTGCTGATGCGCGAAGCGATGAATCAACGCCCCCAGTTTTTTGAGCGCCCTGGTTTCCAGGTGCATTGTGAGCAAGTCCCCGACGGCGATCGCTGGCGTAACCATGCCCTCGCCACAGTTAAAGTACGGGTCAATGGCGAAGAAATTCTCGAAGCCGCCGAGGGCAACGGCCCTGTCTCAGCCTTGGACAAAGCCCTACGCAAAGCCCTAATGAATTTCTACCCTGCGATCGCCCATTGCCAACTTACCGACTATAAGGTTCGCATCCTTGATGGCAAAGCCGGCACTTCAGCCAAAACCCGAGTCTTGATTGAATCCAGCGATGGCTATCAACGCTGGACCACCGTCGGCGTCTCCCCCAATATTATTGATGCCTCCTATCAGGCCGTCGTGGAAGGCTTGGAGTATGGCCTTCTGATGCAGCAGCAGCCGATCCGCTGTGAGGTGCTAGGGTCGGCAGGAGAGATTTGAGGGTAAGGTACCCCACCCTCCCCATCACCCCACCTCGCCATCACCCCATCAAAGTCCCAACCTTAAACATCCATCAATTTTCCCCTATGTCCGCTCACCCTCCCCTCAACCACAACACCCTCTGGGCCATCCTGAATGAAGAATTGCCTGATGAGACGGTCAACCAATTGGTTTGGCACTATTTAGGCTATCGCTTTGACGAAGCGGCTCAACAGTGGGATACCCAAGCTGTCGATCCGGCCTGGGTTGAAAAATATCCGGAACCGCCTGATTTTATTGATAGTCGTCCAGCAACGGTGCAGTTGACACGCTCCATTCCCAAAGAGAACAAGCAGCTTTTGAAGGAGCAGTTGAGCTTCCAGGGCTACAGCGTTGATCAGCTGATCCCTAGGTTGACGCGACGGGCCACGATGACCAACTGGCTACTCAGCTATATGAAGCTCAATGACATACCACTAGAAGGACAGGGGTAAGAGCTAGAGGTTTCAAGTTGGCGCATTGGGTCTTGTGCTTTGACACCGATCTACGATAAAGATTGATCCCTTCTGGAGATCCCTAAATCGGCGGTAAGTCCAAAGAAATCAAATCGTCTGCCAAAGCCTCCTGAATCGCAATTTCAGTTTCATCGGGTGGCGTCACAACTGCATCAACCACAGCCGGATCCTTGGGATTTGCAGGTTTCTGTGCAACTTGGATGACAGCCGCAGGGGAAAGTTGAGTAGCTGCGATCGCAGTTTGAATAGCCTGCTGTCGGCGCGATTGGTCTTGGGTAATCTGTTCAATCGTGTTGCCCAAACCGGGCGCATTCCAACGCTGGGTATCGGGATTGAGAAAGGATCGCGTTCGAGCCCACAGCACTGCCTCATCGCCTCTGAGGCCAAGGTTGTGAGCTTGCGCTAAGCGATCAATATAGCCCCCCCGGCCCAACGCAGTTGCCGGGGCTTGATTCGCTAAGTCAATACCGTTGAGGGTTTGAGCTAAGGTTAGCGCCAGGGATTTTTTGACAGCTTGAGACTGCAGGGTTTGAACTTGGCCTTGGAGTCGCTGGAGCTGTTTGGCATCAGCTTCTTCTGGTGTATTCGCACCATGCTGGTAAGAAAAGCTGCCGAGGTTCCAAGCACGATTGCCAGGATCTACGTGACCATAGTAGGCAGCAGTGTACCCCCCGGCATCAGTGCGAGTGCCCTCAGCATTGCCCACAGCTTTAGCCACCAAGGAATCTGACCCCCCTACAAATAAATCTTCTAAACGAGGGGATTGAGGCGGTTGTTCAGGTTCGTTGGATGTTGAATTCAAAGTTGGAGACGATGGGGACTGAGTAATGGCGCGGGGTGTCAGCGTTGGTGGCGGTGGGGGTAGCCGTTGAGTTGATGATTCTGCCGCTATCAGCGGGACAAATGAGGGTAACGCCGGGACAGATAGCAATGGGGGGGACGGGTTAGCTGCATCGTCCGCAGCTAAGGGTTGCTCAGCAACCGCCACATCCACATCCGCCAGCGTGGGATGATCAAAGTCTAGGGCAAACTCTCCAGCTGCGATCGCTTGGGATTGAGTCGCAAAGATACCCACCGCTGCCGACAACAAGCCAAATACTCCGCGAGAATGAGATAGCGTGCGCAAATGGGTCATGGCTGCTTCACCGTCCGTTCCAAAATGTCTAAGGCAGGTTCCACAATTGCCCAGGTACCATCAGGTTGCTTTCGCATAGCGGCAAACTGCAGGCTTTGCCCCTTACCAATTTTGTCGCCGCGTCGCAAATCCCCCAAAGCTGGATTCGCCAAGCCACACAAACGAAACAAGTAGGCCGGAACTTCAGGGGTTGAAAACACCACGCATCCCCCTCCCCCATCCAACGGTTCCACTCGACCATCAAAGGGAGCCCGCACCGGATATCCGTCTAACTCAATCGACACATCGCCTAAGCTACCGATGACGCGATAGCCAGCAATCTCACTACCCGGTTGGAGTGCCCAGTTTTGATGAATCGGAATCGTACGGGTTGCGACGGCATTGCCACCACCACATCCTGCCAAAGCCACCAACACTAGGCTACCTAGAACACCACCTAGCCAACTTTGCCCTTGCTTGGATTTACCCCTCACCCCTCACCCCTCAATCGTTCCAATCACTCAAAACACCCATCAAGATTTGACAAGCGACACCCTACTGACCGCGGAAGCTAAAGTCATAGCCCGCGTATTCACCCTCTTCGTACAGCACGACAAACCAGGTATCGATATCAAACTCCAACGGATAGGCTTCCCGTCGGGCATTAGCCCCCTCTCTCACGGCGAGGGGCTCTAATATGCAATAGGGTTCCGCTAGGATTTCATTGATTTTTTCTTTAGGCGATCGCTCAGCGACCGCTAGTACCTGACTGAGAGCACTGCGAGACAGACGGGCGTCTTCTTTTACCACTTCTTGGCACATTGCCGGTCCAGTCTCAACAGTGGCCTGCTGCTTACCCGGAAAAACCAATAGCGCCATCATGGCCAGCATCGAAATCGAACCCCCAGCCAAGAAATAGCTGGCCGTTTTAGGCTTACCCCCTGGACGCCGAAGCGGCATTGGTTCGCCATAGCCTCCCTGATTCATTGCGCCCGGTTGAACAGTGGGGAAAGTAGCGGAAGGGGGATAATGAGCTGCGGCAGTAGGTTGACTGGCGTAAGTCGCCGACTTTGAATAGGAGGTTGGTTGTTGCCTTTGAGGCGGATAAAACGCAGATGCCTGAGGCTGAGATGGCATGGGCGGACTAGCCGGGTGCCTTAGATAGTGATTCGAATATTGGGCTGCCTGTTGATCTGGCGCTAAGACCGACTGGGCCTGATAATGCTGGGCTCCCTGCTGCCAATCATCACCTGGCTGGGCTGGGGGGCTCGGCGGATGACCAGATCGCGGGTAATGAGTTGAGTATTGATTGGCATATTGCTGAGTCATGGCTGACATCCTCCATTGATCTGAAGCCGAACCTGCTACCACGCATAACTGGAAAGGAAGAAGGGACAGTACTGATGACCCTGGACCAACGCGACAGTCCAGCAATACCACCCCTCAAACACCGGAGCTTTAGAGCCATTCCGTGGCCATGACCCAATAGTAGTACAAATGTATTTATCTGACTACCCATTGTTCCTGAGAACCATTAACTTTTGCTAAGGTGTTGTTAGTCGAGAGTCCCCCAAGTCCCCCTTAGAGCAGCTATGAACCGCACCGTTGTTTGGTTTCGACGGGATTTGCGCATTGTTGATCACGACCCGATTTATCGGGCGGCGCGGCGAGGTGAAGTCATTCCGGTATTTGTCTTCGATCGCGCCCTGCTGCACCACCCTGAAACGGGATCAGCCAGAGTCGCCTTTATGCTCGACTGTTTAGCTTCCCTGGATGCTGATCTACGCGATCGCGGCGGAAGACTCATTTTCCGCGCCGGTGATCCGGTTGAGGTGCTACCTCAATTAGTACGTGAAACCCAAGCTGAAGGTATTTACGCCCACACAGACTGTGAGCGAATCTACGGTCGAGTACGCGACGCCCGGTTGAATCAGGCCTTAGCTGTTCAAGGTATGAAGATTCGCTGGTTTGACCCACCTGCCAGTCTGGTGGATTTAGTACCCTATCCCCAGTATCGAGAAACCTGGTACGCCCACATGGCTGAACCGATGGTGCCGACGCCGACCCGTGTTCGCGTACCAGCCGATGTGACCAGTTTATCTCTGCCGTGCCTAAGCGATCTCAGCCATAACCCTGACGGTAAAACAATTCCGAAAGGGGGGACTGATGCTGCTCGACAGCTCTTGAAGACGTTTTTGAGTGCCAAGAGCGATCGCTACTATTGGCAGCTCTCTTATCCCAGTGCTGAAGCGACTACTGGGCTTAGTCCCCACATTAAATTTGGTGCAATTTCCATTCGGGAATGTGTGCAAACCATCCAGCAAACTCCCGACCAAGGAGACAATCGTATCCAGCGTAGTCACCATCAGCTGATTGCCCGCTTGCGTTGGGGGTGCGGATTTACCCAGCGATTTCGCTATTTGCCTCAGCTGGAACTGCGATCGCTCTATGCCATCTTTGACCAAGATGGTTGGCCCTTCGACAAAGCCTTATATGAAGCTTGGCAAACAGGCCATACAGGTTTTCCAATTGTGGATGCGGCAGCGCGCTGTCTCCAGTCCACAGGCGGTTGGCTAGCGCTCAATTTCCGCAGTCGAGCCATTTATTCAAGTTTCTTAAGCAACCTACTAGGGATGGACTGGCGCTGGGGTGCTCTGCACTTTATGCGTCATTTGATTGACGGGGACTGTCCGATTGATCACTACCAGTGGGCCATGCAGGCTGGGGTAACCCACTGCGTCGATAAAACCTGGACACGAATTTACAATCCAGGCCAGGTTGCTGTAGACCGCTGTGATCCAGAAGGGGCCTTTATCAAACACTGGGTACCTGAACTTGCCCACCTACCACCGGAGCAGTTGGGGCAACCGCCTAAAGTGAAAGGCTATCCTTCCCCTATTTTGGACTACCGTCAAGCCCGCCAGCATCGAGTCAAGCAGCTTGAACTTCAACGCCAACGGTTTCTCAAGGCTGACAACATCGTACCCTACGTCACCGCACTCCCTAATGACATTACGCCTTTTGGGGCTGACTATCACCATAGCGAAGTTGCCTGGGCCAAACGCTCTGACACCCCTCTGTTTCCAACTTGTCTAGATTTGACTGAGCTAGATCAAACCCAGGCTAACACCTTACGAACCTGGTTTGTAGCCCATGTCGACATTACGCCGCCTAAGCTGCATAGGCGGCGCAAGCAAGCTAAATCTCAACCTAACAATCCGGTGCAGCAGTTAAGTTTGCTGCCTTAGTTGATTTCGACTAATTCGATATCAAACACTAGATTTTCCCCAGCTAAAGGGTGATTCCCGTCCAGGGTCACGTCGCCTTCGTTCATTTCAGTGACAATCACAGGGACAGCACTACCATCAGGTTGGCGGATTTGCATTTGCTGACCTACAGACAGCGGGATATCCTCTGGAATTTGCTCTCGCTCAACCTTGAGCACCATTTCTGGACGATAAGGGCCGTAGGCAGATTCTGGCGCGATGGTGGTCGTTTTAGATTCTCCTGGGGCCATGCCCATCACGGCTTCTTCAAAGCCCGGAATAATTCCACCACCGCCGATAGTAAATTCTAAGGGATCTCGATCGACAGAAGAATCAAAGACAGTGCCGTCTTCTAGGCGTCCCGTGTAATGGATTTTTACGGTGTTGCCATGAGTTGCCTGGGTCATCGGAAAAAAGTTCCTTGAGTGGTGTTATGCATTGCTCTGCCGGGCATCAACAGGGTGCGGCCTTTCGCAAAATGCACCAGAGAACAACCACAAACTGGAGGGTTGAGTAGACTCAACCCACTCGCGATCGCAGATGACACATTTCAATCCAAACCTTCTACAGCACCAGTCTACGCAATAGTGCTGAGTTTTCAAGCGATCATCTAACTCTCATCAGAGATAATAGTCAGTTCCCCAGTTATCTTAAGCCTGGCTAAATCTGCTAACATGCTCTACGCGATCGCAATCACAGCTCACAGCCTCGATTCACTGCAAATGGGGATGTTAACCATCGTCACTGGCGGTCGTTAGTTACACCAAAGTTAGGGTTACTCCATGCCAGATCCCGATCGATTCCGAGTCGTTATTTTTGGTTCAGCTCGCCTCAAGCCCGGCGATTCAAATTACGAACAGGTGAGACGGCTAGCCCGTCTGCTAGGCCGCGAAGGCATGGATGTCGTGACTGGTGGAGGTCCGGGTCTGATGGAAGCCGCCAATCGTGGCCACAGAGAAGGACGGGCAGACCCCGCTAGCAAATCCTATGGGCTAAACATCAAACTTCCCTTTGAAGAAGCCGCCAACCCCCACGTAGACATCAAGCACGAATTTAGTCGCTTCTCCGAACGTTTAGACAAATTTATGGCCTTAGCTAACGCTGTGGTAGTCGCCCCCGGCGGCATTGGTACCTTGTTGGAGCTAGCCTATACCTGGCAACTCATGCAGGTCGAACATATCTGCAACATGCCGATTGTGCTGATGGGTGATATGTGGGCAGATTTCTTAGGCTGGGTACGCCACTGGCCACTCCAAAAAGAGTTGATCAACTTTGAAGATTACGAACTGCTGTTTTGGGTTCAAAGCTGCGACGAAGCCTTTGAAATCATGCGTGACGCCCATCGCACCTTTGTCAACGGGAATGGTGCAGTCAATAGCGACGAGTTTTGCTTGAATTATCACAAGTATCGGGTTGAGGCGGGTAGTGAGGAGATAGGAGATAGGAGATAAGTTTTCTCACGACTTACGCCTTACGTCTTAGACCTGAAGCCTTAAGAAACATAAAGGCCTAACTCCTCCCCCCCTTAACTCCTCCCTATGACAGTGGCAACGCCTGATGACAAATCCACCGATTGCCAGGATCCCGTTGATAAAAGCGCAGTTCCCAATCGGCCGGGGCATTGGGATCCACCATGCTTTGGGCTAGTTGGGCCAAAGACTCAGCCTGGTCTGCAACAAATTCGTAGGCGAGGCTGAGATGCAGCCAACTTTTGGGTCGAATGGCATTTTTGCGGCTAGGAGAACTGGCGGTGCAGGCAAAGTCTAGAACCAATTGTTTAAGCCAGGGTGAGTCAAGTTCCAGGCCATGCCAGTCAGGTTTGAAGCTCAGGTCTTTGATCGTGAGCGCGGGGTTGGGGCGCGATCGCAGGGCACGCTTATAAGCTCGCACTAGGGTGCGTGTGTAGATCGGGACAGCCCGATTAAAATCATCAAAAAACCCCGTCAGAGTACAGTGGGGCATGTAACTATGGGCAGCATTTTTGCCATAGTGAACTGAGCTCTCTGCCAAAAAAGCTTGGAGTTGCTCAGCCAAGTGCCCAGTGGGGCAAGCGTACACAATAAATTGAGTCATAGCTTAGGTGGAGTAACGGCATCGACACATTGATCAGATATCCACGCCCTTAAGGGCGCTTCAAGTCATAGCCGGTCAATCAAATACAGGTCTTAAATCTCCGCAACATCATGTTCTTTTCGGTGGAGAAGTTTTAACGTTCTAATCGGGCCAGTTAAAAGGTAAATACTATATGTTGTCCCTAGCTGGTAGAAGCATACGCTACATCTAGGGGATCGGGGTTAAATTAAGGTTATGGTTACGAACCGTTATAGAACGCTTAAATTGCGCCTTAACACACTCAACCCGTCCCCAGAATCACAGTTCAATGGGAAACGGGATGCTGCCCGTAAAAGGGCAGCACTGTTGACCAATCAGGGCGATCGCCCTGGTGCCATCTGAGCCATGCTAGTTTCAGCACTGCTTCCACAGAGTTCGCCAAATTATCTTCGGCGCTCCAAACCTGACACGATTGAGGGGCAGTGTCGAGTTTATGCTGCCAGTCCTCAGCACTCAATACGGCATCGCCTAATATTGACTCAACTCCCATTGGGGCAGGTTGATAAATTGCCCCATAGTATTCACCTCGTTGTGCCCGCATTTGCACAGCAATAGGCCCATCAGCAATCAGCTTTGCTTGGTCTAGGCATTGTTGCGCGATCGCTGCCAAGCTCGATACTCCAAATAAAGGCACCCCCAGCTGCTGCGCCAAGGTTCTAGCCGCAACTACACCAATTCGGGTTCCTGTAAAGCTACCTGGCCCTTGAGCAACAGCAATGAAAGTCAGGTCTGACCAACGCTGAGGAGACAAAAACTCTGCGAGATGAGGATGTAGCTCGGTAGACAGCGATCGCCCCAATGGCCACACCTGAACCCTGGCGCCACCATCACTGTTACCGATAGCCAACCCTAGCTCTGGACTACTCGTATGCAGTGCTAACCCTACCACAACGGCCTATGCTTGCTGAGCGCCATCGGGCAGCAGAGTTTGATTCAACGCAGCCCCTTCCAAATTGGTATTTGACAACACCACATCTGTGAGATTGGCATCGGTCAAATCAGCACCGCTGAGATTGGCATCAGTCAAATCGGCCCCGCTGAGGTCGGCCCCGCTGAGATTTGCACCCAGCAGCGTAGCATTCGATAGATTAGCCTGACCCAGATGTCCTTGGTTAAGTTTGGCTCGATTTAAGCGCGCCCCACTTAAATTAGCCTCATCCAGAGTTGCCCCAGTCAAATCAGCACTCATCAATCGGGCATCGGCAAAATTAGTGCGGCTCATATTCGCCTGGCTGGCTTTTGTCCGCTGCATTTCGGCCCGCTTCAGGTCGGCATCAACTAACGTGGCCTGATGTAAAATAGCCCGACTTAAATCAGCCCCAATAATACTGGCTGCCGTCAAATCAGCCTGGGTTAAATCGGCATTGCCCAAGTTGGCTCGATTTAGGGTCGTTTTACTCAGATTCGCACCTATTAAAATGCTGTTGCCTAAATCAGCCCCCAGCAAATTGGCACCTGCGAGATTAGCCGCCTTCAGGTTGGCATCAATCAGGTCAGCACCACTCAAATCTGCGCCTATAAGACTGGCATTTTGCAAATCAGCCCCAGTGAGGGTAACGCCAATCAGCTTAGCCCGTCCAAAATTGCCCCCCTGTAGATTAGCCCCTTTGAGTGGGAGTTGGCTTAAATCAGCACCGCTAAAATCAAAAGTTTCAGCCGGATTATCCTGCCGCCATTGATTCCAGTGATCGATGCCTTGTTGGAGTTGATCGAGGTGTGATTGGTTTGCCATGGTGCTGCCTTAACTCACCGTATTTATCTAAGAGACTCCTAGGGTGCTGAAAACCTATCAGGGTTCATCATGACACACCCCGCAATATCTTGCGTCTGCTCTACTGCTTAATTACCGATAGCTGCTAAGGAATGTTCCAAACTGCTCCTGGGCAACCTATCAATAAAGAAACGCGATCTAACCTTTGGAGTGCGATTACGTCCTTTTGTAGTGCTTCAAGGTGAAATACAGGTTTACCGGGCAAAATTAATCTGATATTTCGGGAGAATCAATTGCGAACTCAGATCCAGAGTAACTGCCACAATTCTCTGTGCGGTCACGAATCACATTGATTCTTGCACAGGGCGGTTCAACGGCACCTGATGTAGTTAAGCGATACGCCAAAGCTACAATTTCAGGAGATGTGGGTTCCCGTCTCGAATCAAAGAATAAAAATTTAAAGCAAACTTTGGCCGCATGCAAAGACACGACCAAAGTCATCGGGAATCATCCTAAAGCTCAGGATGGAGGCAGCGCCTCTAATTACGATTCCACAAGCAGAGCTAGGAATCGGAAAATGGAGAGAGTAGTTAAGCCGCTTCTAGGTCAATCGAGACTTCAAACTCTTCGACCATATATGAAGCTGCCTTCTCAATGGTGGGATAATCCCACAGCAGAGTAGAGGGCAATTCAAGATCGAGCCAGTCTTCCAAATCGCCTACCAAGGTCACCGCATCAATAGAATCCAGCCCGTAGCGAGTCAGAGGCTGTTTTACATCTACGGTGCTGGGATCGAGAGAGAGCACCTCCGCCAGTTGATTCACTAGCCAAACTTGGATGGCCTCAACGGGAGAAGCAGCAGTTTGAGGGTTAGTTGTGGTTGAGTTCATAGGACTTGGGTTAGAGGTTCTAGGCTTGCAGTTGTAATTCAGGTGCAGTTTGACTGGGTATCTCTTCCAACTTGCTAGCGCGGGCTAACTGGAAGGGAACAATCGAGAACAGTTTGTCCTCGTGGTAGAGCTTCAGCATTTCCTCGGCAACTGCCTCGTAATATGCCTCAGGTACCTGGGCAAGATCGAGTCGAGCGGGAGATAGGAGACGGTGCAGAGAAAGCACCAACCACTCCCCGTTAGCAAAGAAGTCACCAAGCTGATGGCGATTGTGTAGCCACATCTGAACACAGGCGAGACCTGAGTGCAGACAACAATAGTGCTTTGCCATTTCAAACGACTCGAAAGACTGGTCGTGTCCGTGCTCAAAGCCAGATTGGGCAATTTGCTCGTCTTGGGCATCGAGTTCTTCACGGATGATTTCAACCAAAGCGATCACTTCTTGCAGCGTGCCCTGATTCACATCTGCTTGATCCACTAAAGACTTCAACTGATCGAGAGCCGGTTCCAGACTGTGCATCACATCATCTGCTCCTCGACTAATGAGCTCTAGTTTTTGGGGTGCAAAGGCCGGTAGGGGTTGGTCTAGGGCAAAGCTATTTTTCAGGCGGGCCTGTAGCCCCTCAACCTGGTTCGGCTTACGACGCGATCGCGCTTTAGCCAGCTGCCGCCGCTGCAAGATCAGCGCATGCAGGTTGACTACCGAGCTGCCGTCAAACACGCTAATGATGGCGCTGTCGCGCAACATCTTTTGAAAAACGCCAGCATCATGCTCATCACGCATGTAAAACCGTGCCCCCAGCACAACGGAAATGTCCTGCATCATTTTTTCTAAGACAACGGGGACGAAGTATTTATCCACCGCCGACCATACGCTAAACTGCTCGGGCACCACGTGAAATCCTCGGGCAGCGCCGATGTTGACACAATCGCAGGTCAGAATATCCAAGAACCCGTTAACCAGCGTGCGGCGGGCGTGGGGCATTTCTAGTACGGTCTTTTTAGCGTAAAGCTGACGGTTGATGGCAAACTTGAGGGTTGTGCGCAGGGTCGTATCTGCGGCCCCTTGGGAGAAAGCAGCACATAGGGCACGGGTGATTTGGAATCCTTCAAGTGCCAGCTCCAAACCTTGTCCTTCTTTGCCCAGCAATGCGCTGTCGGGGACAAAACAGTTGTCAAACTTGATGCCGCTCATGTCGGCGGCCCGAATGCCGTGGGTTTTAATCTTGGGTAGGTTGGAATACTCGTCGGGGTTGAGTTCGCTTTTATCCACCATGAATAGCGACAGCCCTCGGTTGCCCCCTTCCTCATTGGTGCGGGCTAGGACATAGGTCAAACCCGAGATAGTGGCGCGGTTGATTGGCCATTTTTCCCCAGTCATGCGGTAGCCCCCAGGCACTTTTACCGCAACAGTGTCACCCCCGACTAAATCACTGCCGTGTTCCCGCTCAGAATAGGAGAGACACATCGCACCGTGATCTTCGACGATATAGTGCATTAGCTTTTGTTTTTGTTCGTCCGTACCCGCCATCCAAGTCAGGAAGGACCAAAACAGGGTAGTAAAGGCAATGGAGATGTTGAGATCGCGACGAGCCATTACCCTGACAAAAGCAACGAATTCCTCGAAAGAGGTAAATTCACCACCGCATTCAGTGGGGATATAGTAGCGCTGAAGCTGCCAGTTGTAGAGCCAGGCAATTTCCTGATGGGGAAATTCCTCGCTTTCATCAATTGCAGCGGTTTGCTGAAACGACATTAGATTATCCGGGTTATTTGGATCTCCCAGATCTCGCTCTAGCGCTTCTGCCAACCAGTACTGTTTAAGATGCTGTGTAGGACTTGCCATAATCGTGCGATGGAAAAAAGGGGGGACAGAGAAAGAAACCACTCACGGCTGACTATGCCTTGGGCTTGCTAAGCTGTTGCACTAATGAATCAATATCACCTTGGAGGTCACGCACCTTGGCCGTCAGGCTAGGGTTTTCACTCCAGTCGGCAATCACCTCCAACTTGCCAGCCATGAAGCTGTTTTTGCAGGCTCGCCGCTGAATTTTGCCGCTGGAAGTCTTGAGCACGTTACCAGAGCGCACGAGAGCAATGGCATGAATTTGGAGCTCGTGTACCTCTGCGATCGCTTGGCGGATTTCAGTCAGAATTTCTTCAGCGGGTAGGTCTTGCTGGCGCGATCGCTCCACTTCTTGCACCACCACTAGCTTTTCCTCCCCATCATCAATAATCGAGAAGGCTGCACCGTAGTCAGGGCGCATGGCAGTATTGACCTGCTGTACCGTCCACTCGATGTCTTGGGGATAGTGATTGGTGCCGCGAATAATGATCAAATCTTTGATCCGGCCGGTGATAAACAATTCCCCATCTTGCAGGAAGCCCAAGTCACCCGTGCGCAAGAAGGGGCCAGCTTCTGGATCGTCCTTCAACTTTGCTCGGAAGGTCTCTTCACTGACTTCAGGTCGTTGCCAGTAGCCGGAGGCGACACCGGGATCAGACACCCAGATTTCTCCCACAGCATTGTCGGCACAACGGGTTAGCTGATCGGGGTCAGCAATCACCACCTGGGTTTCACACACCAGCTTGCCGCAGCCCACTGTATCGCGCACGCTAGCAGTATTATCTTTGGCCTTGACGACCTTGCCTTGCTCTAGGGCATTAGCATCCAAGGGCAAAATCACGGGTGCTTCATCGACCGGATTAGAAGACACCAGTAGGGTAGCCTCAGCTAGACCATAGGCCGGTGCAAAAGTTGTCCACTCAAACCCATGAGGTTCAAAGGCCTCAGCAAACTCCCGCATAACTCTGGGGTTGATTGGTTCAGCGGCGTTGCCCGCCCCTTTCCAACAGCTTAGGTCTAAGCCCTCGCGCTGCTTGGGCTTGGTACGGCGGACACACTGGTCGTAGGCAAAGTTAGGCGCTTGGCTGTGGGTGGCTCGGTAATGAGCAATCGCTTCTAACCAGCGAATCGGCCGCTTGACAAAGGCCAAGGGCGACATCACGTAGCAAGGCGCACCGTTGTAGAGGGGTTGAATCAATCCTTCCACCAAACCGTAGTCGTGGAAGTAAGGCATCCAAGTAACGCTGGCCCCATCGGCAGTGTAGCCGCAAGCTCGTTGCAGATAGGCGGAGTGATGCAGCAAGTTAAAGTGGCTTAGCATTACCCCTTTGGGCGTCGAGGTAGAACCGGAGGTGTATTGCAGGTAGGCCAACACGTCTTTATCCACTGCCGGATCAACCCAGCTATCGGCCAGGGACAAATCCACCGTTTCGGTGTCAATCCACTCCATCGTCTCAAACTCGGGAAAATCAACCCCAGCCTCTGCCATCAGCTCAATGATGCGAGCATTGCTGAGCACGAAGGTGGCGTTGGCATCCTTGATAATTTCTCTCAAGCGGGGTAATGCACGTTTCATCCGTCCAGCATCCGGGGGGGGGACGGGAATCGCAATCACCCCAGCATATAGACTGCCGCAGAATGCAGCCACCACTTCAACCCCCTGAGGATAAAGCAACAGCGCCCGTTCCCCTTTGGCCTGCTTTTGCTGTAGCAGAACTGCGATCGCGCGAGCATGGCTATCTAAGGATGCATAAGTGTAAGCAGCTCCTTCTTTTTTGCCATCAATGAGGAACTGATAAGCCAAATTCTCTGGCTGGTGAGCAGCCCGGTGGCGCAGTAGCTCAACGAGGGTAGAAAATTGAATGGTTGGGCTGGGGGGAGAATGAACCATAAGTCAGGGGAATTAAGGGTGGACAGTGTCAGATATCCGCTACGGTGATTGAGCTATTGGGATCTCTAAACCATCAGTCACAGGCCATCAGTCATCGAGTACACAGATTGAGGGAACTTACTCCACTTAACAATGCATACTGGCATAAGGTTTTAAGGGTTGGCATCCTCAACTGGAGACTTCATACAAATAATAAACTCAGGCTTGAAATCAATGAATTGACTCTAGCCAGGGTAGATGGGGTAAGGATGTCGCCCAATTTACAAGGACTCAATCAGTGCATGCCCGTTGGGCACTCCTAATGGAGAGGATGCCCAAATCCAGGGATAATTCCCACAGGAATGCAGTAATGTCGGCACAAGACTTGAAATGCTTTGGCAGAGACCACCCCATCCTCCATTTGACCTGTTCACGCTGGCATCCAATAGCGTGCATGTTTGGCGGGCAAATCTAGTACTGTCACCTAATGTGCTTAATCGAATCAGTGCTTGCCTATCCTCAGACGAGTGGGCCCGGGCCAAGCGATTTCGGTTTGATCGCGATCGCGATCGCTTTATCGCCAGCCGGGCTACTTTGCGCCACATCCTGAGCCGCTATATCGATTGCGCTGCCGAAGCCATCCCGTTTGACTACGGCGCTTATGGCAAACCATCCCTCGCTATTCAGACCACAAGGCTGGAATTCAATTTGTCCCATTCTGGGGATATTGCCCTTTACGCCATCGGTCAGCAACCCTTAGGCATCGATATTGAGTACATCAAACCGCGATCGCATCTGGAGAATCTGGCTCGCCATTGCCTCAGCACCTCAGAATATGCCGCTTGGGACCAACAGCCTGAAGCCACAAAAATCACGACATTCCTTAAGTTTTGGACCTGTAAAGAAGCTTATTTGAAAGCCTTAGGCCGCGGCCTTACCCAAGCCATGACTGAGATTGAGATAGAATTTTGTCCCCACCCGGTGCTCTGCATGCAACCCCACTCACAAGGATTTAATCCCTACACCCTCAGAGAACTCACCCCAGGGGAAGGTTATGTCGCTGCGATCGCAGTTGCAGGGACTGACTGGCAGCTAACAGGCTGGGAATTTGACGCCTCAAGTATGCGAGTATGATTCACCGGATAAGAGGTGATGAGGAGTTCTGCAATTTTGCCTCGTCGCTTAGCTTTAGCGTTAATGCTGCGGCTAGCCTGCATCTCGTGCATATGAAAGCCATGATAAAGCTGGCGAATAAACTCACAGTCTGAGTTAGAGAGCATCACCTGCACGCCACGGTTGGCTAAGGTGGCAAAGGTTTGCTGGAGTCGCTCTTGATCGGCAACCTTGAAGCTGTAGCGGTTATATCCAGTGAAGCTGCTGGTGGCGCTAATGGGGTGATAGGGCGGATCAAAATAAACAAAATCATCAGCGCCTCTGGCGTACTGCTCAACAATGTCAAATCCGGCTTGAAGAATTTCTACGGACTTCAGGACGCAGGCAGCAACTCTTAGCAAGTTAGCATCGCAGATTTTAGGATTTTTATAGCGTCCTATGGGTACATTGAACTGCCCCTTGGAGTTTTCCCGGTATAGACCGTTGAAGCAAGTCTTGTTCAAGTAAATCAACCGGGCAGCCCGTTCTAATGGTGTCGAGTAAGAATTTGCTCTGATCTGGTAGTAATAAGCTTTGCAATGATTGGCTTGATGGTGGGTGAGGCACTGAATCAACGCTTCGGGATAATCGCGAACGCAGCAATAGACATTGACCAGTTCTGCATTGATGTCTATTAAGCGGCTAGAAACGCAGGCGGAATTTTCCGGAGATGCGGACTGAGATGCTAAATGAAAAAATATAGCTCCACCCCCCAAAAAGGGTTCACAGTAAGTTTTGAAATGTGTGGGAAAGTAGGGCTGATATTGTGAAATTAGCTGCCCTTTTCCTCCCGCCCATTTGAGAAATGGACGGGCTGCGACGGCGGATTGAACCCACTCGCCTCCTGAGTTACCCAAGGATGTGGCGACGTGATTGGGAACTGAACCTGGCAAAAATCAACCCTTCATGTGAGCATTAGTCTCCTAAGATAAGAGATGAATCGTAAATTGGTACTTTTTGAGGCAAGTTTTTTTAAAACTGTTCTCCTGAAATCTGACGACAACATTTACTCAGTGCCCGATGAGGGCCAGGATTTAGCTAGGCCATGCAGGAATTTTTTAATAACGTCGCTCGTTATCCCCGCTATCTGATTTCTTTTTCTTTGGGGATTTTCTTCAACGCTATTGAGCCGCTGGTGCCTTTATTGAAACGTCCCACAACGGCGATCGCGTTGGCCGGGGCCGTGATCGCGGGCTTTATTTTCTTAACGTTTACCCTCCGCGCCATGTTGGGGTTGGACGCCGTCTGACGCTAGCTATGACGCTGCCCTTCAGGTTTGGGACATTAGGAAAGATCGGGAGCAGGTTTAGGGATTACCTCAGCAGACCCTAACGAATTGAAATCGGTGACTTTAGATTTCACTGATGCAAGTAAGGAGTATTGAGCCATGGCAACAAGTCGGAGGGTCGCCCGCGTCGCCGCCCTAATTAAGCGGGAAGTGAGTCAAATGCTGATGAGCAGCATCAAGGATGATCGAATTGGCGCTGGCATGGTTAGCGTCACAGATGTGGCTGTATCAGGCGATTTACAACACGCCAAAATTTTTGTCAGCATCTACGGCACCGAAGATGCCCGAGCTGAAACCATGGCAGGGCTCAAGGCTGCCACGGGCTATGTCCGCAGTGAGTTAGGCCAGCGAGTGCGGTTACGCCGCACCCCAGAAGTCATCTTTCGAGAAGATCGCTCCTTTGAGCGGGGGGCACAGGTGTTGACGTTACTCAATCAGTTAAGCCACGAGCGTGATCAAAAGCCCCAAGACGATAATGATAGTTGGGATAACGACGATCCTGAAAGCTGGGCTGTTGAGGACGCAACAGGCGATTTCCTCGATGAGGACTAAAGCCGTTGGGTTTTGGAACCGTTCACCCCGTGCTGCCCGATATTGAGCACTTGAGTTTAGAGGCTCAGGTGGCGCAAATGATAGTGGTACGCACCACAGGGCACCTGTTTGACCACGAAATTCAATACCCAGCTTGGGAAGCCGATGATGAGGCTATGACCCATTGCCTTGAAACTTTGGGCGTTGGCGGCGTAATTTTGTTGGGCGGAAGTGCCGCAGAGGTGGGGTTGCGATCGCAGCAGTTTCAATCCCAATCGACCATTCCCCTACTGATAGCTGCTGATATTGAAGAAGGGGTGGGGCAGCGCTTTAGCGGAGCCACCTGGTTCCCGCCGCCGATGGCTTTGGGACAAATTGCCCAGCAGGATCTGCCCCGCGCGATCGCCCTAGCCGAAGCCATGGGAGCCGCCACTGCCCAAGAAGCACTGGCGATTGGCTTGAACTGGATTTTGGCCCCGGTGATGGATGTCAATAACAACCCAGCTAACCCAGTGATCAACGTGCGTGCCTTTAGCGATGCGCCAAAGATTGTCAGTGCTCTGGGTAGTGCGTTTATTCGCGGTGCCCAGCGCCATCCCGTACTCACCGCCGCCAAGCATTTTCCGGGGCACGGCGATACAGCCATAGATTCCCATCTAATGTTGCCCACCCTCTCCCATGATTTGAAGCGGCTCCAGACTGTGGAGTTACCCCCCTTTGAAGCAGCGATCGCGACCGGGGTAGACGCGGTGATGACAGCCCACTTAAACCTACCTGCCCTAGACAAAGCTTTACCTGCTACCCTGTCGCCCCCTATTCTCACGGGTCTGTTACGTCGTGACCTAGGTTTTGACGGGTTAATCGTGACCGATGCGATGATTATGGGCGCGATCGCCGAAGCTTACGGCCCCTACGAAGCCGCTGTTCTTGCTGTCGAAGCCGGTGCCGATATCGTCTTGATGCCCGCCGACCCAGAAGGTACCATCCAGGCGATTGCCGAAGCCGTGACCATTGGCCGCCTTTCTTCAGCGCGTATCCAAGCATCCCTAGAGCGGATCTGGCGGGCCAAACTGAAAGTAACGTCGCCCTACTCCACCAGTCTGAACCACTCCCATGCTTGGGAGCACACCCCGCCCCCAGCCATTCAACTCGATCAACTAGCCCAGCCTCAGGTCCGACAAACTGCAGCTACTATCTTGCGCGAGGCGCAACAGCAGCGCGGCACGATTCAAACTGTGTCTAGTCATCCCAGTAGTTTTGGCAGAAATTTGATCGTCACCGACGAGATTTTAGACTGCCGATTTTTGGGACGCACAGCCCCTGCGATCGCCCTCCCAAAGCAACTCGGTTACACACTGCACATCGCCGATTGCCGTAGCCCAATGCCTGTTCAGGATGCCCTTGAACCGATACCGACCCTACTGCAACTCTTTATTCGCGGCAACCCCTTTCGCGGCACAGCGCATGTGAGCCAGTTAGCCCAAGCCTGGTTGGAGACTTTGCTTAAATCCAATACCCTCCAAGGGGTTGTGATTTATGGTAGTCCTTATGTGCGCGATCGCGTTTTGCCACAGTTGCCAGCCACTGTTCCCTACTGCTTCACCTACGGGCAAATGCCGGAAGCGCAAGGCATTGCCTTGGAGAAGCTGTTCCAAAATGCGAGCGGGGTTGCAACAGTCAGCGATCGCACATTTACTGATTAACAAGATCCCTGGGTTCTTAGAGAACCCAGGGATCTGAACCCATTAACCCATCTCACTTCTTTGCAACCGTTTGCGCCCCAATCCATGGGGCAGCAACTTAGCAATATTACGGGCGTCGTCAATGCCGCGATGGTGAGTGCCGACGAGGGGAATTCCAGCTAGCTCCAGCGCCTGCGCCATGCCTCGTCGCTGTTTCAAGCCTTGCGTCCGAAGAAATGCTTTTTTCAGATTGAAATGGTTTTGAACCGGAAACGGTACGGCGTGAAATTTACAGTCTTGTTTAAACTGATTGCGATCAAAATCGCCCCAAGAACAAAATAAACAATTTTCATAACCCGTCAACCAATCGCTAAAGGCCGCGATCGCTTCTTTAAAGCCCGGTGCCTGGTTCACCTCAGCTTGAGTAATGGTGGTCAGTTGCGTGCAAAACTCAGTCAATATGGGATGACGGACAGGCTTAACAAACATCTGGAACTCATCTACCACAGCTAGGTGAATCGACGCCACCATTACCGCCCCGATTTCAATAATCTCCATTTGTTTGCGCGGTATCTGCTTTTGATCGCAACAGGTGGCTTCGAGATCAACGACGAGGTAATAAGCGAATTGATCGAATGGTGTGTTTGGCACGGGCTGCGTCCTTTTTAGCAGTCACAATTAATCCCAATCCCATAAACACGAGCAACGCCCCGATGATTTCGGCAGGACCTAAGCGATCGCCCAACAGCAATGCCGAAAAGCCCAGTCCAAAAATCGGCACCAGTAGCGAAAATGGGGCTACCCGATTGGGGGAGTAACGCTGCATCAAAAAGCCCCAAATGCCAAAGCACAGCACCGATGAAATTAACCCGGTGTAGAGTAAAGCCCCGAGTCCCCAACCATTTAAACTCGTCAACGCAGCCCACTGATGGGTCTCAAACTGGAATGATAGCGCCAGTAGCGGCAGCGGCGGAATTAATCCCATCCAAACAAACAGCCGAAAACCATCCACATTGGCCACTTTGACGCAGATATTGCCTGTGGCCCAAGCCAAGCTTGCCCCCAACACCAGCAATAATCCAAAGAACCGGGCCTCACTAAAACTTTGAAACGCGATCGCGCCGATGCCACCCACACTCAACCCCATGCCCGCCATTTGCCGTCGCGTTGGGGCATCTCCTAAAACGATGGTGGACAATAGCAGCGTAAATATTGCCTGGGACTGCAACACCAGGGAAGACAACCCAGCAGGCATGCCGTTGTACATGCCTAAATAGAGCAAGCTAAACTGCACGACCCCCATGGCCAACCCCACGGCCACAATCCATCGCCAGGGGATACCGCGACGGCTGACAAAAAACACCGCCGGAAAAGCCACCACCATAAATCGTAACGCCGCAAATAACAGGGGCGGGAATTCCTCGAGCCCAACTTTGATTACCACGAAGGTAAAGCCCCAAAGGGCTGTGGTCATCAGGGCAAGTAAAAGATGAAAAGGCTGCATTAAATGACGACTCGCTCTGCCACTCTCAACTTAGCCGAACGCGATCGCGGATTGCTGTCCACTTCTGTCTCTGAGGCAATAACGGGCTTCTTGGTCATAATTTTGAGCTGAGGATGGTTGCGAAACCCGTGCTTCACCAGGCGATCTTCAAGACTGTGGAAGCTAATGATCACCAAGCGTCCCCCTGGCTTAAGCCAATGGGGCGCTCGATCAAGGAGAGTTTCAAGCACATCAAGCTCACGGTTGACTGCAATCCTCAGGGCTTGGAAGGTACGGGTGGCGGGGTGAATTCTGCCGTAACGATATTTTTTGGGTACGCAGCTGGCGATCGCGTCGGCCAGTGCAGTCGTGGTTTGAAAGGGGCGCTGATCGACAATCTTGCGGGCAATGCGGCGAGACAGCCGTTCTTCACCGTACTGATAAATGGCATTAGCCAAGTCGGTTTCGTCCCAGTGGTTAACAACATCGGCAGCAGAGAGTGCCTGCTGCGGATTCATCCGCATATCCAGGGGCGCTTCTAGCCGAAAGCTAAACCCCCGTTCGGCTACATCAAACTGAGCAGAACTTACCCCCAAATCAGCCACAATACCATCGAAGCGGCGCTCGCCGGGGGAAAAGTCGCCAAAGTTGCCATGCCAAAACTCAACGCGATCGCTAAAGGAAGCCAGGGTAGATTTGGCAGCCGCGATCGCGCTTGGATCTTGATCAATGGCCAATAGTTTGGCGGAGGGATCAGCCTCTAAAATCAAACGACTGTGACCCCCACCCCCTACCGTGACATCGAGGTAGTCTCCCCCTGCCTGAATGGCCAATCCTTGAATCACCGCTTCCGGTAAGACAGGAATGTGAACAAAGCTAGGAGATGAGGGACTGGACATCGTGGGTTGAGTCATGATTGAGGCTGAGGCAAAATTCTCCTCTAGAGAGGTTTTGCCATACATATCACTTGCAAAATGAGTCAGCGCTGACTTGTCAATTTGCAATAGAGCACAACCGATAGCCTATCGTTTCTTTTATAAATGCTGCAGAACCAGAGGAATATTCAATGATGGCACTTGAGGGCAACTGGCACATTTATGACATGGAAATGTGGGATGAGAGTTATTTCAACATGGAGGTACAGGCTTATATCACTGTGGGGGAGAGGGGAACCGGGTAGTTTCAATTTGGCCTAGTGGCTGGCGGCCTGGATGGGGAAATCGTCAACGATAGTGGCACTGAGCGGTTTGAGTTTACTTGGGGAGGCAATGATGAGTGCGATGAAGCCTCTGGCAGCGGGTGGTTAACTTTAAAGTCAACGGATCAATTGGAAGGGCGTATCAAGTTTCATGGGGGTGATAGTTCTCTGTTTAAGGCCAAGCGAGCTTGAGATTTTAGAATGGAAATGGGTTTACTGCCGAGGATAAGCAATGGTAGGTACGGCTTCAGAGTCATCTCCAGCTTCTCAAATAGATTTTCCCGTGAAACGTTGGACAACTGATGACTATCATCAGATGCTTGCACTCGGTATTTTGACTCCGGATACACCAGTAGAACTAATCAACGGGCAAATTATTGAAATGGTTCCCCAAGAACCACCCCATGCGGCTACAACAGATGAGGGGGGCGATTACTTAAAGGCGTTGTTTGCGGGCAGAGCCAAGGTCAGAGTGCAGCTTCCGGTAACGCTGACTCCCGATTCTGAGCCGGAGCCTGATTGTGCCATTGTGCAGATTGAAGCTAATCGTTACCGCGATCGCCATCCTGAACCTGAAGATATTTATCTAATCATCGAGGTCGCAGACTCTACCTTGCACGCGATCGCAAATATAAGGCCCCAATGTACGCCAAAGCCGGGATTCCCGAATACTGGGTAGTTGATTTGAAGGGAAGCCAAGTGATCGTTTACCGTCATCCCCAGAACAATGTCTATGGGTCAGAACAGATTTTTGATTCAACTGCTAATGTATCAGTTGATATATTTCCCGACATTGAGATTGACCTGAGTCAGCTTCTAATTCTGGATTAAGCCTTGACCATCGCCAGATTCTGAGTCCATGATTGCTACCCCTCAACCCCAAAAGATGACCGTTGATGCTTATCTGGCGTGGGAACCCTGCCAGGAATTTCGCTTTGAATACGTCGATGGTGAAGTCCTGGCGATGACAGGGGGCACGCTGCCTCACAACGATATTGCTATCAACTTGCTAACTGCCTTACGTCCACAGGTTCGGGCTCAGGGGTGCCGCATCAATATTGCCGATGCCAAGGTGAGTGTTACCCCCACGGTTTACCGTTACCCCGATTTGGTTGTGAGCTGTGACGAGCGTGATCTGACTGCCCTCAACGCAATCCAATCTCCAAAGCTGGTTGTTGAAGTTCTCTCCAAGGGGACAGAAGCGTTAGATCGGGGTGACAAGTTTAAGGAATATCGGACGTTGCCGAGTCTAGAGGAGTATATGTTAATTAGCTCAACCCAGGTGAATGTTGAGATTTATCGTCGGGGTGAAGGGCGTTTGTGGCTTTACTATCCCTATCAGGCTGGAGACATCATCAAATTAGAAAGCATCGGGTTTGAGTTCCCGATTGGACTGCTTTATGAAGCAGTTTCGTTTGGAAATCAGGGTTGAATCTACAGATGCTTTGCCAAGGTATTGAAGGTGTATGGGGCAGTCTAATTGAAAATCCGCTTTATTTCATTGTTGCGATTGTGGTGGTGATGTGTGCGGGGCCGGGTTTGGTGATTGGTTCGATGCCGATGCTAATCAATGGAGTGTTTAATCTGCGATTTAGGCGTCAGGTTTACTACGCGATCGCATTGATCATTATCGGTATTGTCAATGTTCGCCTACTGGTATGGGCGATTCAAAACGGTGAGGATTGGTACCGTCGGACATGTTTATAAAGGATTGAAGTTCCATAAAACCAAGACATTGATTGCTTACCTGGCTCTCTAAAATTAAACTATCCAATATTGGTATCTTGATGCCTACTGCTGAGAAAGGTTGCTCGATGAAGCTTGGTCGCATTTTGTTAGGTACGTTACTCCTTACAGTCGCAGTGCCAGACCCGATTACCTTGAATCTATGGAAACTGCGCTTAACTAAACGCTGTGGCGACTGCCATTTGTTTGGAGCAAGGCTGACCAAGGCTGACCTCCGTGGGGCAGACTTACGAAATGCCGATCTCCGTTGGGCGCATCTGACTTCCGTTAACCTTGAAGGGGCTGACCTGCGCGGCGCCAACTTACGCAATGCCAGACTCAATGATGTCACCCTCAAAAATGCTAATCTCTGCGGGGCAACTCTAATGGATGCTGTCAAATCTTCCGTTGGCTGTCAAGATCTCTCTGCAACTGGCAATCAATAGCATTTTGCTTACACGGACAGGGCAGAGCCAGATGAAGAAGAGAGGCTTTCCAATGCAAATTGAGCTATGCCGAACAATATAAGGGGTTCACTCAGTAGCTCTGCAAGCTCCTCAACGGTAATTCTGATGTGTTCGCTCAAAAATAGCAGTCTACTGGGCTGGTCTATCACAGAACTGGTGGTGTCTGCGCTAAACGCTTCATGTAAACCTTGTTTGATTGCTTCGGCCCCAAATCCACCCAGCACAAAAATGCTGATACCGACCACGATCCAAAGCAAAATTGGGTGGTGGTCTTGCCAAAGCCAAACCAAATCTCGCCAGCAAACAGCAGGAATCGCGATCAAAATAGCGAGATAAACAGATGGCCAGTTGTATTGATCAAGCTGGAGGTGAATCTTGGTAACTTCGTCTCACTTTGAGATTGTCCTCACTTCTTGCTCTTTTACGCTACCGTCAGAATGAAACGTAGCTTAAATAGAGTGCCATGTCAGAACCGATTACTGCTGCCATTAGCGATCGCATTTGCAAACATATGAATAAAGACCATGCTGACTCGGTACTGGTGTATGCCCAGCGCTATGGTGAGTTGCAAGCTGCCACAGCCGCGACAATGAACACAATTGATGCTGAGGGGATGGATCTGACGGCCCTAGTAGATGGCAGTGAAAAGCCCGTCCGGATCAGTTTTGACCATCAGTTGAAAGACGCTGGGGATGCTCACCATACGCTGGTGGCGATGCTTCGTTCTGATGAAAAGCCTGAATAGTCTTGTCAAACCATGGCCGTTGAAATCCGCTTCTTACCCGATAATGTCACCATCCAAGCTGAAGCTGGGGAACCCCTATTGGCGGTAGCTGAGCGGGCTGGCGTGAGGATTCCCACAGGCTGTTTGATGGGCTCTTGTCATGCCTGCGAAGTCGAAGTAGACGACGAGGAAGACCCGATTTGCGCCTGTATTAGTGCGGTGCCTGGGGGGCGATCGCAAATGACCATTAATTTATACGTCGATCCCACTTGGTAATGGAAAGCTGATCAATTCAGATTAGCGCAACGATTAAAGTCACTCATTGGCCCTACAAACCCGATACCCGCCTTCCCAGACTCGCAATAATGCGTAAACCTGCAATAACCAAGTTCGGTTCTACCCACTCAAGGGAACCCTTAGGGTTGTTAAAGTAACATCAAGTCGTGAAAAGTTTCTTAATCAGACTTTTCCGCACCGCTTTCATATCTGTTGTTCCCCGAGCGAGGTATAGCCAAGTGAACAGTGCACCCGGTCAAACCCCAGACTTTTTTGGGTCGTCTGCAGGACAAGGCAATGAACTGCTGCAGTACGTTCAATCAATGGAACCTGAAACCGTGGCCCATTTGTCTCGGCCTGTCTCCCGTGATGTGCTGCAAATGATGGAGCAAAATGTTGTGGGCTTACTCGGTGGATTGCCCTCCCAACACTTCGACGTCACGGTGACGACTAATCGCGAGAGCTTAGGAAAGCTGCTGGCGTCTGCCATGATGAGTGGCTACTTTTTGCGTAGTGCAGAGCAGCGCATGACCTTTGAGCAAAGTTTGGCTGACACGGACATTTTCTCATTAGACAATGCTCAAGAGGATAATGCGTAGGGCTTCCTTTCCGCAGTGTGAGTGATTCTTTGAATAAATTGAAATCCACAGACTCGGCTGGAGTATTGCTCTTGCCGAGTTTTATTGTGCAAACCTTGAGGCAAACCCTACTAGCTTGGTACAGCGAGGTAGGACGTGATCTACCCTGGCGGCGTCGTGGTGATCCCTACGCCATCTGGATCTCAGAGATCATGTTGCAACAAACCCAGGTAAAAACGGTCATCCCCTATTACAAACGCTGGTTAGCCACGTTCCCAACCGTTGAGATGCTCGCCGCTGCCGATCAACAGACCGTGCTCAAAGCTTGGGAAGGGTTGGGCTACTATGCCCGAGCCCGCAACCTGCATCGTGCCGCGCAAGCGATCGCGACTGAACATAACGGCCAATTTCCCCAGACTTTTGCAGCCGCGATCGCGCTCCCCGGCATTGGCCGCACCACCGCTGGCGGCATTCTCAGTGCTGCATTTAACCAACCGTTGCCCATCTTGGATGGTAATGTAAAGCGGGTATTGTCGCGTCTGGCAGCCCTGCCTAAGCCCCCTAGTCGGACATTGCCTGAGCTTTGGGCTTTATCAGAACAACTGATAGATCCCAAACAGGCTCGGGACTTCAACCAAGCGCTGATGGATTTAGGGGCAACGGTATGCACTCGACGAAATCCCGCCTGCGATCGCTGCCCGTGGCGGCCCCACTGCCAAGCCCACGCTCAAAATTTGCAATCGGAACTTCCCATGTCTGAAAGTCGAGGGCCACTGCCCCACAAAATAATTGGCGTTGCCGTGATTCAGGGCCAAGACGGCCAAATTTTGATCGATCGCCGCCGTCAAGAAGGTTTACTCGGTGGCCTGTGGGAATTTCCGGGGGGCAAGGTAGAACCGGGCGAAACGATCGAAGCCTGCATTCAGCGAGAAATTAAAGAAGAATTGGGGATTGAGATTGCCGTGGGCGATCGCCTAATCGTGGTCAACCATGCCTATACCCACTTCAAAGTCACCCTCAACGTCCACCTGTGCCAGCACATTAGCGGCGACCCCCAACCCATCGAGTGCGACGAAATCCGCTGGGTAACGCTGGATGAAATTGACCAGTTTCCCTTTCCCAAGGCCAACGGAGACATCATTGAAGTGTTGAAGCAGCGACAGACAGCAACCCCATAAGTCGTTCATTTGCATCACGTCCAGCTTAAACCGAGCCATAAGGTCAGTGTGATTGCACGCCGTATACGGAAAAACCCTACCTGTAATTTCACTGACGTTTCCGAAAAACCACTGTATTTGGATTACGGTTTATTAAGATAAGGTGGGAAGGATAAGAATACTAATTTCAGATAGCGCTCATATCAGGCGTTGTTTGTTTTCACAAACTTTTCAGGGATGTTGTGATGAATAACAGTAATGCAGTTCAGCTCACAGGGGATTTACAAAAAAACGATCCAGCCCATCTCTCAGAGTTATGGGCTCAAAAATACGTTGCCAGTCTTAAGAAGCAAGACGAGTTACTCAGCAACTCCGAAGCAAATCAACCCCGTTCTGAGCTGTCATCTCGGTTACTCTCAGACCTCAGATCTGCCAGTGCTCAAGCCTGGACCCAAACAGAATCCCTGCTATCTTACGAAGTCCAGCGGCATCAGATTGATCCTTCCCTAATTGATCCTTGGGCAGTTGCTAAAGACGTTCACGAAATCTACGAGAAGGCGTTGACGGCCTATGCCCAAAACGTTCCTCCTCAGCGCCTTTCGGTGATGATTTCCGCTGATATTGGTCAGGCCCGCAAGCGCTACACGTCGGTCGATCCGAAAACCATTGGATTTGTGAGCATGCAGTTCCACTATTGCGGGCAAATCATGCTCTCCAAGGCGCCCAGTACCGAGCAAGACGCATTAACGGATTATTTCAAGGTCGTTGATGATCATCTGTACATGCCCTTACATCGTGCCTATGAGGCAGCAGCCAATTACGCCTACGGCAGTCCTCGGTTAAGGGTTGTCCAGCGTTTCTTACCCCATAGCACGACAATCGCCCGTAACATTGTCGATAGAGTGAACCGACTTTACACCAACTATCATTGCCACACTGGTCGGTTGGATAGCAAAACCGTTCGTATTTCTAGCCTTCGAGATGTCGAAATGTTCCAAGTCTACTTGTGGACCTGTGTGCTGGAGAAAAATATTTCACCGATTACCCAAGAGCTATTTCCCTTATGCGTCATGCTTTATCCGACGCTTCAAGTGGGTTGGGAGTTGGTGCGACAGATGATTAATCTCATGGCTAAAGAGTTTGAAACCTACGCCAACTCAGAAGATTCAAAGTACTACGAACCGTATCACAATGCGCTCTGGCGGATGTTCTCACCAGAGGTTTTTCCCGACATGCTCTAGCACCCGAATAGCCGCACAATGGGGGATGTATTAGTCTCCACAAACATGTAAATCGGCTAGCAGAAGCACCACATCATCCATGGCCCGACCGATGACTGAGCTGCGGGTATCGGCATTGTTGAGCAAGATGCTAAAAACTAAAGGCGGATAGTTAGGCGGGTTGACGTAGCCTGATAGGGCCGCATTGCGGCTGAGCCAGCCGCTTTTGCCCCAGAGCTGTTCTACGATCGCGCTGTTACGAAAGCTATTGCGCAGCGTGCCGTTAATCCCAGCTTGGGAAAGAGAATTGCGATAGACAGCCGCGTTTGGCGTTTGATCCATCGCTTGTAGCACTGAAACTAGCGCAGTGGGTGTGGCCAAATTGTGGCGCGACAGCCCTGAACCATCTACTTGTACGTAGCTTTCCGGATCTACCCCCATGTCTTGGAGGATACGCTTTACTGCCGCAGTTCCCGATTGACTGGCTTCCCTAGGTCGGGTTTGAGCCTGGTGGACACCCAGCGTTTTCAACACAGCTTCAGCGTAGATATTTTCGCTGTCGCGGTTGATGGCCTCCATCAGTTGGGCGAGTGCTGGTGAGTCAACAGCGGCCAGTTCGGGTAAAGGTGACACGTTGGGTTGAGGACTGACACTGGTGCGATTGACGCTAATGCCTACTTCTGCCAATTCAAGTTGAAAGCGCTGCAAAAAGTAATTGGCCGGATCCGGAATCGCGATCGCCGCCGTATCGCTGCTGCCACCCGCGACCAAACTACCCCGTACATAGAGAATGGGTCGGCTCAAATCACGGCCCACATAGACATACCCCGGTTCGCCCGACGCCAGGGTAGTGGAATTATTGACGACTTGCCAATCCCCCGCGATCGCCGGATCATCCCATTCCAGCCTTACGGGTTGTCCTGCCGCTTGGGGATAGAAGGTCATGCCGATTTCATTGCGATTCAAAATCAGGCTGTTGACCGGAGCCCCGTAGCCCGCCTGCACGTCTTCCCATTCCCAGTTTTGATTGACCGCCGAACCCGAAAAGTAGGTATCATCGCCAATTAATTCACTGACCTGCTGAATCCCCTGACGTTTGAGCTGTTCAGCTAAGTCAGCCAGTTGCCGATCGTTAAAGCTGGGGTCACCTTGTCCAACAACTCGCAACGTGGTCAGGCCAAATTCGCTGGTTGTTCCTTGCACCACAGTCCGCATACGAAAGTCGGGGCCCAACGCCTGGAGGGCAGCAGCGGTGGTAAACAGCTTCATATTCGATGCAGGCACAAAAAAGTGCTGATCATCGCGACCATAAACCAGTCTGCGATCGCCCAATGTTTCTACTCGGATGCCCAACCGCGATCGCTGTAAGGCTGGCTCTTCAGCCAGGATGGCTTCCACCCGCGCGTCTAA
The DNA here is from genome assembly GCA_039815185.1 of Cyanobacteria bacterium P01_A01_bin.123. Lineage (GTDB taxonomy): Bacteria > Cyanobacteriota > Cyanobacteriia > Phormidesmidales > Phormidesmidaceae > JBCBZT01. The sequence goes on along the minus strand of JBCBZT010000004.1, from coordinate 123,530 downwards.
ATCCGCCTCACAAATTTCTGCCTGAGCAATGCTGCCATGGCTGAGCAATCCCAGCAGCGCTAATCCCCCCAGCCATTTCCAGACCATTAATCCCGATCTCCTCAACACAAATTTCAAAAATTTACTCTAATATCCCTGACCGTCCTCTCCGATAATCTATCGCATACTGATAGAGCCACTATCTTCCCTTCCTACTATTAGATTGAGAACAGTCACACCATGGGCGAACAGTCAAAAGAACAGCAGCATCCCCAATACCGCAGCGATCGCCAAGTTGTTGCAACCCTTCTGCAAGCAGAACCCGATGACTACCATTTGGCCGAACTCGCTCGCCTCCGCACCCGCTACAAGGGGTTTCCCGGTGCCTATGACATTCAGACAGATTTGGACAAGATCCTCAAGCTTTGGAAATTAACAGAGGATATCCTGTTTGAAAAAACCCGTGCGATTCATCAAAAAGCGGAAGTTTACAAAGGACGTGGCGCACGCTCTAAGGGTGAAGACTGGAGCTAGTCATCAACAATCAAGAGGCAACGCTGATGGCAGGTTGGGGAGTTAGGGGGGAAGCCAAAATGCCCAGGATTTGATCGATTTGGGTAATGTAGTATTCACTCAAGTCAACTTGTACGGTCGTATCCTTCAGGATCAAAAACTTCCAGTTGGTTCCCGTGGCAACTGCACCATAGATTGCAGATTGGGGTGTCCCCTCTCGCTCGTTGTAGCATTGAGCCGCTACCATTTGCGCCACACATTGACTCAGACCACTTTTGAGATTTTCGTTTTTGGCTTCCACGATGGTCATCACCGGGGCAGTCAAAATAGACTGTTCACTACTGGCCGTGAGAATGAAATCACATGCTCCGTTTAATCCCCGTGACGGATCGACAGTGAAATCAATCCCAGAAAAAAAGCCAATGCGATGATGGTGAATACGACATGCAGTCAACCTGAAAGAGATATCCCAGATCTTAGTCCAACTTTGGCCATTGCCTATGATGTGGGTGGCAGGGTTGGTACCATACCTTAATTCTGCAAGAAATCGTCTAACGTAAAAGGACAACTTGTTGTAACTTGCAAATTTCATCCAGCTCGCACGATTAACCTCATGCACACTTGGCACTGGCAGTCTTGGGACGGTGCGCCCTTCCTCACTTGTGACCTATTAGCGGATTGGCCCCACGGCTTTTTTACCCATCAATTTTGGCCCCAAACACCAGAGACGCTGATTGATGCACTTCAGCCCAATGCTACCGTCCATCGGGTAAAGCAAGTTCATGGCAATACAGTGCTTACCCCTGCCGAAATACCGCAGATGCTTGAGAAAGCTTCAGCTACGATTGCGGTGGCTACCCAACCCCCGAATTCACAACTCGAAAGCCCCCCAGAAAGTTTGCCACAACGCCCGCCAGCCGACGGTATTGTGACCGATGCCCCTAGACAATCAGCTTGGGTTTGCTCTGCAGATTGCAACCCGGTACTGATCGCCAACTGTCAAACCCGACAGGTTGCGGCCATTCATGCCGGTTGGCGCGGCACAGCTCTCAAAATCGTCCCGGTTGCGGTACAGCGTCTGTTAAAGCAGGGTAACCAGGTTGAAGATTTACGAGTGGCAATTGGGCCTGCGATCGCAGGAGAAGTTTACCAAGTCTCTACCCACGTTGCGGCTGAGGTCGGCCAGACTGTTGTTGCTACTGGGCAATTCCCCCATCCAGACGACCTGCTCCAACACTTGCGTAGCTTCGACAATCCGCCAGTTTTGAATGACTCCCAGCCTGGTCGTGCCCGTCTGGATGTCCGCCGCATTAATGTCCTTCAACTGAAGCAGCTTGGGTTTGCAGATGCCCAGATCGCGATCGCGCCCCACTGCACCTACCAAGAACCCGGTCGCTTCTTCTCCTACCGCCGCACCCAGGAGAAGAAGGTGCAATGGTCGGGGATTGTGAGCCAATAGAGACGAGCATTGGAATTTGCGAAGCGTTGAGGGAAGAATATCGTAGGGGTGTAGACTTCGACCCAGTGCAAAATGTCTAGCCCCATCAATTGATCAAAGTTATTTGCATTCAATTTAGTTCAAGAGTACTATAGTATAGATCTGCACTCTTTCCCTAGATCTAGTGTTACCCTACGCTAGGTTCACGTTGAGTACCCTACATAGACCCAAATAACCATGGCATCCAAAAACGAATCCTCCGAAAAGCAAAAAGCGCTAGGGATGGTGCTCAATCAAATCGAGCGCAACTTTGGCAAAGGCTCCATCATGCGCTTGGGTGAGGCGGGGCGGATGCAGGTGGCCACAATTCCGACTGGGGCACTCACGCTGGATGTTGCCTTAGGCGGTGGCTTGCCTAAAGGTCGGGTGATTGAAATTTATGGGCCAGAGAGTTCGGGTAAAACTACCGTTGCCCTGCATGCCGTAGCGGAGGTGCAAAAGGCAGGTGGGGTAGCCGCGTTTGTGGATGCAGAGCATGCCCTCGACCCAGTGTATGCCGAGGCGTTGGGGGTTGATATCGACAATTTGCTAGTCTCCCAGCCTGATACTGGGGAAATGGGGCTAGAAATTGTGGATCAGCTGGTTCGATCTTCTGCCATCGACATTATCGTGATCGACTCTGTAGCCGCCCTCACTCCCCGTGCTGAGATCGAAGGAGAAATGGGGGATGCCCATGTGGGCTTGCAGGCGCGACTGATGAGCCAAGCCCTGCGAAAGATCACCGGGAATATCGGCAAATCCCAATGTACGGTGGTGTTTCTCAACCAACTGCGGCAAAAAATTGGCGTGATGTATGGCAACCCCGAAACCACCACTGGGGGCAATGCCCTCAAGTTTTATGCTTCAGTTCGCCTTGACATTCGTCGGATTCAAACGCTGAAAAAAGGGAATGATCAATACGGTATTCGGGCCAAGGTGAAAGTGGCAAAAAATAAAGTGGCACCCCCCTTTCGCATTGCCGAGTTTGATATCCTCTTTGGTCAAGGCATCTCCACCATCGGTTGCTTACTCGACATGGCTGAAGAGCAGGGCATCGTTACCCGTAAGGGTGCTTGGTATAGCTATAACGGCAGCAATGTGGGGCAAGGCCGCGACAACACCATTCAGTATCTGCAAGATAATCCAGAGGTTGCTCAGACCGTTGAGGAGCAGGTTCGCCAAAACCTAAAACCTGATATCACGAAGGCAGCTGAAGACGTAGTAACGACCGAAGAATTTGAGGATTGATAGGGAAAGCGTAGGATAATGGGGTTCCCTAGCGCTTTCCCAAAGTTAATTTTTAATCATGTCTACGGCCCCAAAACTCTACGAAGGCAAGGCAAAAATTGTCTATGCTACCGAAGACCCCAACATACTGCTGACCTATTTCAAGGACGACGCCACGGCCTTTAATGCACAAAAGCGAGGCCGTATCCAGGGCAAGGGACAGATGAACTGCGCCATCTCAACCCATTTATTTCAATTATTGGAGCGCAAAGGCATTGCTACCCATTGGCTCTCGACCCCAAGCGCTCGCGAGATGCAGGTTAAAGCCGTCAACATCATTCCCTTAGAAGTGGTGGTGCGCAATTTGGCAGCCGGGAGCTTGTGTCGCCAAACAGGTTTGGCCTTGGGCACGGTATTGACGCCGCCATTGGTGGAGTTTTACTACAAAAATGATGATCTAGGTGATCCGCTGCTGACGCGCGATCGCTTACGGGTCATGGCCCTAGCCACAACAGATCAGGTCAGCCAACTAGAATCCCTAGCATTGCAAATTAATACTCACCTATTGGCCTTTTTTGATCAGTGCGATATTACTCTGGTCGACTTTAAATTAGAGTTCGGCCTAGATGCCTCAGGCGCAATGCTTTTGGCCGACGAAATCAGCCCCGACACTTGTCGTCTATGGAACCAAGCAGAAGCAGATGAACGTCAACGGGTTATGGATAAAGATAGATTCCGTCAAGATCTTGGCGGCGTTGAAGCCGCTTACCAAGCAGTGCTAGATAGGGTTCTGGCACAGGCCAGTAAACTGTAGGTTCTGTTCATGCGGTAAGATCTTCCCGTTTGATGCGAAATGTTTCATCGTTTCAATTGAGTTATCTCACTTTTAAGTTAGTAAGAATGCGTTAACTTAACCGATTAACGTTTTCAGATTTAAGGAGTGGGGTCGCTTGTTGTGGTGTGTGGATGTCTGAACGAGTAACTAGTAATGCGCCTATCTCCAGCTTTTTTGGCTTTAATGACGATTTCTGCGGCGTGGGGCTTCTGCGATCGCGCCCAGGGGCAAACCCTTAGTGAATCTTCCGCTGCGACTGCGGTCTCTGCAGTTGAGCCTGCATCCGCTCCGGCTGCTGCTGATCATGATGCGGCCGCACCAGCCTCTGTTCAGCCCGATCTTCATCATCTGTTGACTCCAGCGGTTGTGATTTCTGAGGCAGTATCAGCCCCTGTTGCGATGCCAACCCAGAGAACAATAGGCAACACCCGATCAGACAATCCGGGTGAACTCGCTGCTGATGCCCTAGGCGAACCGATGTCTCTAGAAGATCTAGCGACTCCAGACGACACAGCAACCCAGGTGAGTCAAGTCCCCGAAGATGCCTTCCCACCGACGGCACCCGAAGACGCTGAAGATCCCGAAACGCCCGGAGACGCTGAAGCACCTGAAGACATCGAAGCACCTGAAGACACTGACGCCAGTGATGAAATAGAGACTCCAACTGAAATGGAGGGCGAAGACACAGAGGATGGGGAAGACGCTCAGCCCAGTCCCGATCCCCTTGAGGACTCCCAGCAGGAGGCAGAAGAAGAGCCCCGCGTGCTCGTTGCAGAAGTTGAAGTTATCGGCGTCGATGAAACAACCCTGCCCCCGGAACTCGAAGACGAGGTTTACGACGCGATTAGTACCCGACCAGGACGTGACACCACGCGATCGCAGCTCCAACAAGATATCAACAGCATCTTTGAGACTGGCTTCTTTGCCAATGTTCAAGCCGTTCCAGAAGACACGCCTTTGGGGGTACGGGTCACATTTGTAGTACAGCCTAACCCCATTTTGCGTACGGTAGAGGTGACAAACACCGAGGTCTTGCCCCCAGAGGTTGTGGATGAGATTTTCGCAGATCAATACGGACGGATCATTAATCTGATTGATTTCCAAAACGGCATCCTAGCTCTCAACCAGTGGTATCAAGATAATGGCTATGTCTTGGCTGAAGTGACTGCTGCCCCCCGTGTTGCTGCCGATGGCACGGTAACGCTGATTGTGGCGGAGGGCGTTATCGACAACATTGATGTACGGTTCCTCAACTCAGAGGGTTCGCCGACCGACGATGAGGGGAATCCGGTACAGGGGGTCACCCGCGACTTTATCGTTACCCGCGAATTTGAATCCCAGCCGGGGGATGTGTTCAACGAATCGGATATTCAGCAAGACCTAGAGCGCGTCTTTGGTTTGGGCATTTTTGACGATGTCCGTTTGTCCCTAGAACGGGTAGACAACCGCAGGGTCAATGTAGTGGTCAACGTGATTGAGCGTAGCACGGGGTCAGTGGCTGCCGGGTTGGGTTTTAACTTTACAGGCGATCTGTTTGGTACCGTCAGTTACCGTCAAGACAACTTTGGGGGTAATAATCAAAAGTTCTCGGCAGAAACCCAGCTCAGTTTCCGTGACCTTTTATTTGACGTTAGTTTTACCGACCCCTGGATTGCAGGCGACCCGAACCGCACCTCATACACGGTTAATGCTTTTTCTCGGCGCTCCATTTCCCTAGTGTTTGATAATGGCCCAATTGACGTTGACTTAGTCAATGGTGACGAAGTTCGGGTGAACCGTTTTGGGGCCGGGGTAACCTTTGGTCGTCCGCTTGGGGGGGGCTGGTCAGGTTCTCTGGGCACGCAAGTACAGCGAGTTTCGACCCGGTTCGCAGGGGGGTCAATTGCAACCGCAGATGAACTAGGGAACCCTTTAAGCCTGAGTGGTATTGGTCAGGATGACCTGTGGACAGTCCGATTGGGCTTAGTGCGAGACTTACGCAACAATTCGCTTAATCCTACCCAAGGATCAATTTTGCGAGTCAGTACAGAGCAATCTATTCCCCTTGGTCTGGGCAATATTTTCCTCAATCGCGTGCAGGCCAGCTACAGCTATTACATCCCGGTCAGTTTAATCAACTTTACGGATGGGCCGCAGGCGTTTGCGTTTAACGTTCAGGGAGGGACGGTGCTAGGCGATTTACCCCCCTATGAAGCCTTTGCCCTAGGCGGTACTAACTCCGTTCGCGGTTTCAGTGAAGGCGGACTTGCTAGCGGTCGTAGCTACTTACAGGCTTCAGCAGAATATCGCTTCCCCATCTTCTCTTTCATTGGCGGGGCATTTTTTGTTGATGCAGCCACTGATTTAGGTAGCGGATTTGCAGTGCTCGGCAGCCCAGGCCCAGTTCGAGGTAAACAGGGCAGTGGATTTGGCTACGGTGCCGGGGTTCGGGTGCAGACGCCACTTGGACCGCTACGGGTTGATTACGGTTTTAACGATAATGGTGAAGGACGTATCCACTTTGGTATTGGGGAGCGGTTCTAATGCCCGAATCAATCGCTAGTTCTACGTTTTTGACCAATCCGCTTAAACCTGGGGTGATGGTTACGGAACAACATACTGTGGCCACGACCATTGAGTGCACTGGCATAGGGTTGCACTCAGGGCATCATATCCAGGTTCGCATCTTGCCTGCCGATGCCGATCAGGGTCGCGTCTTTGTCCGGGTAGATTTACCCGGACAGCCAGAAATCTCAGCCCAGCTCTCTACAGTTCACCAAACTATCTTGTCTACTGAACTGCGCCAGGGTGAGGCCACAGTGCGCACCGTTGAGCATTTGCTGGCTACCCTTTGGGGGCTAGGCATTGATAATGTCCGAATTGAAGTGGATGGCCCAGAGCTACCACTACTAGATGGCTCAGCGTTGGAATGGGTGAATGCGATCGCCGCCGTTGGCGTTACGCCCCAATCTGCTCAACGCCATACGGTTCAATTATCAGAACCCATAACGTTGCAACAAGGGGATGCCTTCGTCAGCGCTGTACCCTCGCCTCAGTTGCGATTGACCTACGGGATTGATTTCGACTTGGCTGCCATTGGTAACCAGTGGCATAGTTGGTCACCGATGTCAGCAGAAAGCTTTGCCGACGCGATCGCCCCAGCCCGCACCTTTGGCCTGGCCCACCAGATTGAAGCTCTGCGCCAACAAGGGTTGATTAAAGGCGGCAGCTTAGACAACGCGCTAGTTTGCAGTGAAACGGGTTGGATCAACCCCCCCCTGCGGTTTGATAACGAACCTGCCCGGCATAAATTGCTCGATTTAGTGGGCGATCTCAGCCTAGTTGGCCCATTGCCCCCAATGCATATCGTTGCCTATAAAGCCAGTCACCAACTCCATGCTCAGTTCGCTAAGCAATTGAGTGTCGCGATTGAGACTACGCCCCAGCATGTTCTTTAGCCTTGAAAATCGAGCATTCAGAAGTCAGGAGTCAAGGAAAAGTCACCTAAGTTCTTTGAGCTTAAATCCTGTTTACGGCTGATTCTGCATTCTGGCTTTTGCCCCTTTGATAAATGCCAATCCCAAGCTTTGACTAGCTAGGAGGGCAACCAAATGGGAGAATCTTATAGGTTGAATCCTGTTCTGGCTGAACCCCAGTGATTGTGCACTCAAACCATAATGGGTTCGGGCTTAAGACTAGGGTTATCCATGGGGGTGTTCCCGTTTTGTCCTGCTTGATTGAACAAGGTTTATGTCTACATTAGCTAATACCAATTCTCCAGAAAATACGGCTCAGGCTCACACTGAACCTGCCACGCCCCCTGTGGTGCAAACAACCTTTACCTTAGAGGAGATTCAGGCACTCCTGCCCCATCGCTATCCTTTTGCACTAGTAGATCGAATCATTGACTTTGTCCCTGGGGAAAAAGCCGTCGGTATTAAAAATGTCACCTTCAACGAGCCTCACTTCCAAGGGCATTTTCCCGGCCGCCCAATTATGCCTGGGGTTTTAATTGTTGAAGCCATGGCCCAGGTGGGTGGTATTGTGCTGACCCAACTTCCAGGCGTAAATGGGCTTTGTCTATTTGCTGGTATTGACAAAGTCCGGTTTCGCCGTCCGGTAGTACCTGGTGATCAGCTGGTGATGACGGTGGAGCTCTTGGCGCTAAAGCGTAAGCGGTTTGGCAAAATGCGAGCCATCGCTGAAGTCAATGGTGGGTTAGCCTGTGAAGGGGAACTCATGTTCTCCGTTGTCGACTAATTGACTACTGCTTTGGCTGTGCATCCCCTTAAGCTGACTTCCGGAGATCTGCCTTGACTACGCTGATTCATCCTACTGCCGTGATTCACTCCGGCGCGACTCTACATCCTAGTGCTACGGTTGGCCCCTATGCAGTCATTGGTGAACAAGTGACTTTAGGCGCAGGCACAGTGGTGGGTGCCCATGTGGTGATTGACGGCTACACCAATATTGGTGAACGCAACAAAATCTTTCCAGGGGCTGCCATTGGATTGGAACCCCAAGATTTGAAGTACGACGGATCGACGAGTCCTGTCAAAATTGGCAATGACAATCTGATTCGAGAATATGTCACGATTAATCGCCCAACCCTGGCCGGAGAAGTGACCACCATTGGCAATGGCAACCTGTTCATGGCCTACTCCCATGTGGCCCATAACTGTGTGATTCGTGATCATGTCATTATTGCCAACTCGGTCGCCTTGGCCGGACATATCCATGTCGAGTCCTATGCCCGGTTGGCCGGCATTGTGGGGGTGCACCAGTTTGTTCACATTGGGCGATACGCCATGGTCGCAGGCATGACCCGTGTGGATCGGGATGTGCCCCCTTACATGATCGTAGAAGGCAACCCGAGTCGGGTTCGTCGCCTTAACCAAGTCGGATTACAGCGAGCCGGGGTCGTTGATGAAGATAATGGTCGATCCTATAAAGAATTGAAGCAGGCCTATCGAATTCTCTATCGCAGTGGGCTGACGTTCGAAGAAGCCCTGACAAAGCTGGAAGCAGACTTTAGCGACAATAGCCATGTTCATCACTTACGAACATTTTTGCGAGAGTCTAACCAGGGCAATCGTCGCGGCGCTATCCCTGGCTCTAAGGCGGGGGGACAGCGATGAGTCCAGCAGAACTTGGGGTCGATTTGCTCACGGAGGCACGAGAAAAGGCTGCTGAGGCAGCAGAGCAGCAGCCGGTACGGATTTTAATCAGCACGGGGGAAGTATCAGGGGATTTACAGGGTGCCCTGCTAATTAAGGCCCTACAAGTGCAAGCTGCAGCCCAAAACTTGACCTTAGAAATATTAGCCCTCGGCGGCGATCGCATGGCAGCAGCAGGCGCGACCCTAGTGGGCAATACTGCAAACATTGGTGCAGTGGGCATTTTAGAGCAGCTTCCCTTCGTACTCCCCACCCTAAAACTACAGGGGCGTTTAAAGCGGTTGTTCAATCAAGCCTCCCTGGATGGGGTTGTTTTGATTGACTATATGGGGCCAAATTTATCCTTGGGTCAAACCATACAAAAGGCTCATCCAACGGTACCCATCGTTTACTACATTGCACCACAGCAGTGGGTTTGGTCGGCATTTGAAAGTGAAACGCAGCAAATTGTGGGGGTTTGCAACCGACTGTTGGCGATTTTCCCGGCAGAAGCAACCTATTACGAGAAAAAAGGGGCGCAGGTGCGCTGGGTTGGTCATCCTTTAGTTGATCGAATCCCTGAACCGCCCGATCAGCAAGTCGCACGGCAACGTCTAGGATTAGCCCCAAATGCCTCTGTGGTGACCCTACTCCCCGCTTCTCGCCATCAAGAAATTAAGTACCTGATGCCGATCATGTTTCAGGCGGCTCAGCAAATTCAGGCTCATTTGCCCCAGGTGCAGTTTTTAGTGGCGGTGTCTTTAGATGAATTTAGACCGGCCCTACAGCAGGCAATCGATCGCTATGGTTTACAAGCCACTTTGGTTGATGGCAAGTCCACAGACGCGATCGCAGCGGCAGATCTGGCCATCGCTAAATCGGGCACGGTTAATCTAGAAACGGCGCTGATGAATGTCCCCCAAGTGGTGATGTATCGGCTTAACCCAGTAACGGCTTGGATAGCCAAACACATTCTCAAGTTCTCAGCTCCCTTCATCTCTCCAGTTAACCTGACGGAAATGCGGCCGATTGTCCCTGAGTTTGTACAGTGGCAGGCTACCCCCGACGCGATCGCCCAAACAAGTCTGGGACTGTTGCTCGACCCCGAAAAACGGCGGCAAATGTTAGACGACTATCAAGCCATGCGCTGCAGCTTGGGAGATCCTGGCGCCTGCGATCGCGCCGCCCAGGAAATTCTTACTCTAGCAACTGGCCGAGACACCGTTGAAGGTGTAGACTGAGCAATCGGAATCTCTAAGCTTAGCGGTGGGCTCAGAGTAACAGGCTGCAACCCGCCAACGTCTATCCTAGAGCAGGATTGACCTAAGTCAGATCGGCTTAAGCAAGATCAGGAGGATGAATGGAGTATTCAGGGCTTAACGGTGTTAGGAGGCAGCTGTGAATATCGCTGAGATTTTTGCCCAAGGCGGCATTGCTATGTGGCCGCTGCTGTTCTTGTCAATTTTGACCTTGGGTACCGTAATTGAACGGGTCTGGTTTTGGTCAAAAATTTTAACCCGAGAACGGGAGGTGTCGGGGCGTGTACTCGAGGCCGCTCGGCGGGAATGGGCTGCCGCTACTGAGATTGCCCAACGAGCCAATCGGTTACCCATGGGGCGCTTTCTCTATGCCGCGCTCCAGCTTAGCAATCCTGACCCCGAAGTTTTTCGGCTGGCCCTAGAAACCGCAGCTAACGAAGAGCTGGCGACCATGCGTCGGGGCGATAAAGTCTTAGAAGCGGTGATTGCACTCTCACCCCTACTAGGCCTACTGGGTACTGTAGTCGGTCTGATTAACGCCCTGGGTTCTATCCGACTTAGTGATTTGGGTGGGGATGCCACAGCCGAAACCGCTCTAGGTATTGGTCAAGCCCTGATTAGTACAGCGACTGGCTTGGTAATTGCCATCGTCAGCTTAGCCTTTTATCGTCTATTCCAAGGCTTTGTGTTTGGCCAAGCTAAGGTACTCCGGCAATCGGGGAGTGAACTGGAGCTGCTCTATCGACAGGCATGGGCAGCCAGTGGTGGCAAGCCAACCCCCTTGCTGAAGGTCGAGAGCTCCCTGGAGAAACACTTGCCCCAACCCCGAGCAACCAATAAAACTAGTAAGGCAAAACCTGAACCAAAGCCTGGAGCAAAGGCTGAACCCAAGACTGAAAAGGGCAAGGCTGATCCCCCACCAACCCCGCCCCCAGTAGATTTTTAGCGTAAGGAATTACCGCCGCCATGAAACTAGATCTTGACTCGGGCAATGAAGATATTCGGATTGAGATTTTGCCGCTGATCGATGTCATCTTCTGCATTTTGACCTTTTTTATTCTGGCAGCGGTTGGGCTCACCCGGCAACAGGCGATCAGTTTAGATTTGCCGTCAGCAAGTACAGGCGCCCCCATTCCTGGACAGGGGTTAACTGAAACAGGTAGCGAAAAGCTCTATGTCAGCTTGGATGACCGAGGGCAAGTCTATATCGATCAGCAACCGGTTAGCTTGAATTTGCTGTTTGATGTGTTGATTCAGCATCAGCAAACCTCCCCCAATGGCTTGATTGTGCTCAATGCCGCTCGAGATGCTCGCTATGCCGATGTGATTCAGGTCTTAGATTTGCTGCGTTCAGTCGGCGGCGATCGCGTAGCCTTAGCCACCCTACCCGCAGGGCTCGATCAGCTGCAGCAACCCGATGGCAATGATCAACAAAACCTTGATGACCTCAATAACGACCTCAACGATTTGCTCAACGGTTCACCATCACCGTTTCCAGGGGAGACGAATCCTGCTCCAACCGCTCCGCTACCCAGCAATGACGATTTATTCTCTCCGGAGACTGGCTCAGATAATCCAGACGCTAATCCGAATCCACCGGATAGTGGTGGTGAAGCGCCCCAAGACAATTAGCCCAGAATTATAGCGCTGGCCAGATTGCTTAATGCACCTAGTATCGCTGGGATGCTCAACACACAAGCAATCTGGCTCGCCGTAGCGCACAAAGCTTTGTGGCTACGGCTATGTTAGCCCAGAGTTAGATGTCTCACCCAGTCTGAAGCGTATACAGCATACTTTATGTTGCCTATGTTACCCCCACGATAGGCTGACACCTGATACTGTTAAGTTGCGTTTTATGATTTCAACTCCTTGCTCAGGCGATTAGTCTGGGCATTTTTTTTGCTTGCTAATCCCCTATTTCTCTTTCGTAATGGCGTCCACGCCACTGAGTTGGGGTTTTGAGGGCAGAGATCATAATCCGTAGTGTTGCTAACGGATCGGCCAGGGGCGAGAGCCAGAAGGCCCATTGTTGTCCATCTGCCTGAGCCAAATCATAGGACGGTGCAATCGCACCCTGTAAAGCAACCCGCACTGCAATTAAGGCCCCATTAAGCCCTAAGGCTACCGTCACAGGCCAGTGGGGTTGTCCTAGGGTCCAGCCCCAAAGCAGCAGCGGTAGGGTCAACCAGGGCAAAGCCTGAATCGCCGAGAGAAACCAGATATCTCCCCAAGTTTGTTGAAAAGAGGCCGCATCTTTCAAATCCAGCGATCGCCCCCATTCCCGCCAGGTTTCTATGGCCCCTTCATACATCCGGACCTTGAGCAGCTTAGATCCGTCCCAAAAACCAACCTTAGCCCCCAACTGAGCAGCATTGCGAGCCAGGGTCACATCATCACAAAAGGAAGACCGGGCAGTGGTGTAGCCATCTAAGGTTTCCAGCAGAGTGCGGCGACACAAAAAGCATTGACCATTGGCCATCACCCGTTCGATCATCCCCCCCTGATTACCCGCTGGGCCAAAGCGATAAACCAGCGTCATCAGCAAGGCGGGTTGCAACCATAATTCTCCGAACTGTTTGAGAACGAAACGGGGAGATAAGGAGACTAAGTCATAATCCGCAGCTTCAGCTGCCTGTACCAAGCTACTAATCAGGCCCGGTTGAGGTTGGGTATCAGCATCAATCCCCAATACCCAAAGGCTACGGCTTGAACTGTGCAAAAAACCTGTATGCAACGCCCAAGGCCGCCCGACCCACCCTTTGGGTAACGGATCATCCGTAATCAGGCGAAACCGGGGGTCACGCATAGCAGCAGCTTTAACTCGGTCAACGGTTCCATCTGTAGAGCGGCTGTCTACCACTAAAATTTCACGCACCTCATAGCCTTGACGCCCTAACCCAGCCAAACAAGGCGCAATACGGTGGGCTTCATTTAGGGTGGGTACGACGACCGAAACGCTGCCAATCAGATCTAGCGTTGGAGGTAGTGTTAACAGTGGCGGGCGGCGAACTGGGCCCTGCATGAGTCGAGACAAGAGCAGGAAGACCGCTGGTAACTGATAGAGCAAGAGAAGTAACGCCAAGCCACTGGCCTCTACGCCTTGACCTGCATCTAGTGCTGCCAGACCAATCCAGCAGAACGGGACAATCACTTAGTCATCGCTCCTGCAATTGCAGAGGGTGTCGGTTCAAACTCAGCCGCATCAACTGATGAGGGAACCGTAACCATATCTGAGGCATCAGCCCACCACCAACAGACGAGTGCAGGGACTGCACCTACCAGCAGGCCTAAGAGCACCGGCACAAAAATTCCACTGGCCAAGCTCATAGCTGTAGCAAATCCAAAGTTCAGCAAATAAACCACCAGCGGAACGATAACTTGAGACCGACTGAGGGTGACTGTACGATCATCTTTGCGCCAGAGAAATGCTGCGATCGCCATAAAGACCATTCCGGTTCCCAACCATCCCGCAAAATTTTGGTAAGGCATGCCAAAGAAATCGCCCGGCTGGTGCCAAAACCAAAACGGCATTGCCGTTTGGCTCATTGCTGGATCCAATACAAAGTCCCAAGCCGTCAACAATCCAGCACCCAAGATTAAACAGCTCAACTGCCAAACCCAAGCAGGTAGCCCAGCCCCTTGGCGCTGGCGCTGTTGGGTTAGCAACCCAGTCCGGGCCAGTAAATAGGCTGACAACCCCAAGTAAAACCAGGATAGGGGAATGGTAAAAGGCACCAAGCCTGAAATTTTATAGCCCAGACCATTCAGATAGCTGTAATCCCCAAAGGGAAAGCCAGTGCTAGTGCCCAACAGTTCACTTGCCAGGGAAACCGCAATCGCAGGCACCATAAACGCTAACAGGGACTTCAAACCCAAAGTGCGATAAGCATAGAGCGCCACCGCGATCGCACCGAGGGCTATGTATATCACGCCTCCCCCGGCCATACTCCAGGTGAACAAAGTTGGCCCCGCCGGTATATGCTGCAAAAATTCGGGGTTGGGCATGACCCACAGCAGCCCAGCTAGCCCAAAGGCCATGGACACACCATGACCAATGAGGCAATATCGTTCAATCGCGGCCAGTCTCGACATGACAAATTCCCTCTTGAAGAAGCCCTATAAGTAAGGCACTTGTAAACCGGCATCCTTTGAGAACGCCACGATTAAAATCCTGCCCTAGTTTATAAGTTTTGTAAACACGTTTTACAGATATCCAGGGACGCCCTTGTCATGATTGCTTGAATCGCCCACCGGGATGACGAACCGCTATCATAGAAACAATGTAATCAACAATGCCCCATCCGTAATTTGAAGGTATGCTGCTGATTATCCAGGGTATGCCCGAGGGTACTGCCACTTACAAGTAATTGCTAATCGCTTTTCGCATGTCTAACGTCACGCCATCGGCGTCCTCGGAAATTATCATTCGTCCGATTCAATACCGCGATTTAGATACCCTTGAGCACTGTGATGGTGGTATCGAATCGGGCAAAATTGCCGAGCCTCAACGGTCGATACGGCGTTTAGATCAGGTCAAGCGCTGGTATGGGCCCCTGAAGCTACTGAGTCTCTTCCCCAATCCACTCCAGCGTTTGATGACGGCTTATGTCGCCGAAAAGTCAGGGCAGCTTTGCGGCGTGATCCACGTCTCTCCTTTTAATCGAACCAAAAGCACTTGGCAAGTGGAACACGTTGCCATAAATTCTGCTTTGCCCCCAGAATTGGGAGCAAACCTCTTAAATGACGTTGGATCCCAACTACTACGCTACTGCTTTGAAAAAATTTGGGAAGCTCGAACCTGGTTAATTGAAGTCGACGTTAATCATAAATCAGCCCTAGCACTGTATCGCCAGAATGGGTTTCAGCCCTTGGCCCAGGTAGCATACTGGTCGATGGAAGCCGAATTACTGGCCTCCCTAGCAGCTCGCGAACCCGATCTGCCCAACCTGCTGCCAGTTAGTAACGCTGATGCCCAACTGCTTTATCAGCTTGATACAGCCTCGATGCCACCCTTAGTGCGCCAGGTGTTTGACCACCAAATTCAAGATTTTAAGGTCAACCCCATGCAAACCATTACCCATGGGTTTAACCACTGGGCACACCATACAGAGACCATCAGCGCCTATGTGTTTGAACCCCAGCGCAAAGCCGCTATTGGGCATTTTCGCCTGACGATTAATCGTAAGGGCACTGCACCCCATACCGCTCAACTCACTGTTCACCCGGCCTACACTTGGCTATATCCTGAGCTGATTGCTCAGATGGCTAGAGTGTTACAGTCTTTCCCCGATCAGTCTTTGAGTTTGGCGTCCCATGATTATCAAACCGAGCGTGAAGAATATTTATCTCGGGTGGGTGCTACGCAGGTGGCCCATAGCTTGATGATGTCTCGTTCGGTTTGGCACAAGCTGCGAGAGTCGCGGCCTATGTCCTTGGAAGGGCTACAGCTTTCAGATGTCTTACAAGGATTACAGCCAGCGGGCAAGCCCATCCCGAGTCGACTGTCTTGGCTCGCTGATCAAGGTTCGCTGCCAGCATCTAACGGGAGTTCCGCAAAAGGAGCCCATAGCCCGTCAGCGCCGAGAAAACAGCGACGACTCAAGGCTAATCCTGACGTTGCAGCAGGTTTAGAAAGTCAGGAAGTGGGCGATCGCAACCCTGTTGACCCACCACTCAATTAGCATCTGGATTAGTCTCTGCTGTGGTTTCAGCCCTTGGCCTAGATATTGGTCGCAAACGAATCGGCGTCGCAGGGTGTGACCGCACAGGTTTGATTGCATCTGGTCTAACCACATTAGAATGGCGTTCCTTTGATGGATTAGTCGTCGATCTCAAAGAAATCGTTGCAGACCGGACGGTTGAGATTCTGGTGGTTGGCTTACCCTACTCAATGGATGGTAAGCTTGGCTTTCAGGCAAAACAAGTCCAAAAGCTAGCTCACCGCCTTTCTAAGGCATTACAGCTCCCTGTAGAATACACAGACGAACGGCTGACATCCTTCCAGGCTGAGCAAATGATGATTGCAGAAAATCGCTCTCCATCTCGTAACAAAGCGATGATTGACCGCAAAGCCGCCGCAATTATTTTGCAGCAGTGGTTAGATAGTCGCAGGGCAAGATAGAGGACTCGATATGTTTTGGGCAATACGGGCTTTGAAGACTTTGCTTTGCCTGATTGGTTAGCCCCTAGCATGACCCCCATTGCGAGTGAGATGGACGAACCCGGAATTGTTTTAGTGGATGAATCAGGCCGATCGTTGCCTTGCTCAGTTGAGCAAACCATTGACTTGGAAGACACACGCTACCTCATCTTGATGCCCCTGGATACGCCTATCGAGATTTTCATGTGGCAGGCTGACGACACCTCCGATGATGAAGTGTTAATGGACATTGAAGAAACCGATATTGAAGCGCTGCTACCCTCTGCCAAAGCCGTGCTTTCTGAGCAAAATTTGTTCCTGTTACAGTCTGCCCTCACCCTAACGGCAACTGGAGAAGTGCCCGAAGCTAATGAGGATAACTGCTTTACTTTGGAGTTGGGTGACGACGAAGTCCCCGATCTGGAAGCTGAAGAGTTTCAAATCCTAGCCACCTTTTTCCACGAAAATAAGGAATATACTATCTGCACTCCCCTAGAACCACTGTTGTTTTTTGCTCAACAAAATCAAGATGGGCGCACTGAGTTGTTGACCCCTGAAGAATTCCAGCAAATTCATCTGCAATTAGAAGACAAATTGTTTGATTCCTTAGAGTAGCAAGGCAAATGTTGGCGGTCGCTTTCTTTTTTCTTAGAGCTTTTAGCAATTTGACAAAAACCCTGATGCTATCCCTTCGAAGCGACAGACTTTTCAGGTCTTTGAGACTGCCGAAGCAGGCGTAACGGAATCTCCTGGTGATCTTGGGGTGCGCCCCAAAATTGCTCAAGGGTGGGGCCGTTGCTGACCCGGCGATCGCGGAAGAAGAAATGCCAAAACTCATGGACAAAAACGCGCCGCCCCATGCGGGTAAACCAACGCTGACCGTGTCGAGCCGCCCGATCAGGCTGCAAAAATGCGCGCCAAATCGCTTTGGATCGAGCCTGCAACACTACTTCCATGAACTTCACCCACAAGAAAATACGCCACGGGGCCATATGAAGCGTTTCCAGCACTTGGTGTTTATAGTCCCACTTCTGCTGATCGAGTTGGATTACCCGTCGTTCAGAGGCAATGCGGTAATACCCCGTCCAACGGTGGGGAGTAACATACAGCGACATAATCTGATCTGGGTCGTACCAAAGCAACTGTCGCAAAGCACGCAGAAAGTCACGGTCAGTCACCGCCTCAAAATCTGTGACCCAAGTGGCTAGGGAGAGAATTCCATGCTGCCGCAGCAGCCGAATGGCCTCGCGATCTGTATTTGTGGCACTCCCCTTACGAATTGTCTTGAGCGTGGCTTCGTTCGTATTTTCCATTCCCAACAAAAACCGTTCAACCCCTGCCTGACGGTACAAATGCAAAATATCTGCATCGCGAACGATATCATCTGCACGAGTCGAGCCAATAATCGTAATCGGTATATTTTCAGCGATGATGGCCTCGCATAGCTCACGCCAGATCGCCTTATTCACAGTTGGGTTTTCATCAGCTAAGTTGAACAACTCCACCCCATACGTGTGATGGAGCCAAGCGATCTCCTTTGCAAATTTCTGGGGGTTGCGGTGCCGCCAACGCGCCCAGAAACCTCGTTGGCCGCAATAATTACACAGGTGTGGACACCCTCGAGAAAATTGCATGACGACAGCCGGCTTGCCACCGTAATAGCTATAGCGTTTCAGATCAACCAACTCCCAACCAACCCGATAGGCGTCCAGATCTTGGAGCATGGGCGCGGGCAATGTTTCAACCACTTGACCGTCACAGCGGAAAGCAATGCCTTCTACACCAGCAAGATCATCTCCAGATTCAATCGCAGCCATGAGTTTGATGATAGTCGCTTCCCCTTCGCCACGAACAATCACATCGATCTGGGGTTCGCAGGCAAGAATATCTCGGTAGTGATAGGTCGGAAAAAGGCCCCCATAGACGATGGTGAGATTGGGTAATTCCGCCCGACAGCGACAGGTAAGCTCAACCACAATCGGGTGAGCTGAAGTCGATCTAGAATGACCGATGATCAGCACCTGGGGGTCATGCATGACGACTCGCTGAACAATTTCTGCATCGGCAAGTGGCCCCAGTTCACCATCTAGAAAGGCGACATCATGACCCGCATCTAATAGGGGGCCACCAATTGAGAGCAGCCCCAGGGGGGGCAACTGTTCACGGGGAATACGGCTGCCGATTGCGGGGTGGAGTGGATTAACAATGAGGATACGCATAGCTTTCCAGACCTTGTAATCCTTGAAATACCTTAAAGATCGTCAGATGGTCAAAGCTTTGAGTGCCTATAAATCCAAGAAATTTAAGCTAGAGCGATTTAAGCATGGGCACAGGCGAGCCGCCGCCTGCACCTAATCCTACTCACTAAATATCTTCCCCACCAAATTGAGCTTTAAGCTCAGCAATGCGATCGTCGTCGATCTTTTGAAACAGTGGCGGCGGTACCTCAAAAGTGCGTTCGGGTTGCAGCACGCTGAAATTAACCGCCTCGGCAAAAGGAGTATTTCGTTCTGCTGTGCTTAGATTTAAGGCTGAAAACAACTTCTCAGCTGTGAACGGGATAAAGGGCGCAGAGGCGATCGCGTAAAGCCGAATCAAATTAATGCACGTCCGGATTACCAGAGCAGCCTCAGCTTTATCCTGCTTAAACAATGCCCAAGGGGCTCGCACGTCGATATACTGGTTACCCGCTGTCCACAAAGCACACAACGCCTCCGCCGCTTTGCGAAACTCCATGTTGTGCAGATGTCCGCTCAGGGTCTCCATCAGCACTTTGCAGGTAGTTTCCAGTTGGGATTCATGCTCTCCCGGTTCCCCACCCGCCGGAATTTTGCCATCAAAGCGAGAGTTGGCAAACTTGAGAATCCGGTTAACGAAGTTGCCCAGGTTATCAGCCAGATCTTTATTCACCTTAATTTGGAGCTGCTCCCAGGTGAAGGCCGAATCCGAAGACTCCGGCGATGAGGCCACCAGCATATAGCGCCAATAGTCTGCGGGTAATACTTCCAACGCCTGGTCTAAAAACACCCCCCGTTTAGAACTGGTGGAAAACTTACCCCCGTAGTAGTTCAACCAGTTGAAGCCTTTAATGTAGTCAGCCAGCTTCCAGGGTTCTTGGGTGCCTAAAATCATGGCCGGCCACATGATGGTGTGAAAGGGCAGATTATCCTTGGCCATGAACTGTACATAGCTGACCTCACCGTCAGGTTGCCACCAGTCCAGCCAGTTGGCCCCGGTCTGGGTTCCCCAAGCTTTAGTCGCGGCCAGATAGCCGATGGGTGCATCGAACCAGACGTAGAATACCTTATTCTCAAACCCCTCACGCGGCACAGGCACACCCCAACTCAAATCCCGCGTAATACCACGACTTTGCAGCCCTTCATTCAGCCACTTCATGGCGATGGATTTGGTCAGGGTGGGCCATTCGTCTTGCTGTTCAACCCAAGTGCGCACGGTATCACTGAGCTGATCGAGGCGCAAAAATAAGTGTTGACTGCTGCGCACTTCCACGCGATCGCTGCCGGAGATAGCCGACCGGGGATTGATTAAATCCGTTGGGTTTAAGACCGATGTACAGTTTTCACACTGATCCCCCCGGGCCTTTTCATAACCGCATTTGGGACAGGTACCGACAACATAACGATCGGGCAAAAAGCGTTCGTCTTCAATTGAATAAACCTGGCTGATCTCCCGGGCTTCGACGTAGCCATTTTCGTCGAGCTTTTGATAAAAGTGCTGGGTTAACTGTCGGTTTTCTTCTGAAGAGGTCCGGCCAAAATGGTCAAACGAAAGGCCAAAGCGGCTATAAACTTCTGCCTGACGTTCGTACTGGCGTTTGCAGTAGTCGGCCACAGCCATGTTTTCTTCCAAGGCGGCCAATTCTGCTGGTGTGCCGTGTTCATCAGTCCCGCAGATATAGAGCACTTCCTCGCCCTGCTGTCTGAGGAACCGGGCATAGACATCGGCGGGCAGCATCGACCCCACCAAATTACCCAGGTGCTTGATACCGTTGATGTAGGGCAGGGCACTGGTAATGAGATACCGCATAGTTCCTCGTATCGTTGAAAACTTGTTTCAGCATACCGTTTAGCCAGGTTCACTGTAGCGTAGAATTTTGCACTCGCCCCACCCGTAAGTGAATGGGCCAAACGACTGGGCGGCAGGCGCTCAAATCTCCCCAAGCTATAGCCAAGTCAGCCTGGATCTGTTCGAGCGGATTCTTCTGGTGCTGGTTCAAAAATCGCTGGGTCGCTGACCAGGTATTCAAGTAGCCCACTAGCTGCTGAAATGACCAGGTTGCCGTCATCGAAAATGCAGGGGATTCAATCTCTGCAAACGGAAAGACGATGGTTTGATAACGCTGTTCAATCAACTGCCGTTCCACAGGCCAGTAGTCTCCCACGATTGATTGGTAGTAATGGCGTACTTGCTGATCTACCTCAGGGCAAATTTGCATGAGCTCATAGCACCAGACAGCCAAGACACCCTCAGATTTGAGCACCCGCCTGACCTCTAGATAGAATTGGGTAAGGTCAAACCAGTGCAGGGCCTGGGCTACAATCACTAAATCACAGCTGCGATCGCTCAAGCCACTGGCTTCCGCCGGAGCCCTCTGGTAGGTAATCTGATCGTGGGGTACAGTCTGCTGTAGCTGTGCCTCACTGGCATCAGTTGCCACGACTCGCCGAAAACACGCGGTTAAACCCAGGGCCGCTTGGCCATTGCCCGTACCACAGTCCCACACTTGTTGATGGCTAGGACACAATGATGCTAGGTATACAAATAGGGCATCGGGGTAGCGCGGACGATATTTGACATAGTCTGGCGAGTGCTTAGAAAAGTAGTCTTTAAAAGCCATGGGGAATTCAGCCGCCAGCGGTCAAAATCTAGTAAAAGACCATTCTACAGAGTTTGCCTTGCTCTCAGAATGGCCCACCGGGAAATATAGCGGTAGCCACAAAGCAGAGAAACCCCAACTCTCAATCTGAACTGAATTTATGCCGTGTCATTGACCTATCGCTATGATCCAAGTTTTTGTCTATGGCACCTTAAAACCCGGTGAAGCCTATTACGATCAATTTTGTGGCGGTTATCAGATTTCCTGCATCCCAGCCTTAACCCGAGGAAAACTCTACAGCTTGCCTGTGGGCTATCCAGCAATGGCAGATGGGGAAGATTGGGTACAAGGCGTTTTGCTGAGCTTTGATGCCCCGTCACTTTTAGAGGCCTTAGATGAGCTAGAAGATTACCAACGCGATCGCGCTCCAGAAAACAACGAATATCAGCGAGAGAAACGGCCTGTGTGCACCATGAACCATCAGCCATTAGCACAAGCTTGGATGTACCTAATGACAAGCGTTCGCGTGCAGCAGATGGGTGGGCAGTATTTAGCCAGTGGATATTGGACAGGGCGCGACACAAATTTCAACGAGTAAAGCACCCAACTCACTGTGGGTGCCCTACTAAGATGGTTCAACCCCTTGCCAAAGAACTACTGCACATCAAATGAGGATTTACCCTTGAGGGAGTTCGGGGCGACAGATGTCTTGGGAATCTCAATCACGGGTTCATCTAAAGCCACCTCAAGTACGGGCGTGCCAGATTGAACCTGAGCAAACCGGAAAACGCTGGGGCGATCATCAAAGAAACCAGACACCGTCCCCAAGCAAACCACGGCAACAGTACCAGCCCCCGCCATCAGAGCAATCCGAAGACGCCTTTGAATACGGGCGAATACGGTTTGAATGGTGGCCTCAACACAAGTATCTTGGGTCGGAATTGGCAACTGCCCGATGCCTTGGCGTAACCGCAGCAACCGCTGGTATAAACATTGCGCATGGGCATCATCAGCTAACCAGCGATTCACTTGCCGTCGCTCATCGGCAGTTACCTCACCATCTAGATAGGCACTCAGCAACTCAAAGCGATCGCGCTTAATCGCATCTAGTTCTTGATACATTGATTCACAGCCCCGGTCGGTACGGCGCTCTCTAGCAATGATTTTTCTCAGATTGGAGGTCATTTCGGAACCCTTACCCAGTCATTGTTTGGCCTGGACTAAGATGACAAGACAAGTTCACTCACCATCGACAACACACTAGCTTAGGCAGTTGCCAATAGTCTATCCGTAATCATAAGGGGATTTTTTCTTCTAGAACATCCCTCAAATGATTTAACTTATCTTGTCAAAGTCAAACGTCTAATGAGTTAACTAAATGCTTGACCGTTCAGGTAAGGCGTAAGTTCCCTTGACAAACATTGAGGAACTCGAGCAGGGAAGAACTTCATAGTTCCTCGATCAACTCCGGTGATTGGGATCATTGATTCGTCAAGTAAACCTCGCCCACATCCAGGACAATCACCCCTCTGAGCTAAAAACCCAAGGATTTTCCCGGAGCTAAAAACTTAAGTTTTCGAACCGGATGTGGTTGACAGTCATCCCTTACACTTCATGCTGACCATCTAGGTAAGGCGTGAGATCCAGCTGTAGACGTTGACGAGCCCGAGCAATACGAGATTTCACAGTGCCTAAAGAAACGCCGGTAACTTCGGCAATCTCCTCATAAGCCAAGCCCTGAATTTCCCGTAGAACAATAGTCGTGCGGAAGGCCTCAGGCAAATCTGCAATCGCAACGCGGAGCTGGTTATAAAACTCCCGTGTCATCATGTCATCGACTGGGCTGGGATCATCGGATGCCACATCCCAATCGACTTCACCATCATCGAGGGTGCGGGGAGCATCTAGGGAAATCGTGGTGCGAACCCGCTTGCGCTTCCGCAATTCATCATAAAACAGGTTGGTGGTGATGCGTCCCAACCAGCCCTTGAATTTAGCAGATTCTTTTAGCTTATGGATATTGCGATACACCCGGATCCAAACTTCTTGGGCCAAATCAGCCCGATCTGACCAATCTGAGGCTAGATGATACAGCAGCTTGTCTACGTGGGACTGGAAACGACGCATCAGCTCAGCAAAAGCGCTGCGCTCGGGGCGTTGCCCTTGCTGGCACCGAAGCACCAGATCAAGATTCGAAAGCTTTTCAGGTGGAACCGCCAGAAAATCTATCTTTTCCTCTACGAGCGGCCAAGTCGAAATGGAGAATTCACTCATGATGTTTACTCTTTGTCGATCAGTGGTCGGATGTAAGGTCGCACTAACGGAATTGCCCCTGAGCCTGATTAGGCGCTTTAGATATTATTTATAAATTGAGACGAAAACAGCCGGAGCGGATCATGTGCCTATCGTTTTTTTGGCACATGACCCTAACGAGAACTTCAAATTATCCTCGTGGTAACGCCTAGAATCCGGGTCTTTAGTAGAGAACATTGGCCTACAGCGATTGAAACAGTGTAAAGACACGTCATTCCTGATGCATAGTCCATTAAATCAGGAAGGGTAAGCGATAGCCTTGAAGCCACACACAGCTTGTGACCTAAAAGAAAATGGGGGTGCAAACGATTGCGTAGGGCAGTTGCAGCAAAGCTTGCTGAACTTACTGATCTGGTTAGAAAATTAAACTAGACCGGGTACGCTATACAAAGAAACCCATGACCTCAGGGCTAATGGTAAATGCTTAGGCTGAACATTTAGAGAACTCATCAGCGGCATTCATTAATGCCCACCCTATTGATGGGTTGAATGAACGACTGACAACAAAAGCTGGTGGCTTAAATTAGCGAGTAACTGAAGTACAGCAGCTTATTAAATCATAATAATTAAGACTGTAGTGTGCTGTGCTTTCCTTAAGATAAACCCAGTGGTTGAATGGCTAAGTGTGGTTATCCTTGTGTGATTATCTCTGGGATATGTGGTTAATTGTGTGACGTCGAGGATTTCGATTCAAGTATGCGCTATCTGGCTAGAGTTCTCAAAAAAGCCTTCCTCCACGGTGCCGAGTTAGAATTGCTGGCGCGTCAAATTACAGACTTGGCCTGGGAGCAGTTATCGACGGCGAAGCTTGTTAAAACATCCAAAATCGTGGCTTTCAACGAGGGTACGCTCGTGCTAGTCGAAATTCCTCAATTGCCTCCCTCAAGCACAGGATTAAATACTGCCCCAGACCAAGCGGCTGAGACAAGCAGTTTAGATGACGAGGTAATCGTCACAATCAACGACGCAACCGATTGGGTATTAGATCTGATATCAACCTATTTGGCCCGTGGGATGACCCCTGAGTTATTGGCCCAGGAAGTCGAACGGGCCGAGCAGTGGCGACAGTCCCTGACGTTACAAAGCCAGGAAGTCGGGCGTCGCGCCCTCGAAACGGCTGCTCGCCGGGATGAAATTCAAGAGCTAGAAAAAAACCTCAAGTTTGAACAAGAGGTGATCGCCCGCCGAGAAGCTGAGCTGAGTAACAAAGAGCAGCAACTCAATAGCTTGACGGAAGGCCTGCAAAATCAAGACGTCGGTCGTTTTGCCTTAGAAACTGCTGCCCATCGGGATGAACTTGAAGGATTGGAGAAGCATCTCAAACTTGCACGGGACTCCGTCGCCCAGAAAGAAACGGCCCTCCGCACCAGAGAAGTCGAACTTAATGCCCTAACACAATCCCTAGCTCAGCGAGAAACCGCCCTTAATACGAGGGAAACAGAACTCAACGCCCTAGCCGAATCTTTAGCTCAGCGAGAATCGGATCTGGATACTCAGGACTAAAATTTGATTTAGCGAGATACGCCTGCAGGCAGCGATCGCGGAACAGTTTCCCAATCCTGCAGTATTGCGGTGCCCTCCGGTTGCTGCTCCGCCAGCAACACTTCTCGAATGAATCGGGTTGCTGCCCGCTGGGCAAGTCCTCCGAAAATCCGCTGTCCCATTTCACGGGTTTCAGACCTAAACAAAACTTGGGGCAAAATAGCCACAACTTTAGTCACATCAAAGCTTTCGGTTTCCCGCAGGATTTGCAAAATGCTGACCAAATGATCAAAGTTTTGCTGCTCCTGACTTTTCTCCGCCGTTGTCGTCGCCACTTTAGGGGGTTGAGGCGATCTGGTCCCCAATCGCTCCTGAACGGTTTGAGTCAGATTATGCATTAGGCTTTGCCCAAAGGTATCAACCTGCTTAACAATTTCATCTGCAATGCCAACACGGATGAATTCTCCTCGCTCTGAGAAAAGGAAATCAAGGGTTTGATCCAGCACCTTGCTGAGGTCGTAATCTTCACTGTCGCGGGCGTTTTTCAGTAGATTCTCCAGCCGATTCCAGCGAAACCGCCCGTCCTTAAACAGCAAATCGTTCAACGAAGCCCGCAACTGGGGAGCTGGGTCAGACAGAAGCCGTTTTGAGACATAAGGATAAGCCTTACTGAGTACCTTAAAGTCAGGGTCAACGTTGATCGCAATGCCTTCTAAGGTGACAAGAGAGCGGATAATCAGTGCGTAGTAAGCGGGCACCCGAAAGGGGTACTCGTACATCAAAGCGGAGAACTCATCGGTGATGCTTTTGAAGTTCAGCTCAGCGACGCTAGCCCCCAACGCATTGTTGAACACGTTAGTCAAGGCAGGCACAATTGGCTCCAAATCGGTATCAGGGGTCAAAAACTCCAGCTTGATATAGTCTTGGGCCAATCCCTCAAAGTCACGGTTGACCATATGGACGATCGCTTCAATCAAGCCATAGCGTTGATAGGGCTTGACTTCGCTCATCATGCCGAAGTCTAGATAGGCGAGTTTGCCATCGGGGGTAGCCAACAGATTGCCAGGGTGGGGGTCAGCATGGAAAAAGCCGTGCTCTAGCAGTTGCCTCAACGAGCACTGCACCCCCACTTCAATCAAATAGCTGGCATCAATGCCCTGGGCTTTTAGTTCAGTAATCTTTGTCAGTTTAGTCCCGTTAATCCACTCCATGGTCAGTACTCGACGCCCGGTGTACTGGGTGTAGATATGAGGCACATAAATGTCTCGCAGGTGGCCGTAAAGCTGAGCAAATCGCTTAGCATTTTGGCCCTCGTGGGTATAATCCATCTCTTCGAAGATGCGTGCCCCAAATTCGTCCATAATCCCAATCAGGTCGCTACGAACCTGGGGAATCAGTCGAGTTGCCAATCGCGCCAACTGTCGCAAAATATAGATGTCTAAGGTGATGCGCTGGGCCAACCCCGGCCGTTGAACTTTAACGGCGACTTCTTCGCCAGTCTTTAAGCGACCGCGATAAACCTGTCCCAAAGAAGCTGCGGCCACAGGGTGGGGAGAAAGTTCTGCATATAGTGTCTCAGGAGAATCGCCCAGTTCTTCTTCAATGAAGCGGTAAGCAATGTCATTAGAAAAAGCGGGTAGCTGATCTTGCAATCGGGTCAATTCTTCTAGATAAACTGGAGAAACCAAATCAGGTCGAGTGGAAAGCGCCTGCCCCACCTTGATGTAAGCGGGCCCAAGCTGAGTCACAATTTTACGCAATCGCTCAGCCTGCTTACGTTCATTACGCTGCGCCAGCCCTAAACGCGCATCGAGCCAGACGGATAAGGCAAAGCTCGCTAATGGCCAAAAGATAGAGAGAAACCGCCAGAAGACTCGTAGCCATCTGGAATCGTAATAGTCTGCGATCGCCTCAGGATCGTAAACCATGACATCCGTAGGATCATTAATCACACCGTTGTGCCGTACAGCAGGCGGATCAACTGGACTGATGGGCTCAGCTATAGGCTCACTAGCAACAGTCACCGTTTGCGGATTAAGGATATCGCTGGAGTACCGAGAGGAAGGCGAATTCATAGCCAATGGGATCTGTGGATAGGTGAGCTAAGCGGTCGTTCTATAAAACTATTAAATCAAAATTAGTATTTGTAAACGATTGTAACAATTCTATTTCGACCCTTGAAAGAAATTTGCAGCATATTTGAGCATTTGACCGCACAGCAGGAGAGTCGTGGGTTCGATTCAATAGAAAGAATGGCAAATTTTGGCCACACGTTACTATTCCAAGTAGCATAATGACTTTGATGGTCGAGGGGTTCCGGTGACTGAGATGCTGACGGTGACTGAAGTGTTGCTAGTGACTAAGACGCAGCTAGTAACTCAAACACAGCGAGTGACCAGGGTACTGCTGACGCCATGCTGATCTCTTTGCGGATTGAAAACTTTGCCTTGATTGATCAGCTCGATCTTCAGCTCAAAACCGGGCTTAACGTATTGACGGGTGAAACTGGGGCAGGTAAGTCAATTATTTTAGATGCCATTGATGCAGTCCTCGGGGGCAAAGCCAGCCAGCGATTGATTCGCAGTGGTGAACAAAAAGCATTGCTGGAGGCGACCTTTGTCACCAATGGGGCTCTCCAGGCTTGGCTGAGCGAACAGAAGCTGGATATTCCCCTTGCTGATCATTTGGTCTGCACTCGGGAGCTCACTACCAGCAAGGGATCAGTGCGTAGCCGCTCTCGGTTAAATGGGGTGGTAGTAAACAAACCGCAAATTGAGGACCTGCGACGATTGCTAGTGGAAATCACTGCTCAGGGGCAAACCATGCAGTTGGGCAC
Organism: Cyanobacteria bacterium P01_A01_bin.123; assembly: GCA_039815185.1. Lineage (GTDB taxonomy): Bacteria > Cyanobacteriota > Cyanobacteriia > Phormidesmidales > Phormidesmidaceae > JBCBZT01. The sequence goes on along the minus strand of JBCBZT010000004.1, from coordinate 95,498 downwards.
CCCCAGCCTGCAACTCGACTGGCTCGATGGTTTTGGCGGCAAAGCCTTGCATAAACAGCGGCAAACGGTAGCGATCGCCTACAGTGCCGCAATAGATGCCCAAAAAGCCCGCGATCGCCGTCGTCAAGCTGAACAGCAGCGCCTACAGCAGCTTGATCTGTTCGAATACCAGTGCCAAGAACTCAGTGCTGCCCATCTAGAAGACCCCAACGAGCTGACCCTACTGCAGCAAGAGCATCAGCGGTTGAGTCATGCGGTGGAGCTGCAGCAGCAAAGCTACCAGGTTTATCAGGTGCTCTATGAAAATGATGGGGGAGCTGAAGCCTGCGCCGATTTGCTGGGTAAAGCCCAGGGGGTACTGAGCGACATGCTGCGCTACGACCCAGAAGTGGAGTCGATTTTGGATCTGGTGGGGGACGCTATTGCTCAAGTCGAAGAAGCGGGGCGATTGGTCAATGCTTACGGCGAAGGGGTCGAAACCGATCCCCAGCGGTTGCAGGACATTGATCAGCGCATGGGCCAACTCAAACAGCTGTGTCGTAAGTATGGTAGAGACTTGCCCGACTTACTGACCTACTATGAAGAAATCCAAGCCTCTCTAGAGGTGCTCAACGGGGATGGGCAATCCATTGAAGCGTTAGAAGCCGCAGCTCAAGCCACCTGGCAAGCCCTAGAAGCCGCTTGCCAAACCTTAACAAAACAGCGCCAGCGAACCGCCAAAAGTTTAGAAACTCGTCTCGTCGAAGAACTCAAGCCCCTGGCCATGGAACGGGTTCAGTTCAAAGTGGATATTCAGCCCAGTACCCCCAGTGCAACGGGGGCTGACCAAATTCGGTTTTTGTTTAGCCCTAACCCAGGGGAGCCGCTGCAACCCTTAGCGGAAACCGCTTCCGGGGGGGAAATGAGTCGGTTTTTGCTAGCACTGAAAGCCTGTTTTTCGCAAATTGATGCGGTTAGCACACTGGTGTTTGATGAAATTGATGTCGGCGTATCTGGACGAGTCGCCCAAGCGATCGCTGAAAAGCTGCACCACCTGGGACGGCAGCATCAAGTCCTTTGTGTGACTCACCAACCCATCGTAGCTGCCATGGCGGATACCCATTTTCACGTGGGTAAACAGGTGGTCGGTGAAGAGAAACCCGCCAAAGGGCGGAGATCCAAACAATCGGCCAGCCCTGGAAATCCTGAAAGTCCCCAAGATGTCCGCACGGTGGTTCGGGTAGTCCCGCTGACTCCCGAAGAACGACGGCAAGAGCTGGCTCAACTGGCAGGCGGACAGTCCCATCGAGAAGCGATCGCCTTTGCTGAGTCTCTCCTTTCCCAAGCAGACACTATTCGCAAGGCGGGTTAATGGCCGCACTGTTTAGTTTAAATTCCCCCTGACTCACGCCTTCTCAAGTCAACTCTAGCTGAATACTCACGCCCCTATGTCCCTGCTGTTAGCTGTCGAAGCCGCCCTAGAAAATCCCGTCATCGAAGACAATTTACGGCAGTTTTTGCTGGTGCTGTCGGTGTCTTTGGGGGTCGCCACCCTATCCCGTGCCGTAAGCTGGCTACGCAATATTCCCTACACGCTGCTGCTGCTACTCGTGGGGTTGGGATTAGCTGTGCTAGATGTGCGGTTGATCAACCTGTCGCCTGAATTAATTCTGTTTATCTTTTTACCGCCGCTGCTGTTTGAAGCCGCCTGGAATATTAAGTGGAGCAATCTCAAGCGGGACGCAGTGCCCATTTTGCTCTATGCCATTATCGGTGTAATTATTTGTATCGGCGGCTTAGTCCTTGGGCTAGGTGTGTTTGGCGTGACCTCCCTATCGACAGCGTTACTGGTAGGGGCTAGCCTGTCGGCGACTGATCCGGTGTCGGTGGTGGCCTTGTTTCGCGAGTTGGGGGTTGATAAACGGCTAACGACCCTGATGGAAGGGGAAAGTCTATTTAACGACGGCGTGGCGGTGGTCGCCTTTAATCTGCTCCTGGGCATCGCGGTGGGCGTGGATCAGTTTGACGTATCGGTGACGATAGCTCAGTTTTTAGTGTTCGTTGGCATTGGCGTCAGCATTGGTGGGCTGATTGGCTTTGGCATTTCGTTTTTGACCCAGCGGTTTGATTTACCGTTGGTGGAGCAATCACTCACCCTAGTGTCAGCCTATGGTACCTACCTAGTCGCCGAGCAATTAGGCGGTTCCGGGGTAATCGCTGTGGTAACAACTGGGTTGATTTTGGGCAATTTCGGCTCCCGAATTGGCATGAATCCCCGCACCCGCCTAGTGGTGTCTGAATTTTGGGAATTTTTGGCCTTCTTTGTCAATTCGATTGTGTTTTTGTTGATTGGCGATCAGGTGGTGTTTAGTAATCTAGCCAACTATTTAGATTCCATTGCGATCGCCATTGGCATTTTGCTGCTCACTCGCGCCATTAGCATCTACGGCTTGAGCAGTCTGAGTAATTTGTTCACCCAGTCAGATATTTCTCTCAATGGGCAAACGTTACTATGGTGGGGTGGATTGCGGGGGTCAGTATCCGTGGCCCTAGCGCTGAGTGTGCCAGCAGTTCTACCCCAACGGGAAGAAGTCATTGCCGTAGTCTTCGGGGTAATGCTATTTACGCTACTGGTGCAGGGGCTCACCACTAAACCCTTGTTAGAAAGCCTTGACCTGCTGACTGATCAACCCCTACGTGTAGAGTACAGCCAACTGGTAGCCCGCCGAGTGGCCTTGAATCGAGTCCTCGATCGATTAAGCGCACTGAAGCAAAATCAGGAAATCGACCTCGAATTTTGTGAATACCAAATCGCTTTAGTCGAAGGCCAATTAGAAGAAGTCCAAACCAATATTTCTAAACTAGAGGGTCGCCACCCCGAAATTCGGGAATTTGCCGCCGAGCAACTGCGGGAAGAATTGCTGGCGATTGAATCAGATACCTATGCCGAATTTATCCGAGCCGGACAACTCAAAGACGAATTGGCCCCGCTGCTGCAGGGGGTCTTACCAGAAGCTGCTCATGAAGGGTAAAAAGCACTATGAATCGCATACTCAGAAAACGATTGGGGCTGATCATAGCATCTGCGATCGCTGCCTTGATCCTAATCACCCTGGCCCTCGAACCCGATGATATCCCTGCACCAGTACGCTCTGCACTCCACCCCACTGGGACTGCCGCGATCGCCTCTCCGGGGCAATTTCCCAAAAGTCTGCCAACGGTGGAACGCGATCGCTTGGTGGCAGATCTCACGGCGCTAGACTATCCCCGATTTGAAGCCGCCGATCGCGATCGGGCTCGGACCTACCTGGTCGATACCTTGGAAAATTTAGGCTGGCAAACCCGACTGGAACCCTTTGCGGCGGGTATCAATCTGATTGCCGAGCAACCGAATACGCCAGAGGACGCAGAAACCCTGCTTGTCGGTGCCCACTATGACACCGTGAAAGATTCCCCCGGCGCTGACGACAACGCCACCGCCGTCGCTACCCTATTAGAAATTGCCAGAATTTATGCAGAACAGCCCCCCACGCGATCGCTGCGGCTGGTTTTCTTCGATTTAGAAGAAGCAGGGCTATTGGGCAGTTTCGCCCATGCTAATCAATCTGCAAACCTCGACTCCCTGATAGGGGCCGTGATTTTAGACATGGTGGGCTACACCTGCAACCAACCGGGCTGCCAAACCTATCCTGAAGGGTTGCCGATTACGCCACCGAGCGATCGCGGTACGTTTATTGGCTTCATTGGCGATGCCGATCATCCCGAACTGTTGGCTGCCTTTCAATCCGTTGATCGCCCCCAAGAACCCGCAGCTGTTATCCTACCCGTGCCCCTAAGTCCAGATTTGCTGCCAGACCTGGCGCGGAGCGATCATGTCCCGTTTTGGCAAAACGGCATTGGCGCTGTCATGGTGACCGATACAGCCAACTTTCGAAATCCCCATTACCATCAACCCACGGACACGCTTGATACGCTCGACCTCGAATTTTTCACTGGCGTGGTTCAGCGCGTTGTTGATGGCGTTGAGGTGTTGGTAAATCAATAGGTTTCTAGAAATATGCCTATGCAACCCCCACCCCTCGTTCATTCACCCAAGATTGCCCAAAAACTGCGATGGGCGCTTGACCCGATTGGCTACCTCAACCAAAACCGAGATCGCTATGGAGACCTCTTTGGCGGTGACATTTCTGGGGCACTCAAGCAACCCCTCTATCTGGTGGGTCATCCAGAAGCGATACAGTTTGTGCTCTCCCACGACACCCGAGAACTGAGTGCGCCCGGAGAGGCGAATGCTTTGCTCGAATCCGTAGTGGGTCGTAATTCGATGATGTTGATCGACGGCGATCGCCATCGCAAACGTCGCCAAATCGTCATGCCACCGTTCCACGGAGAGCGGCTGAAATCCTATGGTGAGCTGATTTGCCAACTGACCCATGAGGTGATCGACCAGTGGCCGCTGAACCAGCCTTTTTGTGCCCGCGATGCCATGCAAACGATTTCGATGCGGGTGATTTTGCAGGTCGTGTTTGGGCTATACGCGGGCGATCGCTACAAGCAGCTCGAAACACTCATGGCAAAACGATTGGGCCTAGTGAGTTCACCCGTAACTGCACTGCTGATCTTTTTCCCCATGCTACAAGCCGATTTGGGCCCTTGGAGCCCAGGGGGATACATTAAGCCACTGCAAGCCGAAATTGATCGACTCCTTTATGACGAAATTCGCACTCGACGGGCAGAACTCACAGACGAGGATCCGTCCTCCACACTAAAGGGCCACCGTACTGATATTCTCTCTTTACTGATTTCAGCCCGAGATGAGACTGGGGTTGGGATGACTGACGAAGAACTGCGCGATGAACTGATCACCCTGCTGTTTGCAGGTCACGAAACCACTGCCACGGCATTAGCCTGGGCGCTTTATTGGGCACATGCACGACCTGATGTATACACCCAACTGATGGATGAGCGAGCGACTTTGGGCGCAAACCCAACTCCCATGGCAATCGTCAAACTGCCTTACCTCAGCGCCTTTTGTAACGAGACCCTACGTATCAATCCTGTCGGCTTTGTGACCTTTCCCCGCCGAGTCGAACAGCCCATTAACCTGCTGGGTTACGCGCTGGAACCTGGGATGTTGCTGATGGGTTGCATTTATATGCTGCACCGTTACAGCTCGGTATATTCTGAACCCGCAAAGTTTAGACCCGAACGGTTTATCGATCACACCTTTTCACCTTACGAGTTCATGCCCTTTGGCAATGGCACCCGGCGCTGTGTCGGTGCCGCCCTGGCCCAGTATGAATTAAAGCTGGCGATCGCGACCATTTTGTCCCGTTGTCAGCTCAAATTGGCCAAACAGCAATCGGTTGTGGCTCAACGGCGCGGCGTTACCCTAGCACCACGGGGTGGCGTCATGCTTCAGCTTTTAGAACGGCAACCCGTGGCAGCTGCATCCACTGCAATTTGAACGCTTATCCTATCTCTGATTGCACTTATGATGAAAGGGATAGTGCTGATAGGCCCTGCGTCTGGGAGGTCATTTCATGGTTTTGCAAGTCCGCCCCACCCAACAAAGCCCGACCATCACTTGGGAGGCACTCCCCGCAGATTATGTTTTACCCGATAACCCTGTGGAAAATATCCAGCAACCTGCCCTTGCCGCCGCGCTCACCGATGCTCTTGAGGCCGCAGGTTTCGTCCAGCCCACAGCCCAACAGCAGGCTGCACAGGAACGGCAACGAGCTGAAGTCTTGGCTGCTAGACTGCGTGAACTCGGTATTGATCCAGAAGCGGACTAGTTAGTGTTGAAGGCGATGCCGAACAGCCAGACCACGATGAACCCTTGTGAGCCTAATCGTCCACTAAAGGCTGCTTGAGTATACCTGCTAGGATAAACGCGATCGCAGACTCTTCAAATTGCTCAATTGCTTCTGGACTTTGACAGTCGTTCAAGGGCGCAAGTTGCTTAAGGTTATTGGCTGCGTTGAAGTAAAAGGTTATCACCCCCATAATGTGAACCATCGTTAACCAAGGATCGAGGGTGCGAAAACAGCCCTCCTTGACGCCTCTTGCTAAAACTTCTGCCAATGTACCGAGTGGAACTTCCCATCCCGTGAGCTTGAAATATTTACCCTCATTGGTCATCGCTTCGTGGAGCAGAACTTTACCTTGATAGGGCTGCGTACTTTCGTGCACGACAGCAAGCCTCAGAATCTTCTTTAGGGCTTCTTCAGGTGATAAATCATTTAGATCGAGCTGCTCAACCGCATTTAGAAAAGACGCTGCGTGGCGCTTCAAAACAGCCTGATACAGCTCTTCTTTAGTACCGAAGTAGTAGTGAATCATGGCTTTAGTCACGCCTGTATTGGCGGCGATTGGCTCGGTTCGGGCTCCTGCCAACCCATAGCGGGCAAACTCTTCCTCAGCAGCATCTAGAATTTGCGCCTTGGTAGATTCTGGATTGCGGACTGTTCGAGTTGTCGCGGATCGTTTGCCTTTGGCTGATGACTTCACTACGGGCTCCATACAAGGTGTCTATACCTAGAATACGATGCTCCATCTGGGTTCAGCCAGGGTAGCTTCTCGCAAGAAATTAACTAACTAGTTAAAAAGTCATTGACAGATTTAAATTCCTACTTTAAATTAACTAACAAGTTAGTTTAACTATCTAGTTAGTTAACTGCTTTATCATGTCGTTTTTCTTTATCCTTAACCATGACCACAACTCTGCAGAGACGCGATCGCGTCAATCTGTGGCAGCGGTTTTGTAACTGGATCACCTCCACCGAAAACCGCCTCTATGTAGGTTGGTTTGGCGTATTGATGATCCCCACGCTGCTGACTGCCACCACCTGCTTCGTCATCGCCTTCATCGCCGCTCCTCCCGTTGACATCGACGGTATCCGTGAGCCCGTTGCCGGTTCCTTGATGTACGGCAACAACATCATCTCCGGTGCAGTGGTACCTTCCTCCAACGCCATTGGCCTGCACTTCTACCCCATCTGGGAAGCAGCTTCCCTCGATGAGTGGTTGTACAACGGTGGGCCTTACCAGTTCATTGTCTTCCACTTCCTCATCGGCATTTTTTCTTATCTGGGTCGTCAGTGGGAGCTGTCCTACCGATTGGGCATGCGTCCTTGGATTTGTGTGGCTTACTCTGCACCCGTTTCCGCAGCTACCGCTGTGTTCTTGGTTTACCCCTTGGGTCAGGGTTCCTTCTCTGATGGCATGCCCTTGGGTATCTCGGGTACCTTCAACTTCATGTTCGTGTTCCAAGCTGAGCACAACATCTTGATGCACCCCTTCCACATGTTGGGTGTAGCGGGGGTATTTGGCGGTGCATTTTTTAGTGCGATGCACGGCTCCCTAGTGACCTCTACCTTAGTTCGGGAAACCACCGAGACTGAGTCTCAGAACTACGGCTACAAGTTTGGTCAAGAAGAGGAAACCTACAACATCATGGCGGCCCATGGCTACTTTGGTCGTCTGGTAGGGCGAACCAATGAGATCGTTTTGGGTGTCAAGGCCAATAGTCGGTCACTCCACTTTTTCCTTGCCGCTTGGCCCGTGTTCGGTATCTGGTTTACAGCATTGGGCATCAGCACCATGGCATTCAACCTGAATGGATTTAATTTCAATCAGTCCATTTTGGATACACAGGGTCGTGTAATTGGCACTTGGGCAGATGTGATTAACCGAGCCAATCTAGGCATGGAAGTGATGCACGAGCGCAATGCGCATAACTTTCCGCTCGATTTGGCAGCTAATGATGTTGTGCCAGTGGCAACCCCTGGATCACCGTCTATCGGCTAAATATAGCGCTGGCCAGATTGCCTAATGCACCGAGTATCGCTGGGGTGCTGAGTCCACAAGCAATCTGGCTCGCAGTCGTGTCCTAACCAGACTGGCGACTGCTATATTGCCCCAGCGCTGTTGTTTTGTAGTTGTGATGATTGTCATGCTCCCATCTTTAGAGATGGGAGCATTTCTTGCGATCGCGGTCGATGTTGCAACTTCAGTCACCGATCGCTACTAAGATCTCATCATCATGACTAATCTGATGCGCCAATCAGCGTAAACGCTGCCCAGTTGATGGGTTCTGGAGAATTCTTTAGGGTCACTAACATGGCCTGCCGTAAAGCTTGAGACTTGGTTTGCCCCTGTTGGAGTTGACGATAAAATTCCGTCATCAACGCCGCTGTCGGTGCATCGGGAACCGCCCATAGCGATACGACCACGCTGGGCACACCAGCTGTAATTAAGGAGCGCGACAGTCCGACCACACCATCTCCCGTAATCCGCCCCCGTCCTGTATCGCAGGCGCTGAGAACTGCTAGCTCGGCCTGCAAGTCCATCTCTAGAATCTCAGCTGCCGTCAGTAAGCCATCTTCGCCATTGCCGGGAGTCAGGGCTAGAGCGCCTGGTATATCCAGCACTCCGGAAGCTTGAGGGTCGCCATATTCCAGCAAGCCATGGGTCGCGAAGTGAATCAGCGAAGCATTGGCAAGCTGCTGTTTGACCTGCGCTTCGGTGGCTTGATCGCCAATCAATGGTGCAACGTCTAAAAAATCGCCAACCGCCAACGCTTCGACTTCTGCACCAGGAAGGGGCACAAGCTGTAACGCTTGTAAGCCATCTTCACTCGGTAGCCACACCTCAGGCATCACTGGATTTCCTACCACCAATGCCCTATCGTGCAATAAAAACCCTTCTCTTCTCCCCCCTTGGGCTTCCTGACTCGTTAAATCCAATACCTGAATCGACGGCGCAGTCAACACCGTGTGCGCTTCAATCAAGTAAGTTCCCGCCGCATTTTGCAGTGCTGCAAAGGGAATCAGGAATAAACTGCCTTGAGGGATGAAAACAACATTGGTTTCTGGATCGGTGGGCAACAAATCGGCAATTGGATCAATCAGCACTTGGTGCAGTGCCTTGAGTTGTTCAGTGGAAATTCCTTCGACAACGCCAATGCCTCTGCGTGAGTTTGCGATTAGGGTGTTGAGTTCTGAGGGGTTTGAGTTGCCCCGATAGACTGGGCCATCAATGGCGGCGATCGGGTTCGAGAGACTGCCAGACCCGTCAAACCCAACTGAGCGAAACTCAATCTCTCCGGAAGGTTGCACGACCCATATATACAAGGCTTGATCAAAAATCAGAGAATAGGTCACCAGTGTGGCGTTTTGGTCACGGGCAGTTTGCTGAATTTCGGCAATCGTGGGCAGCGCTATGGCTTCGGGTTCGGCTATGGTAGTGGGCTCTTCCCGGTTTGAGAGACGCCTCGCAAGTTGCAGTACGAAGGCGCGGGCGCGAGCACGTTCTGTGGTTTCCAGGGCTTCAGCGGTTTTACCTTGAGCTATCAACACTTGTTCTAGCAGTGTGTAGGTAGCGGCTTGGGTATCTGCGAGTGCAATAAGTTGGGCATCAGGTAAGTCAGTTCGCAGGGATTCAAAGATTTCAACGGATTGCGCGAGGACGCTTTCAGCTTCAGCGAGTTGATCGGTGTTGATCAACGATAGACCTAAGTTACTCAGAGACTTGGCTTCACCGCTGCGATCGCTGATGTCGCGGGTAATGTCTAGAGACTGCTGATAAGACGCGATCGCGCGCTGAGATTGACCCAAAGCATCATAAACACCGCCAAGATTGTTGAGGGCATTCGCTTCCCCTTGGCGATCGCCGATGTTGCCAGCGATTGCCAGCGATTGCTGATAAACGTCAATAGCACGTTCATATTGGCCTAGGGCATGATAGGCGAGTCCTAAGTTGCTCAGAGCGTCGGCCTCATCCTCACGATCGCCGACTTCGCGAGCAATCTCCAACACTTGCTGATAGGATTCAAGCGACTGCTGATACTGTTCCAGAGCATAGTAAGTCCGTCCCAAGTTGTCCAGCGTGTTTGCTTCCAGTTGAGGAAGCTCGATTTCGCGAACAATTGCTAAGGCTTGCTGATGGAACTCAATCGCCTGCTGATATTGACCCAGAGCATAGTAAGCAAGACCCAAGTGGTCTAGCGTGATCGCTTCGCTGGTGCGTAGAGCTTTGCTCGTGCCATAGGTTTCGCCAATCGATTGATAACGGTCTAACGCTTGCTGCCAAGATTCCAGCGCGGCTTGAAACTGGCTGGTTCGATAGTATTGATTGCCTTGATCGAGCAGATGGTTAGCTTCTAATCGCTGAATTTCAGCGGGGTTAGCGGTTGAAACGATTAACCGATAGTTCCCTTGCCCGGCGTCATTAAAGGCAATGGCAATAATCAAATACATTCCGGCTTCAGGCAGCGTTATCGTCAGGGTTGAGTTCGTCTCTGAGGCCGTTGTGTCGTTGTTTTCACCAATGGGTTGTCTCGCGGGGTTTACCAACCCGATAAACGTGTCAAACTCATCACTGATCATCTGAATCGTGATGACCTGCCCGGCTTCACCTTCAAAGGGATGAATATCGTAGAGACTGCCATTCTCAAGCGTTAAATCGCCCGTTTCTAAGGTGCCTTCGACTTCAAGTAAGACCGTGCCATCCGAGTCTTGCTGCTTAGTTTGACGGGTCTCATGGCTAAAAGCTACCTGTGGTAGACCATTGCCTTCTGGATAAGCAGGGTAAGTTGATTGAGCTGACACCGTGACCCACAGCCAGATTGCCACTGCTAAGGTTAAGGCCATTAATCGCGATCGCCATCTAAAGCGCTTTATCATTGCCCCGTCTCAAAAAAATCGACCGACTACTCGATTGCTCCCATTAATGTAAACGCTGCCCAATTGACTGGTTCCGGTGAATCGTTCAACGTTGCTAACATCGCCTGCCGTAGCGCCTGAGCCTTGCTCCGCCCCTGCTGGAGCTGACGATAAAATTCCGTCATCAACGCAGCTGTGGGCGCATCGGGAACCGCCCACAGCGACACAATTACGCTGGGGACGCCAGCTGTAATTAAGGAGCGCGACAGCCCTACCACACCGTCTCCCGTAATTCGTCCACGCCCTGTATCGCAAGCACTTAGAACCGCTAGCTCGGCCTGCAAGTCCATTTCTAGAATCTCGGCGGCAGTCAGCAATCCGTCTTCGCCATCGCCAGGGGTGAGGGCCAGGGCACCCGGTAAATCTAGAACGCCGGAAGATTGGGGGTCACCATATTCGAGCAAGCCGTGAGTTGCCAGGTGAATTAGGGAAGCCGTGGGAAGCTGTTGCTTAATCTGGGCTTCGGTGGCTTGATCGCCAATCAAGGGCGAAATGTTGAGGAAATTGCCAATGTCTAAAGCTTCAGCTTCGGCTCCAGGTAAGGGAGCAAGTCGAATGGGTTGTAGTCCCTCATCACCCAGAACGACAACCTCTGGCATGAGCGGATTCCCCACCACTAAGGCGTTATCTTGTTGTAACAACGCTGCACTGCTCTGGCCAGGGGCGTCCCTAGACACTAGCCCTAACACCTGAATTGACGGGGCAGTTAATACCGTGTGTTTTTCGATCAGGTAGGTGCCGTCAGTATCTTGCAAGGCCGCAAACGGCACTAAGAAGAGACTCCCTTGGGGCACGAAAACGACATTTGCATTGGGATCAGTCGGGAGTAAATCTGCGATTGGATCAATCAAAATCTGGTGCAAGTCTTTGAGTCGTTCAGAAGGAATGCTGTTAGCCACAACCCCAATGCCTGCCCGCGTCTCGGCAACTAAGGTGTCTAGTTCTGAAGCATCTGAATCACCGCGATAAACGGGGCCATCAATCGTGGCAATAGGGTTGGGGAGACTATCAGACTCACCCAATTCCACCGAGCGAAACTCAACCTCGCCGGAGGGTTGCACGACCCAGATATACAAAGCTTCATCGAAAATCAGGGAGTAGGTGACGAGTGTGGCGTTTTGGTTGCGGGCGATTTGCTGAATCTCAGCAATAGAAGCAGAATTTACACCGTTAGAGCCATCTAGATTAGAGCCATCTGGGGCAACTGGTTCTTCCGGGTTGGAGAGGCGGCTCGCAAGTTGCAGCACGAAGGCGCGAGCGCGGGCGCGTTCTGTGGTTTCTAGTGCCTCGGCTGTTTTGCCTTGGGCGGTTAATGCCTTTTCTAGGTGGGCATAGGTAGCGGCTTGGGTATCGGCGATAGAGATGAGTTGAGTATCGCTTAAATCAGTTCGCAGTAATTCGTAGGCTTCGATAGATTGTGTTAGTGCGATTTCAGCTTCAGCCCATTGATTGGTGCTGATGAACAACGAACCGAGGTTATTAAGAGCAATGGCTTCCACTTGACGATCGCTAATTTCGCGAGCAATACCCAAGGCTTGCTGATACAAGTCAAGCGCTTGCTGATATTGACCCAGGGCATTGTGAATTTCACCCAGATTGACAAGGAGGTTGCCTTCGCCTTGGCGATCGCCAATTTCGAGAGCGATGTCCAAAGCTTGCTGATACAAGTCAAGTGCTTGCTGATATTGACCCAATGAATAATAGACACTCCCTAAATTATCGAGGGTCGTGTTTTCTCCCTGACGATTACCAATATCGCGATTGATAGCCAACGATTGCTGATGCAAGTCAATTGCCTGCTGATACTGGTCTAATGCGCCATGGGCAAGCCCTAAATTCCCTAGGGAAACGGCTTCTCCTTGACGATTGCTGATGTTGCGATTGATAGCCAACGATTGCTGATGAAACTCAATGGCTCGTTGATATTGACCTAGAAAATAATAGACATTACCCAAGTTGCCTAGGGAAACGGCTTCTCCTCGACGATTGTTAATGGCGCGATCGACAGCTAAGGATTGCTGATGCGATTCAATCGCTTGCTGATATTGACCTAAAGCTTCGTAAATCAGACCTAAGTTGCCAAGAGCAGTGGCTTGGGCTTGGCGATCGCCGAGATCATCAGCCATCTCTAAAGATTGATGGTAAAAACTGCTGGCTTGCTGATATTGACCTAGGGAAAAATAGGCATTGCCTATACCGCTTAAGGCGTAAACTGCTGTTTCAGACATGCCGATGGATTGATAAATCTCTAAGGCTTGCTGCCAAGACTGCAAAGCAGCTTGAAACTGGCTGACTTGATATTGCTGACCGCCTTGGAGGAACAAACGATCAGCTTCTAATTGCTGAACCTCAAAATCACTCGCGATTGAAACCGTTATTTGATAGTTTCCTTGTCCAGTGGCATCAAACGCGTTAGCAATGATGCGATAAGTCCCTGTTTCAGGCAGCAATATTGTCAGGGTTGAGTTGGTTTCTAAGGATGTTGAATCGTCATTTCTGCCAATGGCTTCTCCTTCTGCATTGACCAGGATTAAATAAGTGTCAAATTCGTCACTCATCATGTGAATCGTGATGGCTTGCCCTGATTCGCCTTCAAAGGGATGAACGTCGTAGAGGCTGCCATCCTCGAAAGCTAGATCACCTGTTTCTAAAACCCCTTCAACCCTCAGCAAGACTGTCTGCCCTGAATCTTGTTGCTTTGTTCGCAGGACATTGTTTTGCTGGACATTTTGACGATTCGCAACTGTCTGCAGCCAGACATTGTCTTCCCAATTGAAAGGGAGAGTGGATTGTGCGGGCACCGTCACTAACAGCCATGTCGCGATCGCTAGGGTTACGGCTATTAAACGCGATCGCCATCTAGAGCGCTTCATCATTGCCCCACCTCAAAAAAATCGACCGGGTAACCTCACTATTCGATTGCTCCCATTAATGTAAACGCTGCCCAATTGACCGGTTCCGGGGAGTCGTTCAATGTTGCTAACATCGCCTGCCGTAGCGCCTGAGCCTTGCTCTGCCCCTGCTGGAGCTGGCGATAAAACTCTGTCATCAACGCAGCTGTCGGTGCATCGGGTACGGCCCACAGCGACACAATTACGCTGGGCACGCCAGCCGTAATCAGCGATCGTGAAAGCCCGACCACGCCATCTCCCGTAATCCGCCCCCGTCCTGTGTCGCAAGCACTCAGAACCGCTAGCTCAGCCTGCAAGTCTATTTCTAGAATCTCGGCGGCAGTTAGCAAGCCGTCTTCGCCATCGCCAGGGGTGAGGGCTAGGGCACCGGGGACATCCAGAACGCCCGAGGACTGGGGATCGCCGTATTCGAGTAAGCCATGGGTCGCCAGGTGAATGAGTTGAGCACTCGGGAATTGTTGTTTGATCTGGGCCTCGGTGGCTTGAGCACCAATCAGGGGTGAAACATTGAGGAAGTCGCCGATTGCCAAGGCTTCCGCTTCGGCACCGGGCAGGGGGGCAAGCTGGAGTTCTTCTAGCCCGTTATCACCCAAAGCCCAAGCTTGGGGCATGACTGGATTACCCACAACGAGCGCATCAGAAAACTCAGAACGCCGCCCTTGGGCTTCCTCCCTAGCTGCTAACCCAAAGACCTGAATGGATGGCGCAGTCAATACCGTATGTTTTTCAATCAAGTAGGTGTCGTCGGCATCTTGCAGGGCAGGGAAAGGCACTAAAAAGAGACTGCCTTGGGGGATGAAAACGACGTTGGCGTCAGGATCGCTGGGCAGTAAATCGGCAATCGGTTCAATCAGCACTTGATGCAGGTCTTTGAGCCGTTCAGAGGGGATGCTTGCAACCACACCAATGCCGGCCCGTGTTTCTGAAACCAGGGTGTCCAGTTCTGACGGGTCTGAATTGCCCCGATAAACTGGGCCATCAATGGCGGCAATTGGGTTAGGAAGACTGCCAGACCCACCCAATTCCACCGAGCGAAACTCAATCTCGCCGGACGGTTGCACGACCCAGATATAGAGCGCCCGATCATAAATCAGGGAATAGGTGACGAGGGTGGCGTTTTGGTCGCGGGCGATTTGCTGAATGTCGGCAATCTTGGGAGGTGGGGTGGCCTCAGGTTCAGCTAAGGGAGTTGACTCTTCTCGGTTGGAGAGGCGGCTTGCGAGTTGCAGCACGAAGGCGCGGGCGCGGGCACGTTCTGTGGTTTCTAGGGCTTCGGCTGTTTTGTCTTGGATGGTTAATGCCAGTTCTAGCAGCGTATAGGCGCCTGCCTGGGTATCCGCGAGTGCAATGAGTTGGGCATCCGGTAGGTCAGTTCGCAGGGATTCAAAGATCTCAATGGATTGCGCGAGGACAATTTCAGCTTCAGCCGGTTGATTGGTGCTGATTAACGATATCCCCAAGCTATTAAGCGCCATGGCTTCCCCTTGGCGATCGCCGATGTCGCGAATAATGTCCAAAGATTGCTGATGAAACTCAATAGCCTGCTGAGATTGTCCCAGAGTATTGTAAACACCGCCAAGATAGCTGAGGACACTAGCTTCCCCTTGGCGATCGCCAATGTCGCGAACAATCGTTAACTGTTGTTGATAGAAATCAATGGCGCGCTGATCCTGACCCAAAGCGTAATAAGCAATTCCTAAATGGCCCAAAGAATAAGCTTCGCTCTGACGATTACCTGTGTTACGGGCAATCGCTAAAGCTTGTTGATGTAGGTCAAGCGCTTGCTGATATTCACCTAATGCAAGATAAACAAGACCTAAATTGCTTAGAGCAGCAGCTTGAATGTCAATATCCCTAATTTCGTCAGCAATGTCTAAAGCTTGTTGATAAGCGGCAATTGCCTGTTCATACTGCCCTAGGGAACGGTAAATATTGCCCAAATTGCCCAGAGAGGTAGCTTCGCCCCGACGATCGTCAATTTCGCGTTTAATCGCTAAGGATTGCTGGTGTAGGTCAGTCGCTCGTTGATATTGGCCTAGGCTACTGTAGGTACTGCCCAAGTTGCCCAGCGCATTGGCTTCACCCTGGCGATCGCGGATTTCGCGAGCGATTGCTAAAGATTGCTGGTAAAAGTCAATGGCCTGTTGATATTGACCGGAGGCATGATAAACGAGTCCTAAGTTGCCCAAGGCGGCGGCTTCACCTTGGCGGCTTGCCTCTGGAAATGCTTCGCGAATGTCGCTAGAACGATAAATCGCGATCGCTTGCTGCCAAGATTGCAGTGCGGATTGAAACTGGCTAGTCAAATATTGCTGAATGCCTAGCTGACGTAGGTGGTTGGCTTCGGCTAGCTGCGTTTCAGAGGCGCTAGCCGCTGATACGGTTAGTCGGTATTGCCCCTGCCCGCTGTCATCAAAAATGGTGGCAATGATCTGATAAGTTGCCGTTTCAGGTAAGAATACCGATAAGTTGGAGTTCGCGGCTGATTCATAAATCAATTCCCCTGCCGTGTTGACCACCCCGATAAACGTGTCAAACTCATCACTCATCATCCGAATGGTAATGGATTGCCCGGCTTCCCCTTCAAACGGGTAGATGTCATAGAGACTGCCATCTTCAAGCCTTTGATCGCCCGCTTCTAAGGTGCCCTCAACCTCAAGCAAGACTGTGCCATCTGAATCTTGCTGCTTAGTTTGGCGGGCCTCATGGCTAAAAGCCGCCTGCGATGGAAAATTATGTTCCTGATAATAGGGAAGCGTCGATTGGGCTGGCACCGTGACCCATAGCCAGGTTGCCACCGCTAGGGTTATGGCTAACAAACGCGATCGCCATCTAGAGCGCTTCATCATTGCCCTACCTCCAAAACTCGCAGCTGCGTATATTACTTTGGCCAAATTGCTAAATGCACTGAGTATCGCTGGAATGCTAACTACTCCACCGCACCCATCAAGGTAAAAGCGGCCCAGTTAACAGGTTCCGGGGAATCCGCTAGGGTCGCTAACATCGCCTGTCGCAATGCTTGGGCTTTGGTTTGCCCCTGCTGAAGCTGACGATAAAATTCCGTCATGAGTGCCGCTGTCGGGGCATCGGGGACGGCCCATAGCGACACAATTACACTGGGCACGCCAGCGGTGATCAGAGAACGTGAAAGGCCGATCACACCATCCCCGGTAATTCGCCCCCGCCCGGTATCACAAGCGCTTAAGACGGCTAATTCCGCCTGCAATCCGACCTCCAGAATCTCAGCAGCGGTGAGCAATCCATCTTCGCCATTGCCGGAGGTCAGGGCCACTGCACCGGGGACGTCCAGGACCCCGGAGGACTGGGGGTCACCATATTCAAGCAAGCCGTGGGTTGCCAGATGAATCAGGGATGCGGTTGGCAACTGTTGTTTGATCTGGGCTTCCGTGGCTTGAGCCCCAAGTAGGGGTGAAACGTCCAAGAAATCGCCAATCGCGATCGCTTCGGTTTCAGCACCAGGCAAGGGTGCTAGCTGAATGTCTTGTAGTCCCTCCCCACTGGGAATCGAAACATCAGGCATGACCGGATTCCCCACCACTAGGGCACCTTGATCGTTTAGAAAATTTCGAGTTCCACGCTGGGCGCTGGCGGTTAACCCCAACACCTGAATTGAGGGCGCGGTTAATACCGTATGGGTTTCAATCAAGTAGCTGTTGTCGGCGGCTTGTAGAGCCGTAAACGGAACCAGGAACAGGCTACCTTGGGGCACAAAAACAACGCGGGCTTCTGGATCACTCGGGAGTAAATCCGCGATCGGATCGATCAAAACTTGATGGAGTTCCTTCAGGCGTTCAGCGGGGATGCCACCGACCACGCCAATCCCCGCGCGCGAATCGGTAACCAGGGTGTTAAGTTCGGAGGCGGCCGGGGCACCGCGATAGACGGGGCCATCAATGGTGGCAATCGGGTTGGGAAGACTGCCAGACCCGCCAAACTCAACTGAGCGAAACTCAATCTCACCCGTCGGTTGTACTACCCAAATGTAGAGGGCCTGATCGAGAATTAAGGAGTAAGTGACCAGGGTTGCATTTTGGTCACAGGCAATTTGCTGGATTTCAGCAATCGAGGGGGGATTGACGGTTTCAGGTGCGCCTATGGCCGCCCGTGCTTGGGGCGCAGGTTGTTCTCCAGAATTTGCAAGGCGACTCGCGAGTCGTAGTGCGAAGGCTCGTGCCCGCGCGCGTTCTGTGACTTCTAATGCGTCTACAACTTTGTTTTGAGCGGTCAGTGCTCTTTCCAGGTTGGTATAGGCGTAGCCCTGTAGATCCGCAATGGAGATCAGTTGGGCATCGGGCAAGTCAGCCCGCATCGACTCAAGGGTTTCAATAGACTGTGCCAGGGCAATCTCGGCTTCCCCAAATTGCTCAGCATCGAGGAAAGCCATGCCCATATTGTTGAGGGAAAGGACTTCACCTAGGGGAAAGGCGATATCGCGGTCGATGGCAAGAGATTGTTGATAAAACTCAATGGCTGGCTGCAATTGGCCCAGGCCATTGTGGGCATCGCCTAAGAGATCTAGGGAGACGGTTTCGTTGCGGCGATCGCCGATGTCTCGATCAATAATGAGGGCTTGCTGATAGATCTCAATGGCCTGCTGATATTGCCCCAGGGCATGGTAAACCCGCCCCAAACTGCGTAAAACCTGGGCTTCCCGTTGGCGATCACCGCCCTCGCGAATAATCGTCAACGCTTGCTGATAAACCTCAATGGCTTGCTGATATTGCCCCAGGGAATTGTAAGCACTGCCCAGGTAGTACAAGGCGATGCCTTCGCTTTCTCGATCATTAGCGTTACGGGCGATGGCGAGGGCTTGCTGATGCAACTCAATCGCCCGCTGAGATTGACCCAGGTAGTCGTAGGCCAGTCCTAATCTATCTAGGGTATTGGCCTCACTTTGTGGATCGCCACTGTCGCGGGCAATCTCTAGCGCTTGTTGATAAACTTCAATGGTTCGCTGATATTGGCCCAAAGCCTGATAGGCGCTCCCTAGATTAATCAGGGCAGTTAATTCTCCCGGACGATCATTCGTTACCCGCGCAATCTCCAACGCTTGCTGGCTTAACTCGATAATCTGCCGAGATTCGCCCAGGGTGTTGTAGACCACACTCAAAAGACCCAGGATTAGGGCTTCCGCTTGGCGATCGTTGATGTCGCGGGTGATGGCTAATGCGGGTTGAAGCACATCAGCCGCTTGCTGGGACTGACCCAAGGAGACATAAGCCCCGGCCAAATAGAACAGGGTTTCCGCTTCCATTTGGCGATTTTCCAGGGCCTGGTAAATGTCTAGCGCTTGCTGCCAAGCCGCGATCGCCCCCTGAAACTGGCTGATTTCAAACTGCTCAATGCCCTCCTGAAGCAGGCGGTTGGCCTCTGATAGCTGACTTTCTGAGGCACTGGCTACTGAGACCGTTAAGCGATAGTTTCCGCGTCCGGTGTCATCAAAAGCATTGGCAACGATGCCATAGGTGCCGGTTTCAGGTAGCGATACCGTTAGGGTTGAGTTCGTGTCTGAAAAGCTCGAATCGTCATTTTCGCCAATCGTTTGCCCGGCGGCATCGATCAAAACCAGATAGGTGTCAAATTCATCACTGGTCATCTGAATGGTGATGGTTTGTCCGGCTTCACCTTCAAAAGGGTAAACATCGTGCAGGCTACCGTTGATCTCAAGCACCGAATCGCCCGGTTCTAGCACCCCTTCTACCTCAAATAAAACAGTCCTATCTGAGTTTTGCTGTTTAGTCTGGGGCGCTTCAGGGCTTGAAACCGTCTGCAGTAGAGGATTTTTTGCCCAATCGAAGGGGGGAGCTGCGTGTGCGGCGACTATTAGCAATGGCAGCACAATTAACGCCATCACTACCGTTATTAATCGCGATCGCCACCTAGCGCCCTGCACGAATATCCTGCCTCCCACAACCGCCATTATCTACGGATTCGTCAACCCATCAGCGACGAAACTGGTAAAGCCTGTTTGATAGGTCTCGCAAGCATCTTTGCCCAAAAGCACTGTTCAGATTTACTCTACCAATAGACTCTTAGCAGTGGGGGCAAAGCTATAAAATGGGTTCACCTATCGATTTGCCTAGATCGGGCCAAAGCGATGGACGCTATATAAAGCGGCTGGTTCGGCTAAGCAGCGGCACCGATCAAGGGGAAGAAGGCTTTTCTATCTTGGAGTGTGCGACCTGGGAGTTGCGCCAGACTGTCAGCAGTGGATTAAACCACATCCGATTTGACCCCTTGAGCAGGGGCGCAGGGTTGCGCCTCCTCTAAGGAGAGCTATGAATCTGGATGTGGCCAAGGGTTAAAACACGTTTCATTGTTCCAATTCCATGCCAGTAGTCCCCCATCGATTAGAACGCGTTCAAAACAACACCAAGATATTTCAGTTTCTAAAGCACTGCTACCAACAAGCCTGCCGAGACCATCAGACCAAACTTGCCAGTTTTGCCATTGCCGTTGACACGATTGATCCGCTGATGGCTCTCAATCACCTGACTGCCCCTAACCAACGGCACTTTTATTACGAAAACTCTGCTCAGCAACAGGCCATGGTTGCCGTGGGTGCGGCAAATTCCAACCTAGAATGCCTAGGGGGTAGCAGTGGCCGTAATGGGAATACCAACAGCGATCGCTTTTTACAGGCCAGTCATTGGATTGAACAATGGCGTTCAAGCACCTTAATCGAAGACTTTTCGAACTGCTCTAATTGGACATTCACGGGACCTCAATTTTTTTGCAGCTTTACTTTCTTTGAACAGAGCATTACCACCCAAGCTCCCTTTTCAGATGCTTACGTAATGCTGCCCCAATTTCAGCTCACCCGCCAAGGCCAAGACTGTTGGGGGGTATTCAATTTACCGATTGCTCCCCAGGATGACTTAACTGACTGGATGGATGTGGTACGGCGCTATTTGACCCAGTTACAGCGAGCCAGCGATGACTTACCGGGAACAGTCTTTAACCATCGCCCTGCCAAGGGCAAAGGGGGAGCGCATCTAAAGGGTCTATTTCCCTCGCTATCCCAGCCTTCTAAGAAGAAGCTGGCAGCCTTTAGAACTCGAGTTGTCAAGGCATTAAACGCGATTGAAGCAGGGGTAATCCATAAAGTCGTGCTGGCTCACCGATTGACCGTGGAAGCTGCTGCTCCGTTTGAATTGATGGCCTCTTTACAAAACTTGCGATGCAACCATCCAGACTGCTACCTATTCTCGGTTAGCAATGGCCAAGGACAAACCTTCATTGGGGCCAGTCCAGAACGACTGTTGAGTATCAGTAGCGGACAATTGCTCAGTGACGCCCTCGCCGGATCTGCCCCCCGGGGGACATTCGCCCAAGCAGACGCTGCCCTAGCTCAGCAGCTGCTCCAAAGCGCTAAGGAGCGTCATGAGCATCGGTTGGTGGTTGAGTTCATTGCCGAGGCGTTGATTAATTTGGGTCTAAGCCCTAAATATTGCACCACGCCAGGGTTGTTGCAACTGGCCAACATTCAACATTTGCACACCCCCATTCGGGCGCAAATCTCCTCCCAGACAAACGCTTTGCAAGTACTAGCAAAGCTACATCCAACTCCAGCAGTGGCTGGCGTGCCCCGCGATCGCGTTTGGGACTTTATCCGCAGCCAAGAACCCTTTGAGCGATCGCTCTATGCTGCACCCCTAGGCTGGATTGACCACCAGGGTAACTGTGAATTCATCGTCGGCATTCGCTCAGCCCTGCTGGAAGGCCAGGTCGCTAACCTATATGCCGGAGCCGGAATTGTCGCGGGCTCTGATCCAGACAAGGAGGTGGCAGAGATTCAGTTGAAGTTACGGGCATTATTGGAAGCTTTATCGATGGGATGATGCTGACCTTAACTTGGCTGGTGCTGGGCAGTTAATCCACATACGTGGCTAGAGTCAGCATCGTGTGGTGGTAGATCTGGGGGATAGCATTTTGTCCTGTGACCCTGTTCCAAATTCTTTAAAGTTTCCGAGACCCGCTACCATAGCGCGCGACCGTGGTTACCATTTAAAGCAGTCTCTAATGCTAGTACAGACGCTCTAATTTAATGCGCTGTTTGTTGCCCCATCGTGCCTGATTCTGTTACGCCTGAAAATTTTGATTTAAACGCTGTGCCAGATTCTCTGCCCTATGGGGACGACGCGGCATCGGAAACTGCTGCGACAAAGGCAACATCAAAGTCGCCCACACGTTCAAGCACGGATCATCAGACGAACACTCCCAAACAGTCCTCACAGGGTAACCTACCGCGTCAGCGGTGGCAGATTTATCCAGAGGCACCAGAAGCGGTGCAAGATTTAGTGGCGACGACGGGATTGTCGCCACTGCTAGCCCAGGTGTTGGTCAATCGCGGCATTGATCAAACGCCCGCAGCGGTGGAATTTATGGAGCCTGAGCAACTGCAACTGCCCTCGCCCCTAGAAGACTTCCCCGATTTGCCGATGGCGTTGGAACTGCTGGTCAATACCATTGCCACCCAACAAAAGATTGCCATTTGTGGAGATTATGATGCCGACGGCATGACCAGTACGGCCCTGCTGCTGCGGGCACTGCGTTTTTTGGGGGCACGGGTAGACTATGCCATCCCCAGTCGCATGCAAGAAGGCTACGGTATCAACACCCGGATTGTGGAAGATTTTCACCGGGATGGGGTGGGTCTGATTCTCACGGTGGACAACGGCATTGCAGCGTTTGATCCGATTGCTCGGGCTCGGGAATTAGGCTTGGCCGTAATCGTGACCGATCACCACGACGTTCCGCCCCGGATTCCTCCAGCGAATGCCATTTTGAATCCTAAGTTAATTCGACCAGAATCGCCTTATCGGGGAGTCGCTGGGGTCGGAGTAGCCTATATTTTGGCGATCTGTTTGGCTCAGGCGTTGCGTCGCACTCAGGATTTGACCGCGCCACTGCTGGAGCTATTTACCCTGGGGACGATTGCTGATTTGGCACCGCTGACTGGGGTGAATCGGCGCTGGGTGAGACGGGGGTTGGGGCTATTGCCGCGATCGCGCCTTCCCGGTATACAAGCCTTGATTCAGGTGGCGGGGTTAAGCAACCAACAGGGGGAACTCAAACCCGAGGCCATTGGTTTTCGCTTGGGGCCCCGAATCAACGCGGTGGGGCGAATCGCCGATCCGCAGATTGTGATTGATATGCTCACCACCGACGATGTGGGTGTGGCTTTGCAGCGGGCCATGCAGTGCGAAGAAGCCAATCAAATGCGTCAGGCCATGTGCAGCCAGATTGAAGAAGCTGCGATCGCCTGGTGTGAGGCCGAACAAGCCGCAGGCCGCCTCGATTTAGTAGAAACCCGAGTGCTGGTGCTGGTGCAACCCGATTGGCATCATGGGGTGATTGGCATTGTGGCGTCTCGGCTGGTAGAACGCTATGGCGTCCCCGTCTTCATTGGCACCTACGAAGACAAAGACCAAAAAGAAATTCGCGGTTCCGCCCGGAGCATCCCTGAGTTCAACGTCTTCGATGCCCTGCAAAGCTGTCATGATCTGATGAACAAATTTGGCGGTCACCGGGCAGCAGGCGGCTTCTCGTTCCCCGCGAAGAATCTGCGCCAGGTGAAGTCACGGTTGAGCAATTTTGCCCGCAAACAGCTTGAACTAGAGCATCTCAAACCCCTAATTACTGTCGATGTGCAGGCCAATCTAGCCCAGCTTACCCTTGATTTGTACACTCAAATCGACCGACTCCACCCCTGCGGCATTGATAATCCTGACCCGGTGTTTTGGACCCCCAATGTGCGGATTTTAGAGCAGCAAACGGTGGGCAAAACGCGATCGCATCTCAAACTCACCCTCGGTCAAGCTGCCCACGGCGGCGGCAGTTTGGCAGCAACGATGAAAGCGATCGCTTGGCGTTGGGGCGACTACTATCCTCTGCCGAACCAGGTAGACATTGCCTACAAGCTCAAGTTGAACGAATGGAAAGGGGAAAGAAACGTCGAGCTAGAGCTAATCGGCGTTAAAGAACCCACCCAGCAGAAGCCCCCTCGGCCTTTACTCAAAGTTGCCGAACCCGTTGCCGAACCCGATATTCCTAAAGTTAACAGCAGTGATTCTGAAACACCTACCTCGCCCCAACCGCTCCTTGCCAACTCCACTCCTCCCCCACTCCCTTCGACTTCGCTCAGGGCGAGCCCCCACTCCCCCACTCCCCCCCCAACGACCGGGCAACTCCTAACCCGCGCAGAGTTCTACTACAGCAAGCGGCGATATGGGTGTGCCACCTATCAAACCCAGCAGGGCCGCGAGTTGACGATTCAAAATACTGGTGGCGATCGCATTACGGTGCAGCTTGCCACGCGTCAAGGCACATTGCATACGCCCAATGGTGACTCTCGATCGGTAGATTTAGCTGACCCGTTTTACTTCAACCTGCTGCGAGCCGGCCTGAGCGCGCTGGAACTGCACCAAAAGACTCAGCTATTGCTGGAAAAAGATGAACTGCTGAGTGAAAAAGACAGCCAGATTGAAACCCTAACTCAGCAAGTGGCCCTACTAAAGCAAAAAAATAATCAACTCTCCACTGAACAGCAGCAAGCTTACCAATCATTGCAGAGCGACCTGCAACAACAAACCTCTGCGATTCAAGATCAAGAAGCTCACATCGCGACCCTCCAGTCCCAACTCAGTGAAAGCGCAGCGCAGATTGACCCCAAGGCAATTAAGCGTGCGGTACGGCAGGC
Organism: Cyanobacteria bacterium P01_A01_bin.123; assembly: GCA_039815185.1. GTDB lineage: Bacteria > Cyanobacteriota > Cyanobacteriia > Phormidesmidales > Phormidesmidaceae > JBCBZT01. Next base: position 71,157 of record JBCBZT010000004.1, on the reverse strand, counting down.
ATTGGGCGATCGCGTTTGGTATTGCCTCCAGTCTGCCAGTCAAAAAGACTGCTACCGCGCCTACAAACAGGCTGAGCTGCTGCGCTTGGGCGGGGGCAACGTGGATTTGGCAGATTTTTCTGAGGCGGGCTTACATCTCGGCTTTGTCGTAGAGCGGGAAGTGATTCAGCCCTTTTTTGAAAGCCTGTATGACTTTTCGCTGACCCACAGTGGCCCAGAAGTCGGTGGGTTGTCTCTGAGTCCTGCAAAGAAATACACCTTGGGGATGTTGCCACCATTGTTGGCAGATCAGTGGCGATCGCTCAAGGATAGTGCGCTCAAATCGATTAAACCTGTGGGTGGAAAACAGCTTTATGGTCAGGTGGGCGGCAATGGGGGCGATCGCGATCTGATTGATCAGTTTTTGCAGCAGTGGGAACATCCCCTTGCAGACTGGATGGCTCAATCTGCCTTAGAAGCGGCTAGCCAAGTTGATCAGGTTAGCAAACTACACATCATTGCTATCCAGAGTGCACAGGTTTTAAAGTCTTGGCATTATGATTTGCTTCGTGATCTGGTAGTGGGTGATACCGAAAGTCCTGGATTATTTCACCAGCTTTATGGCCAGTAATTTGCCCCAGCGATCTACTGAATTAATGGGTTTCTAAATGCCTTCTTATCCATTACTCATGTTGGTGAATGGAGAGATGTCACTATAGCTTCAGCTGTGTTTTGAGAAAACACGACTCGATTTTCAAGTTTCGAAACTTCCTAATCCTCTTAGCTTTGCAACTAACTATCCTATGAAAGTCAAATATTTTTCCGCACTTGTTGTTGCCTCTATTGTAGGTTTGACTGCTGTGGGTACCTTCACTCACATGCAACCTGTCAGTGCTGATCCCTGTGCTGCTGCGGTTGATCCTTGTGCTGCTGCTGATCCCTGTGCAGCCGTTGACCCCTGTGCTGCTGCTGATCCCTGTGCAGCCGCCGTTGACCCTTGTGCTGCCGCTGTAGATCCCTGTGCTGCTGCTGTAGATCCCTGTGCTGCTGCTGTAGATCCTTGCGCCGCTGCCGTTGACCCTTGTGCTGCTGCCGTTGACCCTTGCGCCGCTGCTAACCCATGTGCTGCTGACCCGTGTGCCGCTGCTGACCCATGTGCCGCTGCTGACCCGTGTGCTGCTGCCGCAGACCCGTGTGCTGCTGCTATTGTCGGGACTGAGATTCCAGCGGTTTATGCTGACCCTGCAACTGGCGATAGTCTAGCGATTCGGGGCTACGATCCCGTTGCTTACTTTACCGAAGGTGCTCCGGTTGAAGGCAGCAGCGCGTACACATACGAATGGAATGGTGCGACCTGGCAGTTTTCTAGCAATGAAAACAAGCAGCTGTTTGCTAGCAATCCTGAAGCCTATGCCCCTCAGTATGGTGGCTATTGCGCTAAGGCGTTGAGTGAAGGCAATTTGGCGTCAACCGTCCCTGAAGCTTGGACGATTGAAGATGGCAAACTCTATCTCAACTACAGCCTAGCCGTACAGGAAGAATGGTCGGCTGATATCCCTGGCAATATTGCTTTGGCAGACGCGCAGTGGCCTGCAATCTTGACCTCAGCCAGTACAGTTTGGTACGACACTGTTGGCAGCGTCCAATTCTAGAGTACTGATTGTTATTGTTGAGGATCCCCCGCTGTCGCCGCCCCCTTGCAAAGGGGCCTATCCCGATTGAGACTGGACTTGTCCCCTTTTTTAAGGGGAAAGGGGGATCTGATCAGTCTCTTTTTGAAGACATGGATTTAGTCAATCAGTTCAAAGTCTTCTGTAAGTTGGGAGAGCGTCGCGCGGAAGATACTCAACCTCCAAATCTGACGTTTGAAATTTTCGTGGATGGTCAAGCGTTCACTGACTTTAGTTATTACGCTGTAGATTTGGCAGCATTAGTTCAATCTATGCATCAGGATGGCCAGTTCTACATCATCACTTGTGGGTGTGGTGTTCCAGGCTGCATTGGCATTGTCCGTGGTATCAACGTTCTGCATCGTCAAGGCCTGGTTAGTTGGTTGATTACCCAGCCCAGGCCGTCAAGGACATTGACATTTGAGCGAACCAGTTATGAAGAGGCTATCTATGCAGCGATTCATCAAGGTCGGCAGATGATTACAGACGCAACTCAAAATAGCCAAAATATTGAAATCTTTCCTCCCCAGAATAAAAAACTGTTGATATCGACATAGCCCTTAGAGGCACAAAACACAGCGATCGCTTGTGGATACGTCCCGACACCGCATCACTCCTAACGAGGGATTTCGTCAAGGGTGGCCTGTGTCACCACCGGATAACAAGGCAACCCATCTGGGCCGCAGATGGTATCCAGTTTGCCGTAGGCCCGAATGGTTCGATCGAGGTACGCAGCGCTGTCTACTTCCGCAGTGTCAATGTATAGTCGCTGAGCGCCGCTAGATTCAACGTAGTAACCCTTAGGGGGCAATGCGCTTGCAGTCGGATCGTCATTGGTTTCTAACATTAAGATACCTGCGACACTAACCTTGGCACCGAGGTAGTCTTCAATAGCAATTAGGCCTGTAACCCCAACAACAACGCCACCGATAAAGACAACAATATTAACAAGCACGATCATCAGCAGGGAGGCAAGACGCATAGTGGGCCTTCTTCGATAGAACTCTCCCCACTTTAGATCTTTGATCTGAGATCGTTGACCAGGCTGTTCATAGCATTGCTCGCCCTGTTGACCATCGTCGCCGCATGCGTCGAAACCAGCGATAACCCTTACGAACCCAGTTCAGTACTCTGTAAGGCACTCGCAAACTCAAAGGGGCTAGGAAGGGTCGATAAAACCAGTAGTAGGCTTTTCTAAGATCGTTCCAGGCGGTACAAGTTTCGGGTTTGAGAAAGTCCGAAACATCGACGACTAGCCCTCTACCGTGGTACATCATGACATTGCGACCGTGGATATCGTGGGGGTTTAGGCCGCGATCGCGAGCGTCAGCTAATGCACAATCAACGTCTTGAATCACCTGCTTAGGAATCTTTTTGCCCTGTGCTAAGCAGTCATAAAGGGTAACGCCTTCTAAACGTTTGAGAACTAAAAAATTGGGCTCGGCATGGAAACAAGTCGAAAATCCGGGATGTTGCCCCAACCGCTGATAAACCGCAACCTCATCTAACCAACCAGGACGTCTTGGTGCGTAGACCTTGACCACGTAATCAGCATAGTCTGGATGGCAGAAGACAGCGGCGTAATTACCTGCACCCACTAACTGCCAAGGGGACGGCAGCCGATGGACAACCACTGGATCAAAATGATTTTGGCTTTCCAGGGTTAGCCCCGACAATAGAATTTGATGGATGTTGTCAATGAATGTTTGTTCGAGTGAACGAGGAGCTGTTTTCATTTGACCTCAAAACTCCGAGGTGGGTTTAAACAGTTGGGGTTGCTAATCATAAAGCAGGATCAGCAAAAATAATATTCAATGGAAACGATAGACGATTTTCAGCCCACGGGTCGCCTGGTTTTCCCATGCTAGCTTACAGGTTTTACGTAGGTTGTTGATCCAGCTAATTCACACGATTACATGTTCCTATGGGTTGGATTGAAAATCATGGCAAATATTCCTTCAAATACCGCGTTAATGCTCATTGATGTTCAACAGGGATTCGACGATTTCGTTTGGGGAGAACGTAATAATCTCCAGGCAGAAAACAATATGGCTCGGCTTTTACAGATTTGGCGGGGAACTGGTCGCCCTGTTATCCATATCCAGCATTTATCAGTTTCGCCACAATCTCCGTTGCGAGCGGATCAACCTGGCTGCGAGTTTAAATCTGAAGTGAAACCGTTGAGCCATGAACCCATTTTCCAAAAGACGGTTAATAGTGCTTTCATTGGCACATCCCTAGAATCGCATCTACGAGACAACACTATTGATTCACTCGTCGTTGTGGGTTTAACAACCGACCATTGTGTTTCTACCTCAATCCGGATGGCGGCCAATCTTGGGTTTAGGGTGTTTTTAGTCTCAGATGGAACGGCCACTTTTGAACGAACGAGTTATGACGGTAAACACTACACATCAGAAGAAATCCATGCAACTGCCTTAGCAAGCTTGCACGATGAGTTTGCGGTTATTGTCGATACAGATGACATCATCGAAAAAATCAGATCGGGTGATCGAGCTGCCTCATAAGTCACCCCAAGGCTCAAAACAGCCACTCACCCCGCAAATCTGCCCTTATCACCCACAGATTTATTCATGGGTTGGGATGAAACCAAAGCCAGCAGGTGGATTGAAATGAAGCTGCTCCCAATACTGTAACGGGGAGAATTGCCTTTAAACCAACAGGTCATTTCTCTTGCAGTAGGGTTTTGACATAGGATGGAGTTTTGAGTTTGGCATAAAGCAATAGTTAATAAGATATAGCGCTGGCAAGATTGTTAAATGCACCTAGTATCGCTGGGATGCTCAACACACAGGCAATCTGGCCCGCCGTAGCGCACCAAGCTTTGTGGCTACGGCTATAACTCTCTAAAGAATTCACTTATCCAGCCCAGATCGGTTCCAGTCTGCAAATGCTGCTACCGAGAAGGCAAATCCGGAGTAATACCCCTAATGTCATTCGATACCCTCGGCCTCTCGGCCGAACTCCTGCGCGCCATCGACGAGCAGGGTTACAGTGAGCCCACCCCGATCCAGCATCAAGCGATTCCTGTGATTCTGGAAGGTAAAGATGTGATGGCGGGTGCCCAAACTGGCACCGGCAAGACGGCCGGTTTCACACTGCCAATGTTGCAGCGGCTGAGCGTAAAACCGATTAAGAAGGGGCGGCGACCCATTCGAGCCCTAGTACTGACTCCAACTCGGGAGTTGGCAGCCCAGGTTGGTGACAGTGTGGAAACCTACGGTCGTCACTTGTCGCTGAAATCGGCAGTGGTTTTCGGCGGTGTCAAAATCAATCCACAGATCCAAAAGCTGCAACGGGGGGTTGATATCCTGGTGGCCACACCCGGTCGGCTGCTCGATCACGCAGGGCAGAAGACGGTGGATTTGTCGCAAATCGAAATCCTGGTACTGGACGAAGCTGATCGCATGCTGGATATGGGCTTCATCCATGACATCCGTAAGGTGCTGGCGTTACTGCCTGAAAGAGGCGATCGCCAAAATTTACTTTTCTCTGCCACATTCTCCGATGACATTAAACGGTTAGCGGATCGGTTGCTTAACAGTCCTGAGCTGATTGAGGTCGCCCGCCAAAATGCCACCGCAGAGGGGATCGATCAGGTCGTTCACCCCGTGGATAGAAGCCGTAAGCGAGAATTGCTCAGCCACATGATCGGTTCCCAAAACTGGCGTCAGGTGTTGGTCTTTACGCGCACCAAGCACGGGGCTAACCGTTTAGCTCAGCAGCTAGAAAAGGACGGTCTGAGTTCCGCTGCTATCCATGGCAACAAGAGTCAGGGGGCTCGCACCCGAGCCTTGGCAGCCTTTAAGAGCGGCGGCGTGCGGGTGTTGGTTGCCACCGATATTGCAGCCCGGGGTTTAGATATTGCCCAGCTTCCCCACGTGGTGAATTACGAATTGCCCAATGTGCCAGAAGACTATGTGCATCGGATTGGCCGCACGGGTCGCGCTGGCAACGAGGGACAAGCCGTTTCCCTCGTGTGTGTGGATGAGCATAAGCTGTTGCGGGATATCGAACGACTGTTGAAACGCGAGATTCCCAAGATTGTTCTAGAGGGTTACGAGCCGGACCTTAGCATCCAACCAGAACCGATTCAAAATGGACGCAACGGCAAGGGACGAACACGGCCCAGTCAGGGACGGTCACAACCGCGACGCCACGGCCAAGGGCGCTCCCAGCCCCAGGTGAAAACGGGTGGGGGTAGGCGGCGCAGATCCTCGGCCAAGCAGTAATACCAGCGATACTCGGTGCATTAAGCAAGCTGGCCAGCGCGATATAAACCGATCGGTTCTGGCTTGGGCGAAGCGCTAACCCAAAAAGCCAGCCCACTGTTCGATCACCTTGGGCGTGCCGTACCAACTCACCCCTGGCTGGGGCGAATGGTATACATCCGGTAGCGTCACGTTGGTCGCACCTTCCAGATGGGCTGCAATAATCGGGGTAATGCCGTCTCCCCAGCAGTTACCTTGGCCGCTGGTGAGTAGATAGCTATTGTAAGGGAACCATCCTTTGAGGTCGCGTTTGCCGTAGACGGATTTACCCGCTACGCAGAAGTAGGTCACATCTGACTCAAAGGCACCGGGATAGGTTTGGTTGACGAAATCGAGATTGCGGCGGGTCCAGCGTTCTTGGCTGGTGTGGGGGGTTCCCAGCGTGATCAGACGGGCGACATGGCGATGACCACTCCATGCAGAGGCATCGCGATCGCGGGGGTGAATGTCATAGGCGCGATTGCCCAAATAGATCCGCCCAATCCAGCCCCCGGCTGAGTGCCCCACCAGATTAACCCGATCGACTTGATAGCTTGCCATGGTTTGTTCAATGGTCTGGGCCAAGCACTTAATAATTGGGGTAATTGAGCGTCCACCCAAGGTGGGTAACCAAGTCCAGCGCGTCAGGGGTACCGTCACCGCTGGATACCCCAAAGTTTTTAAGTGGGCTTCCATGCCACCATAGGGGGAAGACCCGGCCAGGTATCCTGGCAAAATGACCGTGGGCAAGGGCATAGCGCTGAGCCTGATTAAATAGAGAGAGCAACTGTTCCATTATTAGAGATTCTGGCTCCGCCCAGCACAAAACTCATCGTGCCTGACGCTTTAACTGATGCTGCGACTAATGTTGCTAGGGGAACCTTGATTGGCATTGGCATTGGCCCTGGCGACCCAGAGTTGATTACCGTTAAAGCCCTGCGATACCTACAATCAGCACCCGTGGTGGCATTTCCAGCTGGGATTAAAGGGCGATTGGGAGTGGCTCAACGGGCGATCGCCAAATGGCTGTCTCCGGCACAAACTCAACTGCCGCTCACGTTTCCCTATGTGCGTGACACCGCTACCCTAGCCGAGGCATGGCATGCTGCTGCCGCCACCGTTTGGCCCTATCTGGCGACCGGGCAAGACGTGGTATTTGCCTGCGAAGGGGACATCAGCTTTTATGCCACCTTTACCTACCTGGCCCAGGCACTACAACATCGCTACCCCCAAGCTCGAGTAGAGGCAATCCCTGGCGTGTGCTCACCCCTGGCGGCAGCAGCCGTATTGGGTATTCCCTTAACGATTCAGGGGCAGCGACTGGCCATCGTGCCGGCGCTTTATGCCGTCACCGATTTGGAAACGGTGCTCACCTGGGCCGATGTATTGGTTTTAATCAAGGTAAGTTCCGTCTATGCAGATGTTTGGTCAGTGTTGCAACGACTAGATTTGCTGTCATATAGCTATGTGGTTGAACACGCCACTAGGGAGGATCAGGTGATCTACGCTGATTTAAGCCAACGACCCGATTTAGAACTGTCTTACTTTTCTTTGCTGATTGTGCAGCGTCAGCCCGTTGCAGATGGCATTTCCCAATAAACGTTAGCCCCATTGCGATCCATCGTTTTCACCAAGGTAAAAGCTCAAGGTTTCAAATTCAGATGGGGTGTAGTTCGCTAAACTGAGACAAGAATTTGCCCAGTTGGGCAACATTTTGGGGCTGAGTCTAGTCCTTAGACACGGGTTTCCTCGGTTCACCGTTGTAAATACTTCTTTTTGTTTTTCTTTGTGAATGGCTATGAAGGCGACCAAGGCATTTAAATCCAAAGGCATTTTGAAACTGGTGAGCCAGCCGACTAGCATTGCCGCGATCGCGTCGTTGGGCATCCACGCCGTTTTGTTTGTGGCCTCACCCCAGTTATCTAAACTATCTTTGGCCTCTCTAGCCAATCCAGAAGAGCTTGATCGCGAAAGAACCGTCCCATTAGTCAACCTATCTCCAGAAGAACAAAGCCGCCTGCCCAACTTTTCAGATCGGCCCTTTTCACTGGTTCCAGATGGTAGTGCCAACAGTGCTTTTCAATTTCCGATAGGGTCGTCGCCTACTGATGGTGGTAGTGGTTCCTCAGGACAATCATCTCAGCCAGGGCGGGTTCCGGTGCCCAGGGGGTTCTTCGGGGGTTCAGGGTTCAATCAGTCAGGCGCATCAACCTACATTGGGGGAGCTGGTGCCCAAAATAGCGGGCAAGCCAACCCGGGTAACGGGGCACAACAAAGCCCATCAGGCGCTCCTCAAGTCAGTGGAGGCGGGGCCAGTGGCAGCGAAGGCAATGGAGCCCAGGCTGGCACTGGCATTAGCGAAATTCAACCGGGTGATGAGAGGCTAGCTAGCCTACCCAATCCAGACGAACTAGAATTTGTACAAGAATTTCCAGGTGCGGCCAGCGGCCAGACTGATGCGGGTGACAGCACCGAACCCACTGCCGAATCTGGCGCTGAGACTGCGAATGAGACAGCTGGGGTCGACCCGCGATCGCTGCCTGGATCCCCTGAACCCAGCACCAACGCCAGCGATTTATTTAACCGTGAGATTGCAGAACTGCAAGAGAACTACACCTACAATCCAAACGGCACGACTGAAGAAGAAGCCCAAAGCAACCTGGCCGCATGGGTCGCCGCCGTCCAGACCGTTTCCGAGGACCCAGAACTCCAGCCCTCAGAGCCGATTGCACTACCGATCGAATATCCCTTGAGCAGTTGTTTGTCACCCTCGCCTAGCAATGCCAAAGTTGGCGTGATGCTCAATGTTGGCGGAGAATTGGCCGAAGAACCAACCTTACTCAAAAGCACGGGTTACTTAGGGCTTGACCGCTTGGCTGTTTCACAGGTGGTCGAGACGACCCAGGCCGAGGATTTTCCCGCTATTGAAAATTTCAGCGCATTGCTCTTTGAAGTACCCGTGCAATATGACGCTGAGAATTGCGTCGAGGCACCATCAGGTGACTCATAAACCCCAGCCGATTTGAAAACTTGAGGCGGGGCAAAGAAAGCCCCCCACTGGGTCTCACTCAAAATTGATTGCTGCGCAGAATTCACGATGCGCCACCAATGCATCTTGAAACCTAACGCTGACAGTAAGTTTTCTCTCAAGAAAGACACCGTTAACGCATTGATAGCTTGGGTAACAAGATGAGGATTCCCATCACCCAATATCATTGCCAACGGCCCAATTCGTACAGGCGTCCAGAAGATGAAGGCAGTAAAGGCTGCATGACCCGTGCCCTTGACTTGCAACCATTGTGCAGCGTGGGTTCGATGGGTGACAGCTAATAAGAGGATTTTGAAAGCGGAAATATTACAAGTATCCCTAAAGTCAGCGTGTAGACTGGAACAAACTGCCAGCGTAAGCCCATGGCAAATAGGTGAACCAACAACATGCCTAAAGGAAAAGCTAGCAGATAAGGTCGCCAGTGTGCGCCTACCCTTACTAATAGACTCAGCAAAAATGGTAAGAACGAACTTAGGACAAGTATTGTCATTGAAACGCTCCTTTAAGGCAAAATCACCTTTCGCATGTCACCTTAGTTTCGGCACAAGCTACTCAAAATGGAAGAGCAAATTTCAACAAGCCAACCCCAAATCATTACCGATCCGGTTGCTGCCGATGTTTTAGTCAACACTCAAACTCGAAAACTGATTACCCCTTTTTTGGGCAAGGCTCAAACGGTTGCGGTTGCAGCAAATGAGCTTGACATGAGCACTAGTGCCCTACTATATCAGGTCAATCAACTCTTAAATCTAGGCATCCTCAAGATTGTCCGCGAAGAACCCCGAGCGGGAAGAGCCAGTAAAATATATAGCACGACATCCCCGAGTTATTTTGTCCCTTTCCGGGTTACCCGAGCTGAAACCCTTGAAGGTTACCTTCACAATATCAAGCACTATTATGAGCAGCTTTTAACAACGAGTATCGCCCAAGTCATGGAAGATACGGCAGAAGATTGGGGGGTAAAAATATATCGAGATGACAAAGGAAAACCCAATGCACTGATGGCAGTTTATCCAGATAAAGTGATGCGCTTAGAGGAAGTTGAACCTGCCGTGCTTGACTTCTATTGCCCTGACTTATTCTTAGACTTTCCAGATGCTAAGGCACTCCAGAGGGAGCTTGGTGAAGTATTCCAAAAATACATGAAAAAAGGCGGTTCTCAACGTTACCTTTGGCATGCAGGTTTAACCCCTATTTCATCAGAAATAGACCATTGGGATTCATGCCTCTAGGGCTCCTGGAAGGCGGCTTGAGCCATAATTAATCGCTGCACTTGGGCCAGAGCCGGATTCAGTTCAATATTACGGCGATCGCTCCCTTGATCATAAAACCGCTGCTCATCTTCCATCATCAGCGTGTCTTGCTCAATCAATCGCGTCAATAGCCCACGCGCAGTGTTGAATAAACGCTGCTTAACCCAGCGACGGAAGGGAATGGGCAGTTTGTGTAAATCATGAAAAGCATTGAGCGAGGTGAAATGCACCAAGTAGGCTTTGGTTTGGTGCTCGTTGATGGGGCAAAACAAACAGTAAAGCTTGAAATCATCACCCAACCGTGATGTCCAATGAGGATAGATATAGCTCACATCCAGCGGCTCAGGATGAAGCTGCCGCAACGCGGGAATAAAGAGCTGCCCCACAGACCAAATTTTGTCAATGCGATAGTAACTTTGGGCTTGATAATGGGCATCCACGCGATCGCGGCCATGGGTCATTGACTGCAACACCGGATCGGCCCAGGCTTGGTAGGTCTGGTGCAGATGGCCGTGATACATATCCATCAAATTTTCAATCACATAAGAATAGTGAGCCTGTACATCAATGACCGCATAGGATGCAATGTAGTTGAGATGATTCCACTCTGGAAGCCCCATCGGCTCGATTGTAGGGGTTTGGTCAGCCGCACCTGGAAACAACCAGATGAACCCGTCCTGCTCTCGCACCAGATAAGTCCTGAGGCGGCAAGTCGGCAACTTCTGGCGATCGCCTAAATAAGGCACATGGACACAATGGCCGGTTCTATCCATCTGCCAGCCGTGATAAGCACATGCCAAGCGATCGCCCACGACTTGCCCATGACTCAGCCGCACATTGCGATGGGGGCAGCGATTTTCTAGCGCCTGCACCTGACCTCGGCGATCGCGATACAACACAATAGATTGATGCCATATCGCCACTTCCAGGGGTTGAGCCCCTAGCTCTGCACTTTGAGCCACCGCATACCAATGGTTAGGATTAATGCCCACCTGTCGGACATGCCGCGATGCAGCAGCAGCGGATGAGGATTGTTGAGAAGCAGGCTGAGGCGCTGTACGGGAAGGAGCAATCATAGCTGAGCACTAACTTTGATGTCTAAACTTTTGATGTCTAAACGGTGAGTACCCCTGCTGGCATCACCGTATAAAGGACTCGCTGTTGGCAGCCTTCGCGATGCAAAATTGAGTTGGCAGCTAAGAAACCACTGCTAACCGCCCGCTCCATCAGGCCACAAGGAAAGGGCATTTTTACCCAGTCTCCAGCAAATACTAAATTCGGAGCTAGAGATTGAGTTACCGGGCGATCGCGGTTGCTGTTAGGGGGATAGCCTGAAAAGTTTTTTTGGTTAACCAATTCGCGGTGCAGCATCGTGGCTTCCCGCAAGGCTGGCACAATGTCATACAGCTCCGACTCAAAGGTTTCCAACAAAGCTGCCTGGGTCGGAAACTCTCGCTCTTTGTAGCAATAGGCATGGAGTTCCACCACGCTACCGCCAGTCTCTGCCGCCCACTGCTGATAGTCGGCTTGGATACGGTGATATAGCGTAATACTATCCGTCAAATGATAGCCCGACAACGAGGTAAAGTCACTTTGATCCCAATCAAAATCTCGATCAAACCAAAATCGGCCCACTGCAAAGGGGTCAGCTGTTTTCAAACCGCTGATCTGGCGGGCGACACCGGGTTGCACTGCCCCAGTTGAGCGGGACAGCAAATGTTGTACCCCCGGCACATCTGTGGCAAACACATAGTAGTCTGCTGTCAGCGTTTCCACAGACGCGGGGGCAGGGTTGAGCGATGCCAGCAACACGCGATCGCCTTGACGTTCCATGACTCGATAGCGCGCCAAATCTCGCCGCGCTGGGCCGCTCAATACCTTGCCCTGATTGTTGTAGGCGGCCCCATGGCAGGGACAGTTAAAACCCTCAGCACCTGCCTGCACAGTGCAACCCTGGTGAGTGCAAGTGAGGGAAAGCGCCGTGGTGTCGTCCTGCGATAGGGAATAAAGGCGATCGCCTGCCCCAAAATAGGTCACCGTATCGGTACTGAGTAATGGATTGTGTTCCACCCAGAACGGTGCTTCTTGGCTATTGCCCAAGCTATAGGTCAACTCAGCAACTTGTCCATCGGCCCAAGCGACAGACTGCACATTGGCTTCCGTATGGATGGTGCCACCATTGGCACGGATCTGATCAGCAATGGGATCAACTAAGCTTCGACCCATATCCTGTCGGGTGCCGTTAAAGGCCAGCCCTTCCGGGTTGCCAAAAAAGTAGAAGTGAAAAAATTGCATGAGCTCTGCCGCACTCATCAAATCCGGTGCATTCAGGCTGGATTTCGCGAAGGGCAAAAAGTACAGATCATAAAGCCCCTGGGGAAAGTCCTGCTTCACCCACTCCGCCACAGAGAGATGATCCAGACGTTCGTAGCTTTCAGGAATTTGAAAGCCGCTGATCTCACGAAAAACCTTCAAATGCTTCAGCTTCAAAAGGTTAATGCCCCAGCTGAAGCGATTTGGGGAAGATACCGCCAAATCGACAATATTCCAAGGAAAGGCCGAATGGTTAGGCCGAAATACCTCTGGCCGATATTGATCGCCCCGATAGACGACAGAATAAAATTCTAGAGACTTGAACTTCTGGCGGATTTGCAGCTCATCTACAAGGCTAAACAGGTTGTAATACTGCGGGAAAAAGCCGTGAAAGCCGTGTTCCATCTGAAGTGAGCGATCGCCCACCTGAATCGTCCAACTGGCAATCTTTCCCCCAAGTTGAGGGGCTTTTTCCAACAGCGTTACCGCCACGCCTCGTTGACTCAGTTCGTGGGCAGCTGCGAGCCCAGCTAGACCACCCCCCACGACTACCGCTGTACGGGGACTCGACACTCGGTAAGGTAAATCCAGGCGGTCGGGTTGAAATACATGAGGTTCCGGCTTTTTCCAGCGTGAATAGCCGACGAGTCCTCCAGCAGCCCCTAAACCCAGCAATTTCAAAACTGATCGCCGAGACAGATCGGCTGACGGCAAGGATGACAGAATGGGCAGCATAACTCCCAACGCGAGTAATATCATTAGGTGCCTAATATATTCGCTTTCGCCAGCAAGCATAGGGAACTTGGGATTTCCTTAAAGGAACTTGGAATTTCCTTAAGCTTTAAATCCAAAGCGCCTCAACCCAGACGAGTCGTCGGTTGAGCTGATTGTGACCGGAGATGAAAAAACAGCTATACCTCAGACAGATAAATGCTTCGGAATCTCAATAATGAACTCCGGGCCGATGCTTACATCTAAGAGACACGCAATCTTACCTATTGAGCACTGGTCCTTTAGAGGGCGACGCAATGAAGCCCCTGCATTGTCAAGAGTTCATGCCCTGAGATCGGACGGTTGCAATATCCCATTTTGCCAATAGCCCCGGGGGCGTGGCTGCACTAGAGCTGGGGTGGTCTTATTAGCCAGTCTCTAATGGGGTCGTACCAAAGTATGCCCTTCATTAAAGTCCTGAGGTCCTATATTCTTTGTCCCCAGTACTTTGCTCTCTAGGGCAAATGAATCCGATGTTTATGAATATTTTGGCGAATCCGATTGATACATTAATTGAAACCGTAACAGCGGGCAAATTAAATAATACTGTCCCACAAATTCATATCACGACATAGATAATCCTACAGAGTCATCATAGATAATCCTGCAAAGCCATCTTTAGCAAAAGTCCGGACAGTTTTAGCAACGAAGCTACAAGGCCTACAGGCCAACCATTCCAGCAATTTCCTATTTAACCAAAGTTAGCTTTTGAGCCGACATTGACTTAAATCTTCGAGCAAGGTAGGCCTTACCTTACAAGCGATAGAAGGGATAGATTTCTGTTCGGAGTACTGTTTAGTTTATGGGGAAGGAAATATTAATATATAGCTTAGGTATAGCCTGCTTACAGCAATTTTCTAGAGCTGCAAATGCTGATTAGTTTGATTCGAGAAATAGAGTTAGATAAAGGCATGATTTTCTTTAAAAGATATAATCAGATCGTCCTTGCAACCTTTTCTTTTGTTGCAATTGTTTCCTCTGGGCTACTGTCCCTGAAATTTGATGCTTTATACAAGCATAATATTGCTCACCTCGAAGCAAATTTTCAAGAGCGGACGATCAACTTAGACTATTGGATTAAGTCCGCAACAAATCACATTGATGCATTACAAATTCAAGGTCAAGCCTTTTTAGAAAATTATCCTGATCGTCCTAACTCTTCTTTATTGTTTAACCATTTCAAAGAATCGAATGGGGTCTTTCATCTCGACGAACTTATCCCCTCAGAAAAAAATCACCAAGTTGGTAATATCACAGGACTTGGGTCAATCAACAATCGTTCCACTAACTTTTATAGGGATTTAGAGATGGCTTGGAGTCTTAACTCTAAGTTTCAAGCCCTATTTAACAATCTGCCAAATGTTGCTTGGGTCTATTATACGTCCAAGCATAATTTCTTAAATAATGCCCCTTGGTTCACATCTGAAGAAGTTAGAATTCGCCCAACAACAATCCGCCAAGATTTTTATGTCCTGGGATTACCAGAGAACAATCCAACTCGTGAACGCTTTTGGACAAATCCCTATATTGATGAAAACGGCTTAGGATTGATGGTGACCCTGGCCACTCCCATTTATGAGGGGGATGAGTTCTTTGGAACGGTTTCCCTCGATCTAACGCTTGATGTCTTGACAACTTTTATCGCTCATGATGAAGATGTCGCTGACGAGGGGGAAAGCAAAATGACCATATTGGTAGTTGATTCATTCGGAAATTTGTTGGCACATCCCACGTTAGTAAAATCCTCCGATGAAGACGTTAAATTAGCATCAGTAGCATTTCCTGAAGGCATAAATCCAGAAGAGTTGTTTCAGCAATCTCCTAATACTATTCATGAAATCGGCGCTTATCTATTTATTTATCAAGAGTTAGATAACGTTCCCTGGAAGATCGTATTGTTTGTTCCTAAGCATGCAATAACTTTGGACTCTCTACAGGACTCCAGTATTGGCTTTATCTTACTATTGCCTGGAATCGCTTTGATTTTAGGAACTACAACCTTTATGGTTCACAAGGAATTCATTTATCCTGCGGAGCAACTGATACAACACATTGAAAGGGAAAATCAAGGAGAAACTCTACCTATTCCTAACGTTCCCTATAGTTGGCGTCCCTGGTTTGAAACTGTGTCACAAACCTTTGGTCAAAACCATAGCTTGTTGAGGCAACTAGAACAGAAAGTTGCTGAGCGCACTATAGAACTTAAACAAGCTAAAGAATTAGCTGATAGTGCGAATCAAGCTAAGAGCGATTTTCTGGCTAACATGAGTCATGAGCTTCGTACTCCCCTCAATGGTATTCTGAGCTATACCCAAATTTTGGAGAACACGAAAAATCTGACAGATAGAGCGCGTAATGGGGTGAATATTATTCACCAATGCGGTGATCACTTACTAATGCTAATTAATGATATTTTAGATCTTTCCAAAATTGAAGCCCGCAAACTAGAACTCGTGCTAACCCCCCGGCACTTGCCTTCACTTCTACAAAGTGTGGCTGAGATTTGTACAATCAAGGCCGAGCAAAAGGGAATTGAGCTTATCTATCAGCCTAGCTCCCGCTTACCTGAAGGCGTTGAAATTGACGAAAGGCGCCTGCGACAAGTTTTGATTAATTTGCTGGGGAATGCGATCAAATTTACTGATCACGGTTCGGTGACTCTGGGAATCGAGGTGCTAGCACAATCCGATACCGAGGCTTCCTTGCTGTTTCAGGTCAGGGATACCGGAGTGGGGATTGCTGAGGAAAATCTGACTAAGCTGTTTGAAGCCTTTGAGCAGGTAGGCAATCGCCAGAAACGGGCAGAAGGAACCGGACTCGGTTTGGCCATTAGCCAACGCATTGTGAAACTGATGGGGGGCAACATTCAGGTGAAGAGTCAACTTGGAGAAGGGAGCGAATTTTTCTTCACCCTCAAGCTATCCCTAGCTGAGAATTGGATCAAACAACAAGCAGAGATTGAGGGCGACGATCGCATTGTTGGCTATCAAGGTGTTCACCAGACCATCCTAATCATTGACGACCGTTGGGAGAATCGGTCGGTTTTGAAAAGTTTATTAGAGCCCCTTGAATTCAAAATTATCGAAGCAGAGCATGGTCAAGATGGGTTAGAGAAGCTCTGTTCTAACCAGCCTGATCTCGTGATTACCGACCTAGCCATGCCCGTGATGGATGGGTTTGAGTTTTTGAGGCAGGTTCGTATGTCTGAGGATCTCAACCAAACTAAAGTTATTGTCTCTTCTGCTTCGGTATCTCAAGCGGATCAACAAATGACGTTAGATCAGGGGGGGAATGATTTTCTAGCTAAACCTATAGATGCCAGGGCGCTCTTTCAGCTCATTGCAGACCATTTGCAGGTGGAGTGGGTTTATGAGGAACCAGCTCACATGTCTGACGCTGTTCAATCCGGTGAGGTAATTATGCCCAAACGTGAAGTCCTGCAACAGTTGCTCACCCTAGTTCAGGATGGTGATATTCAAGGCGCTTTAGAAATGGTGGGACAACTCCCGGCATCAGATGCATCCCTTAATGCCTTTGCTGGACAGGTAACACAATTAGCAACTAGGTTTCAGCTCAAACAATTGCAAATCTTTATCGAACAAGCCCTTGGTTAGCTTGAGTCAATTGGGCTCGGTCTGAGCACTGGTTATTGAATAGGGTTTGATTAAACTCCTCATAGTGTAAAAATTATGGTCAAATGAAATGTTCACACCAGAAACCAGCAGCGCCTAAACATAACGTGAAATCTATCACTACACATGTCAAAAAATACGGGGTCTGAATTTATCCTGATTGTGGACGATAACCCCATTGACCTATCGGTACTTTCAGAAGTACTAAGTGATGCTGGGCTTAGTTTTCGAGTGGCAATGGATGGTGAAAGTGCACTGGCACTAGCTGGGCGAAATCAGCCCGAACTGATTTTGTTAGACGTGAAAATGCCTGGAATTGACGGCTTTGAAACCTGTCGTCGGCTAAAAGAAAATCCTGACACTCAGTCTATCCCAGTCATTTTTACAACGGCAACTACGGATGCTATTAGCAAAGTGGAGGGATTCGCCTTCGGGGCGGTTGATTACATCGCCAAACCCTTTCAAAAACAAGAGGTTTTGGCCAGGGTGAAAGTTCATTTGCGATTGCACCATTTGAATCGACACTTGCAACAAGAACTTGAATTGCGTCAGCAAATAGAGAACCAACTGCGCCAAAACGAACAGCGATACCGCTCACTTTATGAGGGTACGCCTGTTATGCTGCACTCGATTGACGCCACTGGCAAGCTGGTTAGCGTCAGCAACTACTGGCTAGCCAAATTAGGGTATGAACGAAACGAAGTCCTAGGTAGGGAGTCTATCGAATTTTTAACCGAAGCCTCTCGGCGTTATGCGATTGAGGTTGCACTACCAGCCTTTTTCCGTACGGGGGTATGCGAGGATATCCCCTATCAAATGGTGAGCAAAACCGGAGAAATCATTGACATATTGCTTTCCGCCACGGCTGACCGAGATGAATCCGGTCAAATTGCCCATTCTTTATGCGTCATAATTGATGTTACCGAACGCAATCGAGCCCAGGCTGAACTCATTCAAGCTGAAAAAATGGTAGCTTTGGGTCGCCTGATCTCTGGGATTACCCACGAGTTGCGAAACCCCCTTAACTTCATCAAAAACTATGCCGAAGGCTCCGTTGAACTCAGTCAAGACCTGCTGGATACCCTACAACCCGCACTCCAATACCTAAATCCAAAAACGTCAGTCTTGATCCAATCCTTAATTGCCGATTTACAAGAAAACGCTACAACCATTCGCCACAATAGCAAACGGGCTGCCCAGATTATCGAAAGCATGATGCAACATCCCCATGCCGATGATGAACAAGCCCTCGCTCAACCCACCAATCTTCATGACTTGCTCGATCGAGCAGTGAAACTGGCCTACCATAGCAAACAAGTGCCGGACAGCCCCTTCAACCTTGCCATTCGCACTAACTATGCGACCGATTTGGGTCCCGTCGAAGTCATTCCAAGCAGCCTAATCCGTGCTTTCATCAACCTAATCGATAATGCTTGTGACGCCATGCGCTTCAAGCGACGTCAGCTTCAGCTGGTTTCCCTGCAGGCGGCAACAGATTACAAGCCTACGCTTTCAATTTCTACTCGCAGTCTCGGCAAACAGGTCGAAATTCGCATTCGGGATAATGGCTACGGCATCGACTCTACAATTCAGTCCAAGGTCTTAGACCCGTTCTTTACCACCAAACCCCTCGGAGAAGGCACTGGCCTTGGCCTTTCGCTTACCCATGACATCATCGTTAAGCAGCATCAAGGGAAGTTAACCCTAGACAGCAAGCTGGGTGAATTTACTGAGATTATTTTGACCTTGCCAAACCGTGAGCACAATCCTCATTTGGCTATGTAACAATATCTACATTATCTAATGTCTAGAGTTATACTAACAAGCTAAAAACCGCAAACAGTTTCCCAGCTCACCCATGACATTTGAACCAAATGCCATCAGAGGTTAACGCCTCTTGATATTAAGCAAGTTAAATTCCTTAAATTATTTTAATGAAACTTTGTGGGCAGAGAAAATGCTTTTCTATTGAGAAGAAATATTTCTTCACGCTATTAAGATATTTATGATTAGGCGGAGGGGCTGCGTGAGTTTTCCATTCCAGACAACATATGACTATGAGTTATAGGGAAGAACGAGGAAGTCTAGTCTTAGTTGTCGATGATGAGATAGAGATAGAGCGCCTCTTGCGACAGCGATTTAGAAAGAGCATTCAAGCTGGAGAGCTGAATTTTCAGTTTGTGCAGAATGGTGTGGAAGCTCTCCAGGTCTTAAATGACGCCGAAGATCAGATTGATATGGTGCTGACCGATATCAGGATGCCAGAGATGGATGGCTTAACCCTGCTGACAAACTTAGCCGAGCTTGAGACGCCTTTGAAAGCTGTGGTCATCTCAGCCTACGGAGATATGGAGAATATTCGGACAGCTATGAACCGGGGGGCATTTGACTTCCTGACGAAGCCGATTGATATGGAAGATCTAGAAATCACGATTAACAAAACATTGACATTTGTTGCTCACTTGCGACACCAGCAGCAACAGCTTCAGGAGGCACTCGATAGACTTCATAATCTAGTTTTTTATGACCAACTCACAGGTCTGCTTAACCAAAATGGGCTGGCGCAGCAGGTTGCCCAGAGCATTGCAACAAAACAAACTCACGGTAACGAATTTGCGCTAATACTGCTGGATATCAAACGATACTCGATCATCAAATCTGGCTTTGGACATGCCTTAAGTAATCGTTTAATTGTTGAAGCTGCGGAACGTTTAAAACAAGCCACAAATTCATCCCTCACTCCAGCTCGGATTGGGGAAAATATATTTGCGATTTTATGGCGTTCTCTCAACAACCTCAACGACATTCAGGAGCACGTGGAGCAGTCACTACAGTTACTCGAACCTCCATTTCAACTAGATGAGATTACTGTCTCCTCTACAACTGCCGTCGGTATTGCATTGAGTACGCTTCCTTATCTTGAACCGGATGATTTTTTCCAGGCTGCTGATACCGCGATGCAAATTGCTAAACACCAGAAGAGAAACGATTTTGTTATCTTCGACATCCAGATGCAAGAAGCAGCGATTCAGCGCCTCAATCTTGAAGCAGAGTTACAAAAAGCCATCGAAGCCCAGCATTTATCACTATATTATCAGCCAATTTTTAGGTTGGACACTCAGAAAATTGTGAGTTTTGAAGCGCTGATCAGATGGCGACATCCCAAATGGGAGCAGGTTCCTCCCCTCAGTTTTATTCCATTAGCAGAAGAAAGCGGATTAATCGTACCACTAGGCGAATGGGTGATTTCAGAAGCCTGTCATCAATTTGCCCGCTGGCAAGCTCAGTTTGGTGTAGCAAGTCCTAACAGAATCAGCATTAATCTTTCCAGCCTGCAACTACAAAGCCCAACCTTATTGCAGTGTATTGACAATAGCCTTAGGTCTGCGAGACTAGATGGAAATGCCTTGACACTGGAAATTACAGAAAGCGTATTGATGGAGAATATTAAGGAAATAACAAAGCTATTAGTTCAACTCCAAGAACGCGGTATTCACCTATCGATTGATGACTTTGGAACTGGCTATTCATCTTTGTCATATTTGCAGTTATTGCCGATCAATACCTTAAAGATAGATAGCTGTTTTATCAAGGATATTGAAGTGAATCCAACTAACTTTGATATTACCTCAACCATCATTGATCTAGCACACAATTTAGATTTAGAAGTTGTGGCAGAAGGACTAGAAAAAGAGGAACACGTCAATATTCTAAATTCATTGACTTGTCAATATGGGCAAGGATTCATATTCTCCTATCCCCTAGACTCGATCACTGCAACAGCGCTGATTAGTCAAAATATATCGCAGTGAGCATACCCTGTAGCGCTTCTCACCTATCTATTTGAATAGCCATCTGCATTTGCTGGGCGATCGCTTGCAACGTTTTTAGCGGCACCTGATGGAAATAGCGCTGGCGGAATTGCTCTTCGGCAACCGCGTTGAAAAAGTCGTAGACTGTTGGCGGGTAGGGAGACACGATCGCTTTAGGCACGTCTAACACCTCCAATCCAGCTTCACTACGATGTAGGGTAAAGCCAAGGTTTTCTAGGGCGCCAAGACCAAGCGCCAAACTACGATCGCTGATGGAGAGCTTAGCCTGCAATTGGGGACGAGTCGCCGTCGTGCCCGTGCGGTGCAGGTATTTGGCTAGCCCCATCAGCATGCCAAAAATGTCGGCTGGGGGGTTCTCTGACGGAGATCCATAGGCCAATGTGAGGGGGCGCTGTTGCTGATTGGCTAGGGATAACCAGCGTTGTAAGTCTTGCCAGTTTTCAGGGCAATGGTTCAAGGTGAGGCCATCAGTTGGTTCAGGAGACAATTCCGTTGAGGACTGGGAGGGTACGGCGACGGCATCTTCTGTGGTGGACTCTGGCAATTCAAGCCCTTGACGCTGATCGACCAGCCAGTCTACGGGTGCTTGAGAGACGTCCATGAACTGGCTAGGACGGATTTCTAGCAGTCGCACTTCGTAGCGCTTTTTATAGGTGTTGAAGTCGAGTTCCACAATGGCATCGCACAAACTGTTGGGCAATTCTTCGCGGTAATGCTCCCACCACAGACCGGGGAAACCTGTCGGAGTGGAATTATCGTGTAGCTCAAATTCGGTTTTGATGTAGCGTAGTTTGCCCCCGGCGCGATCGCGGATATTTTCATTCCAGGCATTTTTGAACCAAATGTTGCGCAGCAATAGCCGGGGTACCGGATTACCCATGCCGCAAGGTTCTAAAAACTTGAGTTCGCGGAATAGGGCTTTGCCTAAATCAGCCACGGTGACCGTAATATCGGCGTAGATCGTGGCAGCGTTTTCTAATGCTGCGGCCCCCTGCTGTTCTCGCAGTTGGCGGTTGATCGCCTCACGAAACAGGGGTAGATTGTCCACGGGTAAACTCAACCCAGCCGCAAAGGGATGGCCACCGAAGCTACTGAGCAAATGGGCTTGGTGTTGCACCAAGGTATAGAGGTCGATGCGATTGTGCGATCGCGCCGAACCCCTGGCCAATCTGGCAGAATCCGCACCATTTTCCACCCCAGTTTCTTGATCTGCTTCTAGATCTTCCGTCAGCAAAATTGTCGGGCGTTTGTAGCGCTGGGCCACTTGTCCAGCGACCAAACCCAGTACACCCACAGGCCATTGGGGGTCAGCAAGCACTAACACTTGAGTGGTGGATAAATCTACCCGTTCGAGTTGCTGCTCAACTTGAGCCAGTAAATCTTTTTGCAGGGCTTTGCGACGGGCATTGGCCAGTTCGGTGTCGTAGGCGAGGCGCTGACAGCGAGCCGCATCGCGGCTGGTGAGCAGTTCTACACAAAAGCTAGCGTCCCCATGGATGCGGCTAACGGCGTTGATGCGGGGGCCAATGCCAAAGGAAATGTCTGTGGGGCGATCGCCGCTACGTTTGCACAGCTCCAGCAGGTAGGCAATGCCGGGGCGCGCCGCTGCTTCCGGAGAAGATTGGGTATGCGTTTGCAGTTGTTCAATGCCGATCTGAGCCAGATAGCGGCAATCCCCTTTGAGCTCGACCAGATCGGCAATGAGGCCAACGGCCACCAAATCCAGCAGGGATTCGAGGGGGCGCTGGGGCACTTTGGGCAGGGTTTCGTACAGCGCCTCCACCAGCTTGTAGGCCACGGCAACCCCAGAAAGGGTCGCTAGGGGATGATCCTCGGGTAGCGATCGCGGGTTAATGATTGCCACCACAGGCGGACGCTCAGCAGCTAGGGTATGGTGATCAGTCACGATGATGTCGAGGCCCAAGCGACTGGCATAGTCGATTTCTGATAAGTTGGTGCTGCCCGTATCGCAGGTGACGATTAGTGTTGCTCCCCAGGCTGCTAACTGGTCAATGCCCGCTGGGGACAGGCCGTGGGACTCGGTTAACCGATTGGGAATGAAATAACACAGGCGATCGCCCTGGGGGAAAAATTCTCCCAAACCGTCCCACAACACTGCTGTTGCCGTCACCCCATCGGCATCAAAATCGCCCCAAATCGCCACCTTTTCTGAATCTTGCCGCGCCTGCACTAACCGTTCCACCGCCCCCCGCATGTCTTGGCCCAGAGCAAAAGGACTGGCAGGCTGATAGTGGTTGGGGTTGAGAAATCCGGGCAAGGCATCTAACCCGTGAATGCCTCGCTGCCAAAGCAGATGGGCTAAAAATTTTGGCGGTCTGTCTAGCCCTGTATACCGCTGTACTGAGGCAATCCAATTGGCAGAGAGCACAACATCAGCAGGGAGTTGCCAACGAGAAACGGCATCGGGCATAGGAGCGCAGTAAGTAGTGGCTTCAATTCTAACGATTTAGATCTGAGCGTAGCGCGACCGATTATGATAATCGCAAGAATCGCGGGATACCATCCCCGACGGCTATGGCGATTAAACGTTTTCTATCCAAGTCTGAACCGTTATCCGACAGGATCTCCCTCCGATCTGTACTGGTCATTCCCTTTGTGCTGCAAATTGTTGTGGCGGTAGGGCTAACGGGTTATATCTCACTGCGGAATGGTCAGCAAGCCGTCAACGAAGTCGCCTCCCAACTGCGTCGAGAAATCTCCAATCGGATTCAAGAGCGGCTAGCTGACCACACTCAGATTCCCCACTTGATCAACCAAGTGAATGCTGATGCAGTACGGCGAGGTGAATTAAAGACCCAAGATCTAGCCAGTGAACAATATCTGTGGCAGCAGATGCAATATCTAGAAGATGTCACCTGGCTTTACTTTGGTGCTGCTGATAACGGCTCATTTATTGGCATAACTCAGACCCGTGACGATGCCCTGCAAGTGGTCATTAACGACTCTTCCAGCGAATTTTTGGGTCATTACTATGATCTGGATGAGGCCGGAAACCGTCGTCAACTGATTCAAACAACTGCCCAAGTCTATGACGCCCGCACCCGCCCCTGGTTTCAGACTGCCGTAGAATTTGAAGGCGCTGTCTGGAGCGACATTTACGCCAGTGTTGGTGTGACTCAGCTGATTATCAGCGCCGTATTACCGGTCTACAACAATACTGATGACCTAATCGGGGTAACCGCAGTAGATTTTTCTCTGGATGACATCAGTCAATTTCTGGAGAGCTTGGAAATTGGCAAAACTGGCCAAGCTTTTGTCATCGACAGTGCTGGACTGCTGGTTGCTAATTCTACTGGAGAAAAGCCCTATCAGGTCATGGGGAATAACACCCTGGAACGGACACCAGCAGTGGAAAGCGAGAACCCACTGACACAACAGACCGCAAATTTTTTGGCTGACACACTTGATATGAGCCGGTTACAAGATCATACCCAGCTCAATTTTCGAGCCGGGGGACAGAATCAGTTCGTACAGGTGTCAAAATTTGCCGACCAACGAGGAATTGACTGGCTGATTGTGGTAGTTGTGCCCGAGGCTGATTTCATGGAACAAATCGCTGCCAGTACCCGTACCACCATTTTGCTGTGTTTGGGCGCGTTGGGGG
Source organism: Cyanobacteria bacterium P01_A01_bin.123 (assembly GCA_039815185.1). Classification (GTDB taxonomy): domain Bacteria; phylum Cyanobacteriota; class Cyanobacteriia; order Phormidesmidales; family Phormidesmidaceae; genus JBCBZT01. The sequence goes on along the minus strand of JBCBZT010000004.1, from coordinate 46,761 downwards.
TTGCCATTATTATCGGGGTATTCACCGCTCGTCGAATCACCCAGCCAGTGTTGCAACTCAGCGAAGTCAGCCAAGCCTTGGCTCAAAGCACACGGGAAAAACAGATGAATCCCGCTAAAAAGCTTCAGGTGGAAACCCGGGGCGTTCGCGAGTTGAGGATCCTAACCCGATCTTTCAACGACATGGGCGAACAGCTCCACAGCTCATTTCAAGCACTGGCGAGAAGCAATGAAGACCTAGAAAATCGGGTACAGCAGCGGACGGCAGACCTCCAAGCCGCCAAAGAAGCTGCGGACGCGGCTAATCGCGCCAAGAGCGAGTTTTTGGCAAATATGAGCCATGAACTGCGGACGCCACTAAATGCCATTATCGGATTTGCCCAAATTTTGCTACGGGATGATCGGCTTCATCCTGATCATCGCAACAATCTGAAAATTCTTAACCGCAGCGGTGAACATCTGTTGGCACTGATTAACGATGTGTTAGAGATGTCGAAAATCGAAGCGGGCCGGATCACACTAAATGTGCAGTCCATTGACCTGTATCAGCTATTAGCGACTTTAGAAGAAATGCTGCGACTACGTTCCCAGGCCAAGGGGCTAGCGTTAGTATTTGACCGTGCTCCAGAGGTTCCTCAGTATGTCTACACCGATGAAGGCAAACTGCGGCAAGTGTTGATCAATCTGTTGGGCAATGGGATCAAATTTACCCAGGCTGGCAGTGTGATGCTCCAGGTTAGTGTACGGGATGAACAAACGTCTCAGGACTGGAGCCCAAATCATCCCTTAATGCTCTGCTTTCAGATCAAAGATACTGGCGCTGGCATACCTCCCAGCGAACTCAACACGATTTTTGATGCGTTTGTTCAATCACGCTCTATTGATCACAGCAAAGGTGGGACAGGGCTAGGACTTGCCATTAGCCGCCAGTTTGTGCGGTTTTTAGGGGGTGATATCCAAGTGGAGAGTGTGCTAGAACAAGGAACCTGCTTCACGTTTCAGATTCAGGTCACATTGGCGGAGCCGACAGATATTGTTAAGTCGTCTCACCATCGCAAAGTCATTGGGTTGGCACCCGGACAAACTCGCTTCCGCATTCTGATCGTGGATGATCAGCCCGATAATCGCTTAGTGATTTCCACCCTACTGCAACAAGTCGGATTTGAGGTGAATGAGGCGGTGAACGGCGAAGAGGCGATCGCTCAACAAAAAATCTGGCGCCCCCACCTGATCTTGATGGATATGCGAATGCCCGTCATGGATGGTTACGAAGCCACCCGTCGGATTAAAGCCCAATCCCAACCGCCCGCCATCGTCGCGCTCACGGCTAGCGCCTTTGAAGAAAAGCGGGAAACTGTCTTGGCTGCAGGATGTGATGATTTTGTCCGCAAACCTTTCCAAGAGCATGTCATCTTCGACAAGCTGGCGAATTGTCTAAGCGTCCGCTATCAATACGCACCCACAACCTCTGCTCAGGAGTATGACTCCACCGATCAGCAAGTCTCACTCACTGCAGATGCTTTAGCAGTGATGCCTGCCAGCTGGATTCAACAGCTTTACGAAGCGGCTATTCAGGCTGATGCAACCCTATTGCGCCAAACAATTGAACAGATTCCCCATCAGCATCCCGGGCTGATTCATGGCCTCACCCTCAAAGTTAGCCACTATGACTACGACAGTATTATCGAGCTGGCAGATAGTCTCCGAGAGTCAGAAACCCATGGCAAACACGTTGGATAAGGCCACACAGAGATCGCTAGGCGGGTTACTTGCGGGGCCAATCGGCTTGAGCTTGTTGCCAAACATAAACAGCAACCGCTTCAATCTCAACAGGACTCAAGCGATCGCCGTAGGCAGACATATTATTTTTGCCTTGGGTAACAATGGTTTTGATCGCGTCAACGGAATCCATGCGATTGCGCTGCAACGATCGCTGCTTTAGCGTCTTCCCTCGCCGAATAATATTGCCGCCGTTGGCGTGACATCCGGCACAGTTCATCTCAAACAGCTGCGCTGGGGAAACTTCGGCGTTGTCAGCAGGGTCAGCGCCCGTTTCATCAACATCAGCGTTCACGGCGCTGGGAAACAGCATCAGCATCAGTAACGCAATGAACAGCGCGATCGCGCCCTGGCGAATCCGACGCCACACCCATCTCCAGCGGCCATCTTGCTGCTGGAGATGGGATAGCGTGTCTCTCTCCGAACCTAGGTCACGTTTGACAAAAATCAAACCCCTTACCCCTTATGCCGTATCCTTTATACTTCAGCAGTTGGGGCTAGCATATCGCGATAGCAAAGACTCAGTAGTGCTCCACTCGCCAGCAGCTTGAGCACTTCCAGTCCCCAATAAACCCCGTGCATCACGGTCATTTCGGCGGGTACTTCAACCGTTGTCCCAATCTCAGCATTGAGCTGCAAGCCCAAAGCGCTCATCTCAGGAGACAAAAAGTAGGTGTAACACAGCGCGATCGCTAGCAGTAGCCCCGCCAACATCACGGCCCAACGGCTACGGCCACCACTGACAATGATCGAAAAGGCATCCCGACGTTGGCGTAGGGCAAACAAACCAGTCAACGCCAGCGCTGCGCAAACAAGTTCAACCCGGTTAAACAGCCAAAACATTTCGTAACCCGCCGTGGCAAAATCCGCCTGAGTCATCATGCCAGCAGTGTAGAGACTGGGCATGACAAGCAAGTCAACACAAAGGCTGGCGCTCATCCAAAACCCCACCGCAGCCATAACCAGCGTCTGCCATCTGGGGCGATTGAAGCTAACGTTACTTGTAGCAAACATAGGTATTATTCCGTTCAAACCATTTATGCTCTCAGCGTAGCCAATTTAACGGTTTAACATTGAAGAAGTAGCCGCAACGCTTAGGAATCGATAGCAATCTTAGAGTTGTGATAGAAAACTTCAACTGCTTGGCTACCCAGTATCTACTTAGCAATCGGGGGCTTTTGCTTAGGCCAATTCCCCATCAGTCTTAGGGTGATCAGACAGCCTCTCATCCCTTAAACCTAGACATTTCAGGTATATTCTCCATGGCCAATCCACGTTCCCAGTTTGATTCTCCTCACTACCCTGCTTTCGGGTTAGCTAGGTTACTGCCCCCTAGCTGTGCCCTACTCCTCGGATTGGGCGCCTTGATCAGTGCGTTACCTTCAACCGTTTCACCGCTGCCCGCAGTTGCAGTGGAGTTGCTAGACGGTTCTAACGCCTTTGCTCAACTTCCCAGATTACTCAGTGCGACCACTAGTCGCGATCGCGCTTCTGCACGTAACGCTGTTTATACCTTCAACATTGCTTTACCCGCCGATGCAGGAGAAGCCCTTGGCAGTCTCACCGTGGCCCAGCGTAATCCCCGTTCAGCCCAGCTGCGGTACCAACTGGATGCCAGCCAGGCCTACGGCAAGCTCAGTGATGGGACGACGGTAGAACTGCCGCTAGCTTCGATAAATCAAGACCCTGAAACCGAGGCCATTACCTTTGCCTTTGCCCAACCTGTATCACCCGGTCAAGAGATTATTTTGAACCTCTATCCCAGGCGTAATCCCCGTTGGGGCGGCACCTATCTTTTTGGAATTACGGCTACTCCAGCTGCCGCCCAGCCTCAATCTCAATTTCTCGGCTATGGTCAAATTCGCATCTATGAACCTGACAACGATCCCTTTTTGCGTCAGCTATAGCGATCGCTGCGGGTGGCTCGCTATAGGCTAAATCAAATTCTTCGCCAAAAAATCCAGCAAAATCTTTTGATGGGGCGGGCCAATAGGTCGCGTTTGCTTGATTTTGGGAGAGTAGGCTGCTCCCTGCACAATTTCATCGCGGGTGCAAAGTTTTTTATCCATACCCTCAGTCAAAATAAGTGCCTCGACAGGCACGGTCAGCGGCCCACTGTAGATATTTCGGGTAATGTGGCCGGTGGTTTGGCGATCAAAAAGCGTTAGAGACGGGGCTTCATAGCCAATTTCTTCCATCAGTTCTCGTCGCACTCCCTCGTCAGGGGATTCTCCAGCTTCTAGATGCCCCCCAAAGAAAGCCCAGTGACCGGGATAGATGATGGTCGGGATATCATCCCGGAGCTGCATCAAACAGTGATTATCTTGGTACAAAATCGCGATCGCGACTTCAACGGGTTGCGGTTCAATACCAGGAAGGCTCATGGTCGAAAACCATAGCCATATCGCACCAGCAACGGCCAGGTAAACAGGGTGACATTGCGCTTGCTACGATCATCCATATCAGATTTCCAGCGATCATCCCCTTTAATCAAAATCGTCCCCGTGTCTGTGCGGTTGGGATTGCCAAACACGCTGTGGCTGACGCTTAGACTGACCTCATGGGAATTGACAAAAGGCAGTTTTTTATCGGTTTCCCCAACCAAGTTGATAATGGATTGAGTAACCCGTAGCGGATCTTTAACAAAATCTTCGTACAAAACCCTAATGTAGCGATCGCGCTGAGAACGCCCCAGTAAATCGACAACAGCGTTACGCAAATCCCAACCCAGAGCATTTTCTTTAAGGGTATAAGTGCCCAGACCATTTTTTTGCCGTTTCCACCAGGAATAGGCCGTTGCCCTCGGGTCACGCACCAGGTGAACCACATAGAGCTGAATTTGAGGCATTAGTGATAAGGCCAGCCCATGGCCCGGATGCAACGAGTCATCCACAATGACGCTGCATCCCGTCGTGGTTTGAACGGCACTGTAGAGCCGACGCAGAACATCAAGATGTTTTTCCATGCGGGCAGCGAGCTTTTGTTTGCCCAATAAGCCGAACTGACTCAGCAAAATTTCGTGGGTACGCGGCTCAGTTTGCAGCCGTAGGGTATTTAAGGCTTTATAGTCTAACGGCGCTAAATCAGAAAAGCCCTTGTCTAAAACCGCTTGCCAAACCTCGCAGTCTTTAACCGGAACACCGCAGCCACACTGCCCTTTGGGCTTAAACCCATCAACCCAAATCGTGCGGAGCTCACCGCCATGGAAGAATCCTTCGACTTCACCCAAGATGCGAGCCATGAGGGTGCTGCCGCTGCGGCCCCACCCGGCAATATAAATTAGCTTAATGGGCGTCTCTGTTTGGGTCATATCCACGATGCTTTTGAATCAGAGCTATAGTGCCCAGAATAAAGGGCCGGCATCGGGTCAATATTTGTCTCCGATCACACTTTTCATTTCGCGTCTCAAAAGCCTGATTCCGGAGGCATGATGTAAAACTGGGACAAAAGCTTAAATCTCAACGGAGAGGGAGGGATTCGAACCCTCGTTAAAGTTGCCCCTAAACAGCATTTCCAGTGCTGCGCCTTAAACCACTCGGCCACCTCTCCAAGTTTAATTCTGGATTAAATCCAAGTCGAGCTGCGTTGCTCAACGATTTGCTATCGTACCACACTAGGCCCAATGATTCGGGGCAATTTTTAGCGGCGATGCATCCGGCCTCTGTTTCGTGAGAGCATAAGCAGGGAGGTTAATCTTCCCTTTAAGCTACTTATTCTGCATTGGAGAGCACAACGGCAATCTATGGCTGACGCCTATACCATTCACATTCATCATCGGCAAAACAATCGAGATTACACCGTTCAGGTACCGGCCGATCGCTATGTGCTACAGACGGCTGAAAACCAGGGAGCGGATCTCCCGTTCGCCTGTCGCAACGGCGCTTGTACCACCTGTGCAGTGCGTGTTCTCTCCGGTCAGGTTGATCAACCCGAAGCGATGGGGTTATCGCCTGATTTGCGGGCACAGGGCTATGCGCTCCTGTGCGTAAGCTATGCCCGCTCTGATCTGGAAGTCGAAACCCAAGATGAAGATGAGGTCTATGAACTCCAGTTTGGCCGCTACTTTGGCAAGGGTAAGGTGCGCTTTGGGCTACCGCTGGACGAAGACTAATGCTTTGATGACAGCCATGAGGCGATCGCGTGTCTTGCCCTATTGGCTCAATTGGCGGGGGGTATTATGCAGCGTTCTAATCATTTGCACCATTGGCTTGTGGGGTTGCCAACCCCAAGCAACACCATCAGGATTCCTCACAAAAGTCGATCAGGTTTATAGCGGTCAGTCGCTTTCAGTGCTTGACCCGCTACCGGTAGACGCCGAAGACAAAGTGTACAAGATTCGGCTAGCGGGAATCGATGCCCCCGATTTGAAACAAGCGCCGTGGGGAGAAGTGGCCAAGGCAGCGCTGTGGACTTGGGTGAACGATAGCTGCCGCGATCGCACCCTCAGCATCGAACTCCCATCCCAAGCGACGCCCGACGCCTATGGTCGGGTTTGGGCCTATGTCTGGTGTGATGGCCAGTTAGCTAATGAGCAATTAGTGTTCAACGGCCATGCGATCGCCCAGCTTGATGCCATCGATGATCGTAATTTGACCTACCAAGCACAGCTTAGCCGTGCTCAGGACCATGCCCGCCTTGCAGGGCTTGGCATCTGGAACCCAGCTCAACCCATGCGGTCTACCCCCGCTGAATTTCGCCAGCAATAGCCCCCTTCTCAATCTCTCCCATGACTTCCCCCGATCCGATTTCGCCTAATGCTGAAGACCTCCAGCGCTTTTTAGAGATCGCCACTGAAGCAGCCCTAGCCGCTGGGGCAATCTTGCAGCAATACTGGGGCAAGCTCAGCCAAATCGAAGAAAAAGGCCGGCCCGGCGATCTCGTTACTGAAGCCGATAAGGCGGCAGAAGCCGAAATTCTTGCCGTGCTCAGACGTCATCTCCCCAATCACCCCATTCTGGCAGAGGAGTCTGGGCAAATCGGCACCCAAGCCTCTCCCTATCTGTGGGCCATTGATCCCCTAGACGGCACCACAAACTACGCCCATCAATATCCCTTTTCAGCCGCGTCTATCGGTTTGTTGATTAACCAAGTTCCGGTTGTCGGTGCAATTTATGACCCCTTTCACCGAGAGCTATTTCGCGCGGCCAAGGGCTTGGGAGCGACCTGCAATCGCCGCCCCATTCAGGTTTCCAAGACCCCAACTCTTGCTCAAAGCTTACTGGTCACTGGGTTTGCCTACGATCGCCGAGAACGCCTTGATAATAACTATGCCGAATTTTGCCACTTTACCCACCTTACCCAGGGGGTTAGGCGGGGTGGGGCAGCCTCGATTGATTTAGCCTACATTGCCTGCGGGCGACTCGATGGCTACTGGGAACGGGGGCTTTCTCCCTGGGATTTGACTGCAGGGGCCGTATTGGTTGAAGAAGCGGGGGGACAGGTTACCGCTTACGATCAAAGCCCCTTTGACATCTATTCCGGGCGAATATTGGCCAGCAACGGCCATCTCCATCAAGCGATTAGCGAAGAACTGAGGCAGGTTAAGCCCCTAACTCGATTTGCCCCGTCTTAGTGGCGTAAGGTTTCAGCCTTAGCAGTTTTGAACGCCACAATCGACTAATCTGAATCTAATGAGCAACTCATTGCATTGCAGGGGCAGTGTTTTCAGCACCCCCAACCCCTATAAATTTGTTTTTTTCGTAAAGTCTTGCGGTTCGGGGATCCCCAAGCGTGCAATTTTCATATCAGTGGATACACTGAGATAAGCCCATCCCCCCTGCGGGAAACTTAAAACCAGTCCGGGGACTTACGCTGCCATTTCCTATGAAGATTGAACAAGGCCTGTTTAACCAAGATTTCACTGACCACCATGCGGTACTGGGCATTTCCATTGATGCAGATTCTAAACAAATCCGGAAACGCTACTTAAAGATTGCCCGGAAACTCCATCCTGACAGCTTCGCCAGTGCCGGGGAAGTAGAACGCAAGCAGGCTAGTGATATTTTGTCTAAGTTGGTCAATCCAGCTTACGAGCAGCTCAGTCAAGACAAGTCAGCCTCTGAATACAGTGTTGTCTTGCGATTAAAAGGGCAGCAAATGACTGAGCAAAGTGGTTCGATTACCTGGACCTCGAAGGCTGCTAAAGAACTGGTGGGAACCAACAACGTTGATCAGACCTATAGGAATAAGCTGAATGACCTCGCGGGTCAACAGTATGACAGCCTTGATCAACTCCCCGACATCACCGGACAAATTAGCGAACTCAACTTAGCCTATCTGATTCGCAAGGGTGGCTTGGCAACCCCTGCCGCTGCACCTGCCCCAGAAACGGCAACATCGACAACCGAAGCAACAACATCAGACCAGTCATCCGCGTCAACAGCTCCGACCCACCCCCGGCAGCATCGATCGAATATCATTGGCAGCTATCTCAATCGAGCCAAAGAATTTGAAGATAGGAAGGACTATACCCGCGCAATTCTTGAACTTCGAGAAGCCCTGCAAAGTCACCCTAAAAGTGCTGCTCTACACAACCAACTGGCCAACGTCTACATCAAATCTGGCCAGCCTAAGTTAGCAAAAATTCATCTCAGTAAAGTGCTTGACCTCAGTGCTGAAGGTGGCCCTGTGGCCCAAGAGGCCAAGTTAAAGCTGGCGGCTTTAGGTAAATCGGCACCGGCTAGCAACAGTTCGAAGCGCACAGGGGACAAAAAAGCTGGAAAATCAAAAGGTGGTCTTTTTGGTTTGTTCGGCGGAAAAAAATAATGGTTTATCAATCCCCTTCGGGTGCGCGGGATCTACTGCCCCTAGATGTTGCCCAAAAATATTGGATCGAGGAGCGAGTGGAGCAAATTTTCCAGCGCTGGGGATATCACCGGATCATCACGTCTACGGTTGAAAACCTCGAAACGTTGATGGCGGGGGGAGCGATTGAGCAGTCTGAAGTGATTGAGCTCCAAAGCAGTGGTTCAGAACGCTTGGGGTTGCGCCCTGAGTTGACGGCATCCATTGCCCGAGCAGCAGCGACGCGCCTAGCTGATGTCACTTACCCTCAACGGTTATGCTACAGCGCCAATGTATTTCAGCGAGCCGATAAAGGTAGCCATGGCGGCCAGCAAGAATACTACCAAGCGGGGGTAGAACTGCTAGGTGCTGATGGCATGAATGCCGATGCTGAGGTGCTGTTGCTGCTGGCGAATTGTATCAACAGTCTCAAGCTGGGGCAATGGCACGGGGTATTGGGGGATGCAGGCCTGACGCGATCGCTGCTTTCTCCTTTTCCAGACAAGCTTAGAGAAGCAGTGCGGCAAGCGATCGCCTCCCTTGATCGCGTTAGTTTAGAAACGCTGCCATTAACTGACGAGCTGAGAACACGGGCATTAATCCTGATGGATTTGCGCGGCAAACCCGCTGATGTCCTCCAGCGCGTCTCTCAACTTGCGTTAACGCCGTCAGAACGTCAAACCGTCGAAGCGCTTAAGGCCTTGGTGGAGTTACTCCAATCGGTAACCCAAAGTCAGGGCCAGGTTCCCATTCCCTCACTGATTTTAGATTTGAGCCTGATTAAGCCCTTCGATTACTACACGGGTATTGTGTTTGAAGTGGTGAGCGAAACACCCCAGGGTTGCCAAGTCATCGGCCAAGGGGGCCGGTACAATAATTTGCTCAGCGTGTTCGATCCGCAGGGACAAGGCTTCGCTGGCATTGGCTTTATGCTCAATATTGAAGCCCTCCACCAAGTCTTAATCCCCACAGGACAACTGCCCCATCAAATTCCGCCAACGGACTGGTTAGTGGTGCCGACCACACCCGAGGCGGTGGCGGCCGCCTTTGCCTATGCCCAAACCATTCGAGCGTCAGAAAACCTGGTACGGGTTGAGGTAGATCTCAGCAAACAGACTAATCCAGATCAGATTCGAGCGATCGCGCAACAACGGCAAATTCAGCGTGTCGCCTGGATACCTGCTGGAGGGTTGCCTGAGATTGAAGTGCTGACTTGATTTGATGAAATAAGCTACAGTCGAGTTGAAAACTTGATCAGAGATGCAGCGCCCTACGCCCTTCTACCGGGAAAACTATAGATCTGGTTATGGTCAAGGTTGAAATTTTGGGTTGATTCTATGAATATAAAGTTACTGGCTAATAAAGCTACAAACAAGCCAAAGCGAATATTTCGCAAAGCCAAAAGGTTACTTGAATATTCAGCAGAGGATACTTATAGAGTCATTGCAAAACAGAGTTCTTGGTCTTCCGTTATCAACCAAAAAGAGTTGAGAATTTTGGGTTTAAGACGGTCAGGAAATCATGCGATCGCCGAATGGATTAAAGCTCAAGAAAACGGTAGCGTTGAGCAGTTAAATAATTTAGAAGTTCGGTGTAATCCTTATCGTCATAAGTACCATCGCATACTCGACTTTTATCCCGAACATACCAACTGGGCAATAAAACACTATATGCCTCTGGCACGAGGGAATTTTGTTGAGTTAGATTGCTTAATGCTTGGCTATGAAGATCATGCTCTGACAAGTATTACAGATCCGCTGTTTGAACGGATGCATGATGTCTACCTGGGTAAGAGCAATCAGCGCTTCGACATTATTATCATGCGTGATCCATTCAACTTATTTGCCAGCCGTCTGAAAAGTGGAATGATAGACGTTAAATCAGGTAAGTCCACAGCGGTTGAACTTTGGATTCAGTATGCAAGAGAGTTTTTGAACGAAACTAACTATTTAAAGCACAACAAGATCTGCCTCAATTACAACCATTGGTTTACCGATCTAGAGTACCGTAAAGCGCTTGCAGATCAGATCGGCAACGAATTTACAGATGCTGGCATGGATCGAGTTGCGCATTTAGGGGGGGGTAGTTCTTTTGATGGCCAGAATATGGATGGTGTCGGTCGTAAGATGGCAGTCAACGATCGCTGGAAACAGTTCGTAGATCACCCTGACTACAGAAAAATCTTTCAGAATCAACAACTTTTAGACTATTCTAAAAAGATATTTGGGGATATCCCTGGCACCGAAGTCTTACTCTAGAGAAAAAAACTGTGCCCCATACAATTGTGACCAATGTTTGTGAAGGCGTCGCCGATTGTGTCGATGCCTGTCCTGTGGCCTGTATCCACGAAGGCCCCGGGAAGAATCCCAAAGGAACTGACTGGTATTGGATTGACTTTGCCACCTGCATTGACTGCGGCATTTGCCTCCAGGTGTGTCCCGTTGAGGGCGCTATCTTATCTGAAGAAAAACCAGAGCTCCAGAATACGCCTGATTAGTCTAAGCCCCCCAGCCGATTGGGCGGCCAAAACCTAACGACAGCCCGACCAATAATATTTTCCTTGGGGACAAACCCCCAAGCATGGCTGTCATAGCTGCTGTTACGGTTGTCGCCCAGTACGAGGTATTCTCCACTAGGCACTGTTTCTGGCCCCCAGGTGTAATCTGGCGGGGCTTGAATATAGCCCTCTTCTAGAGCAGTACCATCGACAATGACTTGGCCATCGGTGACCTCAACTTCTTCGCCTGGCAAGCCAATCACCCGTTTGATAAAGGCGTCTTTGCGCTCATCTTCAGGGAGGGCATTAGCCGGGGGCCAAAAGACAACGATGTCCCCTCGGACAGGGGGGTTGAAGTGATAGCTAATTTTTTCAATCACCAAGCGATCATTGATCTGCAACGTGGGCAGCATCGAGCCTGATGGAATGTAGCGAGCCTCGGCCACACAACTACGAATCCCAAAGGCTAAAACCAGACTTAATCCCAAAGTCTGAACAGCCTCTACCCATGGATTAGGCCCAGATTTTGGCGGTTTGTTCGGGCTAGGTGGCTTAGGTGAATCAGCGTCGGAGCGGGAAGAGGGGTCGAAGTTGTCAGGCACGAGTAATAACCTAAATCCGATAAATGTAGTCCAATAGATATTTAGGGAGATGTACTGGCTAACCGATCATAGACAATCGATCCCTAATTTAGCCAGTTGGGGACACTCAGCGTCTCTAGCCATCACACATCAGATGCAAGACTAGGACATCTCTATACTGAACGCTATTCTACTCGACAGATTGATAGACTGCCCGTTCTTTGATCATAGCCTTGCCCGATGGCGTAATCGAATGCATCGCCACCGACAACGCCCCCCATACGCTTGAAGAAAAGGTCAAGGGCTATTCCCACTCGCCTTCAGGTATGCAGGGGGGGCAAAACGTCTTTACCGCTGATGTTGACCCAGGCGATGCAGGGACGGTGCGGCGTTACCCAAGTGGGTTAGGGTTTCAACTGCATTTGCCGATTGATAATTAGTGATAGAGCTTGACACGTCATTTCCATGGGCATGAAAGGCGACTCTGGCCAATCCTTAATAACTTGCTCTGGAAGAATCGGGATATGAACAAAACCGACCTTCATATCCGACTGGTGACGGTGCTTCCAGTGTAGAAAGTGATAAAAGATTTGGTTACATAGATGAGTGCCACAATCGTTTGAAATTCTAGCGGGAATGTTGTGGCTCTTTAGGCATGAAACTAAGTCATTCTGTTCTGGCAAAGAACTCCAATAAGCGACAGCGGCTCCTGGAACAACGGGTTCACCTTTAGGAGCATTCCCGGCTCTGTCCAATGTGACAAAGTGCCGTAAGTTTTTTGCCATCCGTTCAAGCGCTATCCGGTTATAGCCCCGTGCTTGACCGATGCCGATACAAATATCGGGTACAACAGCTTTGAGCATTTCGTCAACAACCCGTCCTAGGATATTGGTATTTCCGGGCATAATTTTGAAGTCAATGCAGTGCATGAACGACTTAAGCGATTGAGGCGGATGATCTCGCAAAGATCTTACAACCAGTTCTGACGCATTGAGGCGATCATCATTGGGTTCAAACCCTGTGATTAATATCCGCATTATCTTTTCGTGATCATTGATTACGCCAGCGTCTTTTCTATTAGCTCATAGGTCAGCTGCACAAAACCAAATTCATAGGTTTTAGTTGCAATATGCCTCAGTGGAATCTCTCCTTTAAAACTACCAAACAAAGAAATTCCGCTGCCTAAGAGAATAGGAATGACTGTAATCGTGATGTCGTTAATCAGTCCTTCGGATAAGAATCGCTGTATGGTGATGCCGCCATCAATATACAGCCGTTTAGCCCCTTCCTTTGACAAGCGATTGGATAACGCCCTTGGGGATTCTGAGGAATGCGAAACAGTTGGGGTTAATGCGTCAGGAATTGCGAGTTTGTTGCGGCTTAAAACAATGACAGGTTTATTACCGTATGGCCATTCGCCAAATGACAATACCTTCTCGTAGGTTTTTCTGCCCATAATCAAGGCGTCAATAGATGCCATAAAGGCGCGATAGCCACAATCTTCACCTTCTGGGACAGTGGCATTTGCAGCATCTAACCAGTCCAGTTCTCCGCCTGCTCTGGCAATGAAGCCGTCTAAACTAGTGGCAATAAAGACTGATGATATTAAACTCATCGGTTGATTCTTTTAAATAGATCCTTAGTCTACAAGCCAAGTCTACAAGCCATCTGGCTCGTAGTTGGATATAAAGCTTTGAGGTGACTGCGACACTAAGATCCCTATTGGCAGCGATCATGAATCCACATGATATCTCCTAGCAAAGGCGGCGTGACCGAACCTCTGCGGCTGTAATAGTCATGGCTGCCTAGACCTGCGATAAACGTATACTCAGGAGATTCTGTTTCGTCTCCTAAGAAAGTTGGCGTAGCATCCCCAAAATCTTCGTCAAAAAAGTAGATTTCTAAACTATCACCGTTACCTAAAGGCTCTCCCGCAGCGTCGATGCTGCTGAGGAAAATGGAGCCATAACCACTGGCTTGAGTCACATCGAAACGATGCAGTTGAGCCTGATCTGGATGAGTAATGGTGGCAGTGGCTTTTGATACGGTGTTGGTTGATTCACTAAAGACTAGCTCAAATCCTTGGCCCTCAACATCACGGTACACACTTTGAGCGATTGGACACGTCGTAGCTGGGGCTGATGTCGCGAACATCAACATTCCGAGTGTAAGTATTGTCACTTTCATATTTTGCGTACCGTTAATATAGTGCTGGACAGATTGCTTAATGCACCGAGTATCGCCAGGATGCTGAGTCAACGAGCAATCTGGCTCGCGGTAGCGCACAAAGCTTTGCGGCTACCGCCATACCTTAAAAAAGGTGGGACTATGGGGTACGCTTCAAACCTTTGTCGATAGATTCCCTAAATTTTCTGCCTATTGATAGCCAGCGGCTTGCAGTTTAAACAATCTGGCATAGCGGCCATTTTGGTTGAGCAGTTCGTCGTGAGTTCCTTGTTCAATTAACGTGCCACCGGAGAGGACGATGATTTGGTCGGCCATGCGGACGGTGGAAAAGCGGTGGGAAATGAGGATGGCCATTTGGTGTTGGGTGACGGTGCGAAAGTGGTCAAACAGTTTGACTTCGGCTTCGGCATCCATCGCGGCGGTGGGTTCATCGAGTACCAGAATGTCGGCATCCGTGCGCATGAAGGCGCGTGAGAGGGCGATTTTTTGCCATTGACCGCCGGAGAGTTCTTGGCCGTCTCGAAACCAGCGTCCGAGTTGGGTTTCAAATCCGTCTGGGAGGGATTCAACCAAAGGCATGGCGGTGCCTTTTTGGGCAGCACTTTGCCAGCGATCGCGGGCATCAAAAGCCCCCACATCGCCGACACCAATGTTTTCACCCACCTTGAACTGGTAGCGGGTAAAGTCTTGAAAAATGACGCCAATGCGTTGGCGCAGCACGTCCGTATCCCAAATGTTCAGATCGCGTCCGTCGAGGAGGATGCGTCCGTGGGTGGGTTGATACAATCGGGTCAGCAATTTAATCAGGGTGGTTTTGCCAGAGCCGTTTTCACCGACGATGGCTAGCTTTTTCCCAGGTTTGAGGTGGAAAGAAACATGGCTTAGGGACGCTTTGGTGCTGCCGGGATAGGTGAAAGAAACGTTTTCAAATCGCAGGCCATCGTTGGGGTCGTTGCCAGATCGGGCATAGCCGATAGACGGAGAGACGGGTTGTTCTAAAAATTCGTAGAGGTTGGAGAGATAAAGTCCGTCTTCGTACATGCCGCCAATAGATTGTAGGGCTGAGGCAAAGGTGGCTTGCCCTTGGCGAAATACGCTTAGGTACATGGTCAAGTCACCGAGCGAGATCCGGCCTGCGATCGCGTCCAAAATAATCCAACCATAGGCCCCATAGAAAGCAACCGTACTGATTAGACTGAGGCCATAGCTCCAGACGTTACGACGAATAGTGAGGTCTCGATCTTCGCCATAAAGCCGTTGAAAAATGCCTTGATAGCGTTGCAGCAACATGGGGCCAAGCTGAAACAGCTTCACCTCTTTGACGTAGTCTTCTCGCCCCAGCAGCACTTCTAAATAGGTTTGTTCGCGCGTCTCTGGCGATCGCCGCTTAAACAAGCGAAACGCGGCTCCGGCAAATTTGGTCTCTGCCACAAAGACTGGAATCGCGGCCCCCATCAGAATTAACACCGCCCAACCCGAAAATTGCAGCAACAACCCGCCATAGGTGATCAGGGCTAACCCATCCTGAACTAGGCCAAAAGTGCGATTCACCATGCTGAGCGGACGACTGGATGCTTCTCGTCGGGCGCGCATCATTTTGTCGTAAAACTCAGAGTCTTCAAAGTGGCTGAGGCTGAGGGTTAGGGCTTTTTTTAGAATCAATACGTTCACCGCTTGCCCCAGCAACACCCTGAGCAAAGACTGGTTTAGCCGTAGTCCTTGACGGCTACCTGCCAGCACGGCAACCAAAATAGCTTCTACACCCAGGTAGGTAAAGGCCGTCATGCGATCGCTGGCATTACCCGACTGTGACGCCAGCACTACGCTATCCACGATCAGTTTGCCGACATACGCGATCGCCCCCGGCAATAAGCCCCCCACAATCGTCAGCCCAGCCAAGATTAGCGTCAGTCGCCAGTCTGTTGACCAAACTAGGGATATGGCCCGCCGACCGTAGCGATAAATCTCCAGCGATCGCCAAAGCTGGGCAACGGATTGAGACAAGCCGTGTCGAAAATATCTCATACCCGATCAATCCTAATACAGGAGTCGCTTAGTGGAGCAGGCAGGCGTTTAAGGTTGACGCCATTCAGGCAGTGCACATTAGCGATCGGTGGTGGGAGTAACAATCCTTTATCTCAGGGACAGGCGGATTTAGAGCGGTTATCTTGGACTCAGTGAATACCGCTATCCAAATTCAGCCATGACTCAAACGTTTGCCCATGGATATGCCCTCTTAATTGGTGTTGGACAGTGTGTCGAAAGCAATTTTTCGCTGCCTGTCACCGTTAGCGATATGCGGGCGCTACGACAAATTTTGGTTAATTCTGACCTTTGCGCCTATCCGGATAATGACCAGCATTTGCGTTTGCTCCACGATCAAGAGGCAACCCAGCAAGGGATTTTGGAGGGATTGACTTGGTTGAGGACTCAGGTCAAGTCTGATCCGCAGGCTACTGCAATTGTTTACTACTCGGGGCATGGGTGGTTGGAGCCGGACAGCGATCGCTACTACCTGATTCCCCATGATTTTGATGCCTATGACTGGCGTGATACGGCTTTATCAGCCGATGCTTTTAACGAAGCTCTACGCCAAATTTCGGCTAAACGACTGCTGGTGATTTTAGATTGTTGCCATGCGGCGGGAATGGCGTCGGCTAAAGGGGAAATCGTAGAACCGCGACGACCCAAGGGGGTAATTCCCACAGCGGATCCGAAGGGGTTGATTGAGGCGTTGAGCCAGGGTGAGGGGCGCGTGGTGTTTACCTCTTGCCGGGGGAAGCAAAGTTCTTGGGTGCGGGATGACAAGACCTTGAGCATTTACACCCACCATTTGATTGAGGCGTTGCAGGGGGCTTCGAGTCAATCGGGTGCTACTGAAGTTACGGTGTTTGATCTGGCGAATCACTTGGGGAAAGCGGTGCCTGAGAGTGCGGCGGCGATGGGGCATGAGCAAAATCCCCGATTTGAAATGGCGGATACAGAACGATTCGCGATCGCGTTGTTACAAGGCGGTAAGGGACTGCCTAAAGGGGGTTGGGGGGAAGTCAAAGCGCAATCCCAATCCCAAGTTCAGATTACTATTGATAATTCAGTGACTCAAACGGGCGATCGCGCAGTTGCAGCTCAAAATGCCCAGGGTGCAACGATTAACACAGGGGATGGCAATATTTTTGGGAATGACAATGTTGTCCAGAATGTTAATCAGCAAGGAAAGTACAGTATTAGCATTGGCAATGCTCAAAATTTGAAAATTGGCGACACGTATAACACTGATCAAGATGATGATTAGCTTTCAACAGCCGTCAATTGGCCAGTTATGTGCCTGCAAAAACTTCAGCAGCAGTTGCATTCAGCAATCCCAACTGAGCAGAGCGGATGGCTGCATCTCCGCTAAAAGTCTCAAATTCGGTGTACACACCATCGACCAACACTAGCGTCAAAATTGTCTTCGCTTGCGGATCAATAATCCAATATTCCGGCACGCCTAGATCCTGATACTGCGTTCGCTTGGCGACATAATCGCGGTTACGCTGTAATTCCCCTGGACTCACTACTTCAATCACCAATACAGGCGGCCTCATCGACAATCGAATAGTATTGCGCTGCTTCAAAAGTTCAACATGTTCCTCTCGGATCACGGTTAAGTCTGGAAAACGATTCCTCGGTTCACCGCGTACTTCCAGTTCTAGGCCATGCCCTCTGATACGGCGGTAGCCCACGATGGGCAATAAGGTTGCAAATAGGCAGTTGGCAATCTCAACGTTGAAACCAGATTCAGGCGGCACTGCAATCAATTCTCCGTTGAAAAGCTCGTAGATGTTATCTGTCCCGTCGTCGTAAGACAGGTACTCTTCAAAGCTTTGAAACCGCTGTTTGAGCTGAACCATTGGGAGCAGAGGAAGAAGAGAGTACTTGAGCGTCAGAGGAGAAGTTACGCAAACCCAGGCAGTTACTTTCATTCTATGCTCCAAATCCATGACCGGAGAAATAGGCAGCTTCTAAGGGTTTGAACGCCAGAATCCGGCGGAAAGTTTGCAAATTATTGTCCCACGTCTCGATGAAGTGGGCTTTGGGCGAGTACCTGGGTTATGCTCGTGTCAACTCTCAGGTTCTGATACCCGTATCTGCAATGCCTGAAGATCAGGGTGACATCATCGAGCGTCTCCGTGCTGGGACACTCACCGACAACGAAATTCAATTACTTAGCCGACTGCTAAAGCAAAGCGCAAGTCAAGATGCTTCGCAGCCTGGCAAGTTTAATGTTTCTGTTGGTAAAGGGACTAATGTTCATATTGGCGATCGCCACAACGGTGCGTCTATTAAGGAAATTCGTGCCATTGTCCAAGAACTTACCAAACTTCAAGGACCACATACCCATTTAACAGCTGATAGCAATAGTGTTACCAGTTCCGACAATTTACCGCTTACCAGGATTGCTTTAGATCCAACCACTCTAGAAACGATCAATGCCAGATTGGATATCATCGAGGAAATCTTCAACGCTGGCTGTTTTTCCGAGACTCAGCAGCAAGAACTAAACCATCTCAAACAGCAGCTTCACACCTTTCACAATTTAAATCGGGAACTTCAGGAGATTGTTGTTCAAGGCGATCGCCTGATTCAATCAGCTATTGATGACATGCGTCAGCAGCTAAAGGACTTGCAGATTGATGGCGAAGCATTCATAGAAGATGCCCGCGCCCAGCTGTCCCCAGAGGCACTTGAGTGCCGCAAGGTAGAGAATCAAAACTTGGAGAAGTTTATCAATCGCCTGGAAGCTAGTCGCCCTGGCGCGGCCTGGATTGACACAAGCATAAACTCGTTGAGGAAATACGCCTGCAAGCAAGCTCTTAAACAGTTTCCAGATCTCGATTTGTCAGTACAAAAGATTGATGATTTCCAATTCTCACTAAAACAGTTTTTAGAGCAGATTAGCTTTTGCCTCTACTGGGGAACCTATGACATTCTAGACTCGCCTGATATTCCCTTTGAATTGGATATTGAGCAATACGAAGCTGCATTCTTAGCAATCAAAAAAAGCATCCCGCTACGACTTGGCAGCGAGACTGTTGATGCTATTGAAACATGCCTTGACTATTTGATTGAACGCTTGCCATTCATAGACTCTCACTAAAGTGAGGTTATTTTTTCCGCTTCTGGCCTTGTTCCCTCAATTTTCTTTCAAGTTCTTGAAGGCGTTTAAGTTTTTCAGCTCCTTCTTTGCTCTTATCGGAATAGCTAGCTTTCAATTTCTGAAAAGCTTCTTTCTGAGTGCACCCTTGACGTATCAAACTTTGGATATCTCGATCCACTTGATCGTAAGGTGACATAGCAATCATTCATCTTTTGAACGACGCTAACGTTTACCTAAGTGAATTCCCCTACCCGGAACATTTTTGTGAGATTTCCGTCACGCCCTATTGTCGTTCTCGACGCTCTTGCGCCTGACGGTCTTTCAGCGCTTGTTTTTCAGCTTCAACACGATCGCTGTAGTCTTCGACAAACTTCTCAGCCTTGGGTGATGGTTCGCACCCCCGCTCCCGTTGTTTATCGAAATCTTCTTGAAGTTGGTCGAATGGTCCCATGATGGGGCGGCTGTTTCATGAATCAACTCATCACTCTTCGATGCACCAACATAGCCTCCGGACAGAATACTCGACTTGAGCACTTTTGATTAGTTCGCATGAACTATTTTAATGCGATCGCGTTCCTCTGGGGCAACATGTAAAGACTGGGATATCCTGCTAGATTTGCTTTGCGACGTCCTAATGGGGCCACTTCGCCATCCCCGCAAAATGTTCCATCAGCGAACGATGGATGAAAATATAGCCCCCACCCACCTTCTGCAAAAAGATCCGATCCACCCCATAATCTAAAAACCGCGCATAGTTCCACGGAATCGCATTGCCCAGATAAAACACCGTCCGCACACTAAAATGGACAATGCAAGCAGGCCCCCCCATCAACAGTCCAATAAATAGCCCATAAAATACCCCCCAATCTGGCGAAATCAGTAACCACTGATCCAACAAATGAATCACCAGTGCAAAGCTCGTTGAGACCGTGAGTGCGACTATCGCTGATGTTTTTGCAGATCGCCAGATTCCCTGATTCGGGGTTGTGCGGGTTTCAATCTCAGTCCCGGCCCGAAGCCCGGTTAACAGACCAAAAACAGCTCCTCCAAACATGGCAAAGAGCATGCCCTCTATCCTGCTCTGGCCCAGAACGCCAGCACCACCCAATAGCCAACCCAAGGGTGCAGAGCCAATTAAGCCCATGATCAAATATTGTCTAACGCTCTTCCAAGACCATCTCAAGGCTTCTATCGGTTTGAGAAAACTCAAGCCCACAATGCCACCCAGTTGCCAGTCCAAAATCCCCACCACCAAAACAGTCCATAGGGCAACAGACCAACCTACTTGGGGCGTTCTGGCAATACCCGCAACGATGCCAAAAAGTTCCCCTCCCAGTAATGCCGTCCAGAGACTACCGATTAACCGTTGCAAAAACCCCTGCCTTGGACTGGGTTGCATTTGTTCAATCCGCAGCGTAATCCATGCCATCAGCATATTCGGCAGAGTGTAGAGCCCCCAAACCATTAGGCCAATCAAGCGCCAGTTCGGGCCAAATCCCACACTGAGAGCAATAACTAACCCAAACGCTAGCCCCACAATCAGTGAACTCAAAGCAATGTATAGCCAGCGTTGCCAAGCCATTTGCAACCAACCCCGATCGAGCCACTCAATCAGAAAAATCGTTTGAGAAGAAGCCACCAACTGCTGAGCCAACCAGCTCAACCAGCGCACCGTTTGTTCGGGTGAGTAGCGTTGATTTGCTCCCCGTCGCCTGAGCATGCGGTCAATGTAGGTATTGAAGACCCGCTGCCGATGGGCCTCCACCCCCATTTGCGGCAAATCCTCAGGAGAAATCCCCTCATAGGCCAACACCATAATGTTCAGCATTAGGGGCGATCGCGCCAGGTCTTGCAAAGCCCCGTCTGCCTCCAGCAGTTGCCTAAGGCCAGCCAGATCGCCATTCAGATCGCTTAGATACTGATCGATTTGGGCGGGTTGCAGCGATCGCACATAGACCGCCTGTTGCAGCGCCAACCGTTGTGACAGCGCCTCATAGTCTTTGATGCGGCTGCACACCACCATCTCTGTACCGTGGGTTTGCTGAAACTGATTCAGCGCAATCACACAGGCCTCCCGGTAGTCAGCCCGCACTTCATCCAAACCATCTAGGAGGAGTAGAAGCTGTTGCTGTTGTACCCACGGTTGGGCGATCGCCTTGGGCACCTGATATTTCGTGTTCAGCTCTGCCACTAGCCAGTCGGCAATGCTGAGTTGGCTGCGCCAAGTGGATAGATTAAACACCACCGGAATCAGGCGAGCCACGTCTTGCTCAGCTCGGGCCACTAACTCGCGGGCCACTTGCAGTAGCGTGATGGTTTTACCCGCCCCTGGTTCACCCAAAATCAGCAGTGTTCGTCCGATTCCCAGTTGATCAAATAGGTCAATTACACGGGTCTTTTCAGGCAGTGCGGTTTGAGTCTGTTCCACCGCGGCCAACCCCAAATTCCAGGGAGCCGCTACCCCGTTTGATCGATCTTCCAGGCCCAGTTGCATCACCACCTGATGATGCAACGACGTTTCCAGTACCCCCTTGACCCAGAAGTTTTTAACCTTACTGAGCAACGCTTGCCGATTTCGGTATTCCTGGGGGGTTAGGGTTGTTTTAGGCGTAGACTGCGCCTGGAGCAAGGCTTGCAAGGCAGCTTTAATCGTGTCTGCATCGGTACCTTGATAAATGCGATCGCCCACATGAATATCTCGCCCCTGACCCAAGTTGACTGTGAACTTGCCCAGCTGCACCACGTTTTGTCCTTGTGTTCCCTGTAGCAATTGCTGCAACAGGTCGCGATCGCCACCAGTTTCTCTGCCCTGGGCAATCCGCTCGACAATTTCACCAAGGTCATCAGGAGAAACCATAACCCCTACCTATCCCGATTTGGATGAGACACTACCATCAAATTACAAAGCAGCTGGGGTTGTCTCAGACAGGTAGCCAATTTTCCCATTGGCAGATTGACAACAAGGGTTGGAAGATCGTTTGGATGCCCTCGATGAGGGGGCCCCTACTGCTGTAGTAGCGCAAGTCAGGGCAAACAATACCCCGATAAGTCTATTCAGCAGTGTGACTCAAGCTATACTCTGTCGCTCGTCAATGGGGACTTTTGGCGACAGGTAAAAATAGAGTATTCTGAATCCGTTTCCGTAGGCTACGACTGACATAACAATCGCTATTGAGACAATCCATTAGTGTTTTATTGGCATCATAGTATTTCTGGAGTGCTGAAATCTGCGCATCTGTAAAATGCCAGTCATGACCAATATTTCGATACTCAACCAACGCAGACCTTAATTCTTCTATCCAGATTTTAGAATCTCGATACCACCAATCTTGTAGATCTTTTGCATAAGGAAGATCACTCGCGAGATCTTGCAGTTTTGCTTTGAGCGCCGCATTGGGTGATGAGTCAATTGATCGATCCAATACATTTTTCAAGCTTTGAAAACATCCCATGATTTTTGTCCGGACTTGATCACGCTTTTTAAACAGCGAGAAAGAGTCAACTTGGTCAAAATTTTGAGATATCAAGTCAGCCAATGTCAGTATCAAAATCAAATTCTCATCATAGTCCAGATCAAAATTCAAACCTTCCTGGATAACAGGTGGGCTATGTCCACTAGAACCATGGGTAAAATAAAAAACTCTAACGAGATGTGCTGGTGGTGGCGACTTTACAGTAGCAGACTTTTGCTCAACCCACTCTAAAAAGCCCTGAACATATTGATCTATCGACAGGTGAGCATCAATCTTCTGCTTCATCAAAGAGAAAATCTTATCTGCATTTTGAGCCATACTGACAGCCAACAGAAATACTTCACGCCAACGTTTATGAAAGATTTCGTTGACCAGCTCGTCAAATCTTTCGGAACCGCCGTCTGCAATAATTGCCCTTGCCGTAAAATACTCTTGAAAGGTCAGATGAGAAAAGGAATAAATTCCCCTGGCTCTCTCCACAAATAAACCATGTTGATATTCAATCGCCTTTAAGACCCCTTTACTATTGAGATCAGATTCGCGGACGAACCTTTTGTTTCGCCCGTTTGGCAAGTTAATGATATAGTCCGCGATATAGTTTTCTAGCACTTTCTCCTTAAAAAAATATTCGCTTTTGCCAAATGAACGAATGGCTATTTGACTCAACAAATCTTCTTTTCGATGGGCAGAGAGTTCTTTGTAAACCCAATCCCTTTCAATGTCGCGACTAGCGTCCCATTTTCGCAGCAGTGTGCTTAAACCTTGCTCATAAATTTCGGCCCGATTCAAAGGGAAGTCCGTTCTATCCTCAAAGACTAAACATAAGAGCGTGAGTAGCAATGGATTGCTAGCCAGATCTTTGATCGGGGTATTTTTTTGGATTTTGTCCAAAAATCTGTCTGCTTTTTCAGCAACTCCTTTATAGCCAAACCAATTATGAACAAACGAAGATATCTGTTCATCATTAAAATCAGAAATTTCTACCTCTGTAAATTTTTCAAAAACATAGTCTTGAGCACCCAATCGACACGTGATTATGAAGTGATTTTCAAAATTCTTGTCTGTAAATTCTCGAACTTGCCTTAAAGTATACTTAAAGCGCTCTTCGTTGACTTCATCCAAACCATCTAGAAGCAAAAGAATTCGATTTTTCTGAAGTAAGGAATCAACCTCAAAATCTTGAATGCCAAATTTTTCAAACCATGCAATCAGGTATTCAAGCAAACTAAAGCTATTGCCGGGATCAGAGAAATTCCTGAGGGATATAAATACAGGAACTAAGTTAGAAAAAAGCTTACGATTATTGCATTGGTTAGCAATGTGTTTTAGAAAAGTCGTCTTGCCAGATCCAGGCTTGCCCAAAATCATGAGTTTAGAGCAGTTTTTAACCAGCTCAATACCAGACACCCTTTCTACACTTTTTCTGCTCAGACCTAATCGATCAAAATCCTTTGATTCTGGATCAAACTCTCGCATTAAATCTGAGATCTCTAAGTTCTGGGTTCTAGAAACCTTCTCTAAGATGTTGACATCAGTATAGATATTTGCCAATTCAATCGGTTGATTCATATCAAGGACACGCATCCAGCCACACATATGTTGAATGCCTGGTTTTATTTTTTCATGGATTTCTTCCACGAGTTTGTCAATGTCCTCGTCATTAATCTTGACGGGGATTGAAGGGTTCTCTTTGCGATGTTTGTCAATCAAAAAATATGAGACTCGATGCTGTTTCCCAGGCCCACCCCCTGAATAGCCCAGCTTTCGATAGACGTTACTCATACGGGTGCGGAAAGCAGAGAGTGTAATATTAAGGTTTTTAATTAGAACTTGATCGGTAATGTCGCTATTGAATCGAGCGACAAAAGCTTCTTCTTCAAGTGCAGTCAGTTCATACTCTCTGGCTACTTTAGACAGAAAATCCCTTGGTAGTAGTTGCATTGATGCGTCCTGAAGCTGATACCCTGATGCTTTATTTATACTTAATGAAAAGATTGGGATTGTCAACTCACAAAGGTAGTCAAGTTGTCAAGAAAATTTGAGGGTGACTAAGTCAGTTTGACAACTGATTAGGATATGAAAGAGGGGGGGTAATTGTTTGAGGTTGCACAAAGTAAGCCTAAATCGGGGAAAGTAAGCCTAAGTATGGGAGTCAACTCTAAAACTTGAGTGGAATAGTGGAGCTATCCCGCTCCAGGAGACAACTACATCATGTTTGAAGAATCCTTTGATCTATTTGCTCCCTTGCCCATTGAGTTATTCGAACAGGCTGAAATTGGCAAAGCTGTTAACCTAATCACTGCTGAAAGACCTGGCCGAGTAGAGTTTGCCTATACCCGTTGGCGGGCTCGTTTTTATTATCCGAACACTCAGTCGATGGTTGGGCCTAACACACTCGTTAGTGTTGTGGGCAGGCAGGGTAACACGCTGTTAGTTCTGCCTTTCCTGAAAAACCATCTATCAACTGATTTGCAAACTCAATCGGCTTGCTAAACCGCCGACTAACGTAACGCGTAGTATAGCGCTGGCCAGATTGCTTAATGCATCGAGTATCGCTGGGATTCTCAACACACAAGCAATCTGGCTCGACATAGCACACAAAGCTTTGTAGCTCCGGCTACATCAGAACCTGATTTAGCCGCTTGATATCAATGCGATCGCTAAGTTCTAAGGGTGCACGCAGCAGCTACCCACCCTTGAGGTTATTCAGAGTCAATCACTCACTTTATCCAGCATTGACGTCAGCTCATACTGCTGGCCAAAATCCAGATGCTAAGGAATCTTCTTGATTGGGAGCTATCTCAATGATCCCATACGCTTCAAATCGTTGTGCCATCCGCATCCAGCGATCGCGGTCAATCGTCCCCAACGCTTCAGGTTCAATGCCTAGCAACATGTACTCTGCAATCAACGCTAGAGATTGAGTCTGATAGGCCACATCCTCGTACTTGCTGCCCGGTTCGACATAGTTCGCCACCACCTGTTCAGCCGCAGCAGGGATGTCTTCAAGCACCATCGACCATCCGCCAAATGTCCCTTGCAAGAACCGGCTGATCTGCTCGGGTGCGGATTCGATCAGTTCGTTGTGGGCCACGATTACCTGGGCATAGGCTTCATAGCCATAGTCAGCCAAATTCAGCACCTTAGGGACAAACCCATGCAAACTCTCAAATCCGATGGGTTCATCCACGGCATAACACTGGATTGCGGCTAATTCCCCTGAGAGCAATCGATCAAACTTATTCTCATAGGGGATTTCAATCACCTCGATAGCATCAGGGGCAAAACCACTGACCCCTTGTACGAGTTCCATGACGGCTAAGCCGTCTACATGCATCCCGACCTTCTTCCCGATGAGATCTTCCAAGTCTGCAATCTCAGCATTGGGTAAGGTCATTAACCCGAGCGGAGATGCCTGAAACATCGTCGCCAAAGCCTTGATCGGTGCCCCAGCCGCCTGCGCTTCTAAGATCAGATTTTGCTCAGCACAGCCCATCACTCTGGGATCAGCAGCCACCACCTCAGGGACGACGATGCCAGACGCCCAAGGCAACAGCTCGATGGCAACATCATTATCGGCATAAAGCCCAGCGCCGTCTGCCAGCAGCAGCCCAGCAAACTGCACATTGAACTTCCAATCGAGCTGCATAATGAGTGGCATTTCAGCGCTCATACCTGCCCGCGCTTGCCTTGGCTGACTCAAAAGGTTGCTGGTGATTAAACCCAATCCCCCATAACTGGACATCTGTAAGAGTTGACGGCGAGACAGCACCATAGGAACACCTGATTAGCAACAATGGGGATAGACAATTTGAAAAACGTAAAATTGTTTAGATTTGTATAGTCATACTCCACAGTCAAGGGCGTCAACTGTGTCTGCCATCACGATTTGCGTTGATGGATTACCCGGGTTCATGAGGCGTAATCGCCCCATATTCACAACTCAATTCGACGGTCAGAAATCGGCCCAGCAGAACCATCACTCCAAAATTCCATCGCTCGATGTTCGACTCGACCGTCGGGCATAATGGTTCGATGGAGTTTTGCGCCATGGAGTTCTACCCCCTGTAGCTCAGCCCATTTGAGATCAGCATCGGTCAAATCTGCCCCCAGAAATTGGGTTTTCCAAAGTTCAGCGCCACGTAGATTAGCGCCCTTTAAATTGGCATCTCGTAGATCGGCCCCGATCAGGTTGGTATCCCTTAAGTTAGCTCGCTGGAGATTCACCCCCCGCAGATTTGCCCCTTTCAAATTAGTCGTTTGGAGATTAGTCCCCCTTAAGTTTGCACGACTCAAGTCACTGTGATGTAGGCAAGCCTCCCGTAGATCGGCCCCTTGAAGATTGGCCTCATTCAGGTTGGCTTCTGGCAGATTTATCTTCACCAAATTTGCACCAGGCGCTTCTAGCGATCGCAGCGGCACCCCATCTCGATGTAAATCTTGCAGGGCCTGAAACCGAGCGTAGCTGGTAGAAACTTTAGCCATAGCGGCATTGTCAATGATGCGCCAGGCTTCGTAATGCTTTTGGGCTTTGCGGTCAGGTGCGCCCTTAAAGTAAAGAATTACCGCTGCCACAATGGCAAAGGATTCAGCATTGTCAAAAAAGATTTTTAGCGTCTCGCGCTGCATTAGATCTTGGGGGGCACGCACAATCACGTCTTCTTGCACCCAAAGCGCGATCGCGGCCAGACAAACCACCGACACCAGCACCACCAACCAAGTGGGAATCCGCTGAACCACTTTTTCCAATCGCCGTGTAACTTTAGGGAGATGCCAGACCATAACGCTTGGATTAAAGAGAAAATTAGAATTTATCAGCCCAGTCGGTCTCAGCTCAAGCTTTCAGGCTTAAGAAATAGCGAAAAGCTGGATGAACACAAAAATATTCAACATTTTCTAGATTGATGGTGGGTAGCTCGTAATGACCAAAGTAGCTATTCCGCGTTGAAGCTTGCCCCGTTTGTCTCGGCACTTTAGCCTTGAGAAATCCAATGTGCCAAAGTAGCTTCTTCAACTCTAGATAGTCCATGTCAAGCACCCAATCTGCTGCCCGATCCACGTCAAGTTCACCACATACGGTTGCCAACAAAAGATATTCCAATTCCTGCTTCTCAAGGTGGCTTTTGCGGCCCCTAAATACCTCAAACAAATCTAAAAGATAGGGATACTTAAATCGATATTCTGAGGCTAGATCTTTAATTTTTTGCTCTGAGAAGACCTCCTCTGCGGCAAAAATTGTCGGTTCTTCAATCCGCTTCCCCCTTGAGAAGAATTCAATGCAGAGCTTACAAAATTGCAGCAGTTCCCTGGGGCGAAATTGGGTGCGATCGATAATATAATCTACCGATGCTTCATCTTTTACAGATAAGTAGGCCGCAAAAATCGCGTTCCATCGTTTCAGCGCCCCCTGCTTTTGCAATTCTGGGAAACAATGGGCGATGCGGAGACCAATCAATTCGAGCAATTCATTTTTACCCCAGCGAATCACTTCAACATCTTCTCGAATTTTCTGAGCATCTTCATAGATTTGAGGAATATTATCAAATAGCTCCTGGCGGATAGAAATATAGATGCAAAGGTTCTGACTAATTAGATTTAACTTTTGGGCTGCTTGAAAGAGTCCTGCCAAAAAATACTTAGCATCCTCTGAATTATCCCAGCCTTTATCAAGTTCATCGATAAAGATTTTGACTCGGATTTTTTTAAGAATTTTCTTGAGGCTGATGAGCAAGTCCTTGATTTCCTCTAAGCTATAGAGCGACTGCAATTCTCGGGATTTTTGCAGACTTTCACGACTATCGAGTTTGATTTGCTCTAGCCGCTTCAAATAGCTAAAGAGAATGCCGATGGAGTTAAGATCTTGACTCTCCAAGTGATTACGGACATAGGTGTAAATATCTTTTTGGGATCCTAGCAATAGCCCCCGCTTCTCATCTACGATCTTTTTGAAGATTAAATTGTAGAGCAAGTATTGCCAAGCTACTGAATAGGCACTTTGCTTGCCCCAAGAGCCGTCCTTCTCACTACGGAGATATTCCGAGAGCAGTTCGTAGGAGTATTCTTCGGGGGAGAGTTCGATTACTAGATTGCCTTTTCGGGCTTCTAGAGCTGCCATGTACTTAAAGATGGCGCTTTTGCCAGAACCGCGATTACCAACCAGGATGGTTTTGCCACTGTTGAAAAACTTGTGATAAGTCGAATTTTGATAAAAATATTCTGATAGACCGACGGTAATGTCACGTTCGGCAGAATCTGACCCTAAATTGAGTAGGTTGATGTCCAGAGACATAGATGGCAGCGCCGTTGAAATGGTTCAAGATCGCAAAGATACCGCTCATAGTGTATTCTGCATTGCCAACTGAGGATAGTACACGGATAGGTACCTGTTGATAACTAGGCGTCTTGCCAGGTGCCATGAAAACTATGGGG
Source organism: Cyanobacteria bacterium P01_A01_bin.123 (assembly GCA_039815185.1). Lineage (GTDB taxonomy): Bacteria > Cyanobacteriota > Cyanobacteriia > Phormidesmidales > Phormidesmidaceae > JBCBZT01. Next base: position 17,896 of record JBCBZT010000004.1, on the reverse strand, counting down.
AATGACATTGGGCAACGCCAGGCGGCAGACCGGGGAATCTGCCAAGCGATCGCAATCGTAGATCCAAACCTCGCTTTGATGAGCGTTGCTGTCATAGACGACAGTGAGCACCCAGCCTTTGCTAGCATCGCCGCGATCGCGGGCATAGATTGGCTCCGATGGATACCACTGTTCTCCAGCGCTGGCGATCGTAAGACTGCTTGTAGCCGGGTCAAATTTAGCAATCGCGTTAAACAGTTCGGTGTTGGGGCGATCTGTATGGCTATGCACTGACAGATACGTGGGGGCTAAATCGCGATCGCTGGTTTGCTCAGGCACAACGGGATACTCGCATTGGCGATCAACCAGAGTTTGTTGATCTAAAACCTTCCCCGTTTGGGGATTAATCCGAATTTGCCAAAGCTGGCTGGGGGCTTCAGTTGAAACTTCGCCTGTGGCTACTTCTTTCAAAAACTGGTTGGTTTTGAAGTCGTCGTAGCGCACCACGTCTAACACCACATTGCCGTCAAAATCTTGATAGCCCTTGCCAAAGTGCCATTGGTACCAAGGATCAGTTTCTCCCCAACTCACCACGTCAAAACTGTCGCGCTCGACCACCACAATTTGGGTGCCATGCTTGGGCTGCCACATTAGGGCATCGCTAAAGCTGCTCAGGCCAAACACTGCAGGTAGCGCATTCATCCGTACCGGGGGGACACAAAAGACCAGGTATGGCCCTGCCAACACAAAATCATGAATTAGCGGAATACCGTTGAGGGGAATATCGGCTTTGTTCTGGATTTTGCCGCTGCGATCGCTGCGATAAAGATTAAGCGTCGCGTTAGCTCCAGACACGAGGCCAAAGTTGTAAATCTCGCCCGTGGCGGCATCCCGTTTAGGATGGGCAGAGTAGGTGCAGTTCGGTGAAAGATCGCCCAAATCATCCAGACCGTGGGTTTCTAGGGATTGCAAATCGAGCTGGTGGGGATGGCCCGCTTCCCACAGCGCCAGCAATTTATCCGGTAAGGCCAATACAGAGGTGTTGGCTGCATTTTTGAGCTGAGCTTTCCACCGTTGCCAGATTGGCCCCGGTGCTAGCGTACCGTAGCCACTATAGAGGAACTGATCGGCAGCCTGCTCATCTGCATAGCCTGCCGATTGCACATAGCGATAAACTCCAGTGGCTCCCCCATTGGTGAAGTGAACTGCCAAAATCGCCCCGTCACCGTCAAACCAGTGGCCGACTCGACGATCGCCCCGGTGTAAACGCCCCGGGCCATTGCGATATAGCGAGCCTCTTAGACCGTCGGGGATGGCCCCTTCTAGCACAGACAACGGTGTTGGGGAGAATTCAGGGGCGGGTTGGGCGATCGCGCCAGCCCAAGCAGCTTGGCGGGTGAGATTAGCAGTAGAAGTCACTGATACAAAGAACGGAGAAAACTCCTTTCGATTGTGACAGACTGTACGGCATTGTGTAGGCCACTCTCAACTGCAAGGGCCAGAGTCTACTAGAGACTATTCCATCCAGGCAACGCCCATCGAACTCTCACCGGATACTGATACAATCTCGGCCATGTTTGATAACGTATGCAAATTCCTTGCCGAAACCTTTTCTGAAGACCTGGCTAGCTGGCTTCTGGGCGAAGCGGTTGCTCTGAGCAAACTGAGTCCGTCAGAGCTGCTGCTTGAACCCATTCGGGCCGATTCGCTCATGCTGCTGCAGTCGGAGCAAATCGTTCTTCATGTAGAATTCCAGACTCGACCCGATGCAGATATTGGGTTTCGCATGTTGGATTACCGCTTGCGAGTATATCGGCGTTTCCCAGATAAATCGATGCGACAAGTGGTTGTCTATTTGCAACCCAGTGGTTCACCTTTGGTACATCAAACTACCTTTGAAATTCCCAACACCTACCACACATTTAGTGTGATTCGGCTGTGGGAACAACCGCTAGATCTATTTCTCAGAGCGCCAGGACTGTTACCTTTCGCTGTGTTGAGCCAAACCGTTAACCGGGCAGAAACCTTGCGGCAAGTAGCAGCTACTATCGGAGATATTCAAGATCGGCGCACCCAGAGCAATGTCGCTGCATCTGCAGCAATTTTGGCGGGGTTAGTATTAGAAGAGGGACTGGTTAAGCAAATATTGCAGGCGGAAATGATGCGTGAATCATCTGTTTATCAAGGGATTAGGGCCGAAGGTCGAGTCGAAGGTCGAGTCGAAGGTCGAGTCGAAGGTCGAGTCGAAGAAGGGCGATCGCTGATTTTGCGTCTGCTCATGCTTAAAGTGGGCGAAATCCCTGAAGTCCTACGATCACAGATCGAACAGCTCCCTTTAGAACAGTTGGAAAATTTAGGTGAAGCACTGCTGACGTTTGAATCGGTCGCAGATTTAACCCAGTGGTTAGAAAACCTGTAATGCGATGCCACCAAAATTGCTGAGTTATTCATGATTTACTAAACCTGTCGAATCACAAAGCAGCCCATGGATGTATCTGTGATCGGGGCCAGTGGCGATTGTGGCCGAGAGATTGTGGCTCAACTGGTGGCCTTGCGCGTGCTCAACCCGACTGAGCGCTTGCAGGTTGTTGGACGCGCCAGTGGACGCAGCAGCCAAATTTTGTATGGCCTGTGCAGCGATTTGAACGATGCCTATGCTGAACAAGCGCCGATTTTGGACGTTGCCCTCTCACCCGACGACATTGTGGCCGATGTGATCGTCATGGCTGCTGGCGCAACCGTGGGCGGTTCGATTACTTCCAGAGCAGAACTCTCGGCAGTGAATTTAGCGATTTTTGAAAGCTATGCCGAGGCGATCGCGCGTCATGGCTACGGTCACGAAGTGGTGATTGTTGTGACAAACCCAGTGGAACTCGCAGTGGAAGTGTTTAGCCGCCATTTGGGTCGCCACCGGGTCATCGGCGTGGGCGCTTATTCAGACTCCCTGCGGTTCCGACGGGAAATTGCGGCTGATTTAGGCGTGCGGCGACAGTTGGTGCAGGGGTTTGTGATTGGGGAGCATGGCGAGGGTATGGTGCCCCTATGGAGCAGCGTCCAGATTCACAGCATGAAGCCAGAAGAGTTGAAAACCGTACGCGATCGCCTGCAGCGAGGCCGCTCCATCACTGAGTTTCCAGCAACGGTCAACCACGAAAAGCAAGCCGTGATGGCATTACTCAAACAAGGCCAAATTCCCCAAGCTTACGCTTACGTGGATAGCCTACCCCCTGATTTACGGGTCGTGCTCAAACCCTATGTCACCCATCTGTCTGGGGCCAAGACCATTACCGCTACAGCTAATGTCACGGTGGATTTAGTCCAAAATTTGCTGGAAGGGCGAGAAATTGTCGTATCTGGCCAGGTACAGCTAGACGGCGAATTCTACGGGATTCGCATCCCCTTAGGGGTGCCGATTGTGGTGACACCATCGGGGTGGACCCAGGTCGTAAACCTCGATCTCTCCAACGACGAAGAGATCCTGCTAAAGCAGATGGCCGAACAGCTTAATCAGCGCCTCAAGGAGGATCTACAACGTGGCTGAACAACGATGGGTATTTGTAGTGCGGGCATTGGACAAACCCGGTACGCTAACCGCAGTGGCGGCAGTATTTTCTAATCGGGGGGTGTCTCTAGAATCAATTCTGGGCAGCGGTATTGCCATGACCACAATTGAAAATGGGCGCCTGATTTTGCGATTTAGTGCCACCGAAGCCAAGCAGACGTTGTTGCGACGGGCCCTAGAGCGGCTCTCTTCAGTATCCCGAGTCAAAGTCTATCCCTATGAGGATGAACGCCTGCGGGCGATCGCAGTTGCTAAACTCACGTCTGGGGCCAATCTGTCTGAGTTAGCAGCTACGGTAGACTACGATGCGATCGCCCAAGGTGAGACCCACAAAATAGTCTTGTTCAGCGGCAAGACGATCGCTGTAGACACCGCGATCGCCAAATTACGTCAAACTCACCAGTTAGAAGATGTGGTGATGTCATCGATTACGGTCTAGGGTTACCGATCCCACTCCCATAGGCAGGTCATTTGTCCGTCTACCATAGCCCAGTAGGCAAACATGCGTCGGGATAAGGTCTTTCGTCTGGGCTTTTTCGGAGCACCGTTGCCCCTTTGCTGCTTGGGAAATAAGCTAATGCCGGAGTCGGGATTGTCGTCGAATCGCTGGTCACGGAACTGCATGGGGTAATATTCCTTGCTCTGTCTTGGAGGGCTTTGTTTTTGTCTATAAAGGACTACAAGCTCGCTTAGAACTATTACAAGCCTCTTGTTGTGATCCTCGGCACACTTCTCTGTGAGCTTATTTCTGATCGTTCGTGACCCTTCCCGAGATCTTCTCGATGTGGATGATAAGAATTCAGGGCCCGATCGCGCTCAAAGCTAACCTCGGCTTCTACAATTTGAGCAGCGTTACTTTACCTGTCCCCATTGCAGCTTTAAGATGACGGTTATCAACCCCCGGTGCCTTGGGCAATGGGTTTAAAATTGAATCCTTCCCGAGACAATGCCGCTTTATGTCAACTTCGACTCCAATTTCAACAGCAGAGCTCGCCGACGCCGTAGAACAACGCCGCAACTTTGCCATTATTTCCCACCCGGACGCCGGTAAAACCACGCTGACAGAAAAGCTGCTGCTGTACGGTGGAGCCATTCATGAAGCCGGAGCCGTCAAAGCCCGCCGGGCCCAGCGCCACGCCACCTCAGATTGGATGGAAATGGAACAGCAGCGGGGTATCTCCATTACCTCGACGGTGCTGCAGTTTGACTACGACGGTTATTGGATCAACCTGCTTGATACCCCCGGACACCAAGACTTTAGTGAAGACACCTATCGCACCCTAGCCGCCGCCGACAACGCGGTCATGCTAGAAGATGCCGCGAAGGGGCTTGAACCGCAAACGCGCAAACTGTTTGAAGTGTGTCGCATGCGATCGATGCCGATTTTCACCTTCTTCAATAAGATGGATCGGCCCGCCCGCGAACCGCTAGACCTTTTGGATGAAATTGAACAAGAGCTGGGCTTGGCGACCTATGCCGTCAACTGGCCCATTGGCATGGGGGACCAATTCAAGGGCGTGTTTGATCGGCGCAAACGCCAGTTCCATATCTTTGAACGCACAGCCCACGGTAGCCGCGAAGCCAAAGACACGGTGATCAATCTGGGTGACCCCAGAATTGAAGACATCATCGGCGATCAAGCCCTTTACTACCAGTTCAAAGAAGAGCTGGAGATGATTGAAGAGCTCGGCGAAGACCTCGACCTTGAGATGGTTCATGGGGGGCAACTGACCCCTGTGTTCTTCGGTAGCGCCATGACCAATTTTGGTGTGGAGCTATTTTTAGAATCGTTTTTGGACTATGGCCTTAAACCGATGGGGCGGGACAGCACCCAAGGCAAAATTGATCCGACCTATGAAGACTTTTCGGGATTTGTGTTCAAGCTCCAAGCCAATATGGATCCAAGGCATCGCGATCGCGTTGCCTTTATTCGAGTGTGCTCTGGCAGGTTTGAAAAAGATATGGTGGTCAGCCATGCCCGCTCAGGCAAATCCGTGCGTCTTTCCCACCCTCAAAAATTGTTTGCCCAGGGGCGACAGTCTTTAGAAGAAGCCTACCCTGGTGACGTAATTGGTCTGAACAACCCCGGTGCATTTGCCATTGGCGACACCATCTACCAGGGTAAAAAACTGGAATATGAAGGCATTCCCTGCTTCTCTCCGGAGATGTTTGCCTATCTTAAAAATCCCAACCCGTCCAAGTTTAAGCAGTTTCACAAAGGCGTCACCGAACTGCGAGAAGAAGGGGCAGTGCAAATTATGTTCTCTGCCGATGAAAGCAAACGCGACCCAATCTTGGCAGCGGTCGGGCAACTCCAGTTTGAAGTGGTGCAGTTTCGGCTGAAAAACGAATACAACGTAGAAACCCTTTTAGAACCCCTAGGGTTCAGCGTTGCCCGCTGGGTAGATGGCGGCTGGGAAGCGCTGGAAAAAGCCGGTCGTTTGTTTAACACGGCCACGGTGAAAGACAGTTGGGGTCGTCCGGTATTGCTGTTCCGTAATGAGTGGAACTGTCAGCAAGTGGCGATGGATCATCCAGAGTTGAAATTGAACAACACCGCACCCGTAGTTTCTGGAAAAGAACCCGAGTCAATTTAGCGATCGCTGCTCTTGTAGTTAGGTATAGCCCAAGGGGTATTCAAGAAAGGCAACAGCGTAACCCAACAAAAACTATAGGTGGCTTAATCAGCGTCAGGTTTCGTCCCTCAACCTGACCTACGGCTGCATAACGTGTAGCTGAGCGGCGGCCAATATTTTTGAATCCGAACCCTACGGTGTTTCCAGTCAGCACGGCTGCCGGTAACGTCAGTGCGATCTCATGACCTGGTAGGGTTTGTTAGGCGGCTATAATCTGTCGAAACATAGCCGATGTTTGACTAGCAGCCGTAACGCACCAACGCATTGAATAACGGCGTGTTACGGTGCCTTGTCATTCATGATGAATAAATACCTAACGCGACCTACTGGACTCAAAAGGCGATAGAGTAATCTCTTTCTAGTCAATCAGCACCTGTTTTTAAGTAGATGGCTAAGTGGAGATTCCTTACTGTACCTATCAGTTTTCGTTTGGAGACGGAGGATGTATTTCTTAACATTTCGAAGTGAAGTTTGTAAGCGCTGTGAGATTTGTTTATCGTCTAATCTTGCTACAGCGAGCCTAAGTATTTCTCTTTCCCTTGGAGTTAGGCTAGGGTGGAAAGGATAGTCTTCATAGCCCACAGCTATAGGTCGCTTGGGAGGAGGGGGAGGAGGAAGTTGGACTTCTTTCAGTAAATGAGGTTCTTGTTTCATGAAGTCCACGCGCCTATAGAGAGAGGAAGTCTAACCATTATTTATTATGCTTTCTCTACGTCAACTCAGCCTAACTCTTATTAGATCGACAGTGCGATCACTCGCTTCGTAGGATGCGTCGCGACTCATCAATCTGTCAACTGGAGCCCGTGATTTGAGTAATTTGGGCAATCGCGCTGAGCAGAAATATGTTGCAATCGCCTATTGATTAGGATGCGGTTAAGAATGCGATCGCAGGTTGCTTGAGATGATAAGAGAAGATCGATCGCACTGATCAAAATCGATTTGCCGACTTAAACCAAAGGCTGCTCATAATCGATCGCTATATGGTATCTTCCCTTTTCATAGACCCGATTGAGCAAAGGCTGCAACTCAAGTATCGGCTCTGCCTCTGTTGCTATTAATGGAATTGGTATTGGGGGGATTGGTTGGACTAGATTGAATTCATAAAGATCAGCGACAGGGCGGCGATCGCTGCGGCAAATCAAAATCCGATAGTCACTCTGCAATCTTCATGGTTAGGCCAAAATTGCACGAATTAAAATCCTCATCAAAGTCTCTAAATCATCAGGGACAACATAGAGCTTTGTATTTTGTGTGATTTGCTTCTTTGCACGATTAAGCTGGCCAAACTGCCAAATATCGCCCGTTGTAACTGCGCCTAACAGTAAGGGTTGATTGCCTGTAATCCATTGGTCAAGGGCAATTAACTCTGCCGAAAGCTGGGTAAAACCTTTGGCGAGATCTGCATTCTTGGCTTCAACCACCAACACTTGAGCTTGCGAATAGAGATAATAATCGATATCCCAACTCAGCCAAAATGTCCTCTGGCTCGTAGGGCATTTCGTAATAACTCCGAAACGTGTAGGACTGATCGGGTTGAAGAATGGTAGATCGAGGCATGGCTGTCAATCGATGCAGTGGCAAGTCATCGGGTCCCTACAAAAGCATCCTAACCCCCTCAGTCTCGTTTGATGGCAGAATTATCTACCCCATAGATAGCTTGTCCTGCTCCGAACCGCTCTACAGTACGTTCCAAACGCATCCCAAGCCGCTCCAGAAGTTGGCACGAGGCAACATTGGCCGCTTGGGTCTCTGCAACGACTCGTGTCAGGCTCAAATAATTCAATCCATTGACAGGCCCACCCAAAAAGCGGCGAACTTGGGCATCTGTGCGCAATCTCACAACAGGTTCAAGGTCATCAAGCTGAAGCGCAGACAATTCGAATCTTGCTGTTTGAAGCGGCATTGTTCTCTCGGGTATCGCTCGTTTTATCAAAGTGCAAAACGCTAAAGTTATCCTGGAGAGGATATTCCAATCGACCTGCTAGCCGTGCCTGAATCTTCAACCCTTTCATTCCAAACCCCCCATAGTGGCTATCACTGGGACGGCAGCGATCGCCGTTTTTTTGAAGGGTGGTATTACCGTGTCACCCTACCAGAGGTGGGGCAGACCTTTGCGTTCATGTATTCCATCGAAGATCCCAGGGGTGGCAGTGCCCACAGCGGCGGGGGCGCGCAGATTTTAGGCCCTGAGGATACCTATTTGTGCCGCACGTTTGGCAATATCAATCAATTTTGGGGATGGCCAGAGGCGCTAGGGCTGGGCCACTGGCGCTACACCACCACATCAGCCCCGGCTCGATATCTGCCTGCCGCCGAATTTGACCAGCAGGTGCAAGAAGGTTATCAAGGCACGGCCACCTGGCACCAAGGCAAGCTCGCCGACCCAGGTACGGGCTGCACGGCCCAGTGGCAATATGCCATCGAACCCATTTACGGTTGGGGTAATCCGAAGCAGCCACAGCAATCTACGGCTGGATGGCTTTCCCAGTTTCAAATTTTTGAACCAGGCTGGCAAGTTCTGATGGCCCATGGTTTGGCGACGGGGTGGATTGATTGGCGGGGCGATCGCTACGAGTTTACTCAAGCTCCTGCCTACGCCGAGAAAAACTGGGGCGGGGCCTTTCCGCAAAAATGGTTTTGGTTCAACTGCAACGCCTTTGACAACAAACCCGATTTGGCCCTGACTGCCGGGGGCGGACGGCGACAGGTGATTGCCTGGATAGAAGAAGTAGCGATGGTGGGCATTCACTATCGCGGCAAGTTCTATGAGTTTGTACCCTGGAACGGACAGGTGAACTGGACGGTGAAATCCTGGGGCTACTGGCAAATGACAGCTGAAACCGCTGACTACGCAGTTGAACTGGTGGGCACGACCGATAAACCGGGGACCCCATTGAGAGCACCGACCCACCAGGGGCTAATCTTTTGCTGTCGGGATACGATGGCGGGGCAGCTTTCGCTTAAGCTCTGGGAGAAGCAAAATAATGGTCGGGGGCATGCTCTGATCTTAGAAGCCACCAGTACTCAATGTGGGCTTGAAGTTGGCGGTGGCCCCTGGCTAAACACTTGGAAGTCTCGATGATTCCTTATCTCTATGGCTCACTCTTATGAGATTGATGGCTTCGGTATTTGCTAAAAGTTTCTTGATCTTGCCTGGGCGGTCTTAAACCCTCGGTGTATATTTTGATTGATGCCAAATGGCTCTGGGGCTGTAGCTCAGCTGGATAGAGCAACCGCCTCCTAAGCGGTAGGTCGCGCGTTCGAATCGCGCCAGTCCCGTCCTTTAAGTCAATGGTTTCAGGCTTTTCAGGCGTGAAATTTGTCAATTTAGACAGTTCAGCATTCACCATTTTTTCCTGATTTTCACCAGTAATGTGGTGAATATATGGTGAATGGTTAGAGGTAGCTGTCACATGGATCTGAATCTAAACGAAACGAATGCTCGCCTTCGAAGCCTTGGTATCCGCGTAACTGTCAAGGAGGTCAACAAGTGGCTCTATCTACGCCTTGTTCTGCCGCCAAAACCTGACTCGATCAAAGTTAAACCCCATCGTCAGGATGTCACGCATCCTCGGGGAGGCTTGCCTGCTACTCAAAAGGGGCTCAAGAAGGCTGAGAAGTTAGCACAAACCTTGTGGGCAATGGTTGAAGAAGGGACATTTGACTGGGCTCCCTGGTTAGGCAAAACTTCTCGTGAGGAACGCACTGTCCAGGAATGGACAGACGAGTTTCGTCAGTACTGGCTGAAAAGCGGTAAATGTTCTGAGAAGACTTGGAAAAGGCATTGGCAAAAAGCTTACAACCGTTTACCGCAGAACAATCCCCTGACTGCTGAAAATATCCTTAGTGCTTTGCTCACAACTCAAGAAAATACTCGAGAACGTCAGCGGACAACTGGCTACTTTCAACGTCTGGCTGAATACGCTGGAATTTCAATAGATTTATCTCCATATAGAGGCAAATATCAAACTGGGCGTTCGGAAGTTCCTAGAGAATTACCAAGCGACGAAACCATTGCTGGCTTTTTCTCAAAGATTCCAAACCCTTCGTGGCGCTGGCTTTACAGTGTGATTGCTTGCCTGGGCGTGCGTCCCCATGAGGCTTTTTTCCTAAAACCTACCGAAAATCCACTTGTCTGGAATGTCTTAGATGGCAAAACAGGGCCTCGCCAAACTTCAGCTCTCTACCCTGAATGGGTAAAGGAATGGAACATATTGGAAGGGAAACCTCCCCAACTGAAATATCTGCATGAAGATGGAACACCAGATTTTCAGCGTTACGGACTCCAAGTTGCACATCAACTCAAAATGTACCAGTTACCGTTTGTCGCCTATGATCTTCGCCACGCTTATGCTGTGCGTTGTATCAAATTTGACCTAACTTCAAGTATCGCGGCTCGAATGATGGGTCATTCTGTTGCGGTGCATACAGCGACCTACCATCGGTGGCTATCGGCAGCAGAACAGCAAGCTGCCTACAATCGTGCAATTGCCTCTGGGCCTAAAGCCCCCGGCGTTTCTCAGGAGGACTCTGAAGACGCTTCCGAGTCGCCGGAATGTTGATGTAATACCTCGCTTTTTGAGTGCCCAGTCTGCGCCGATCTTGGACTTCAATGCCGACTCTGAGGAGGCCATTCTCAATGTCTTTGTAGATTTGGCGAACGCTATCGTAGCCTAAAACAGTCACAGCTTTTTGCAACGGCAACGTCTCTGGCTCAGGTTGATTAGCGACCCCCAACATCTCTGCAAGAACCCGCTTGACCTCAGCTCGGACGAGTTGTGTAACCTCATGAGCATCCATCTACCTCACCTCCCGAACCGTTGCTTGAGGAAAAGTCTGGTGGCTACTGAGTTGAGCCTTGAGGGTTTGATTATGGGTCGTTAGCCATTGCCAAAAACCTGCTTGCTCGTTAGCCGCTAGCCCTTTAAGCATTTCCAGAACATCAGAGATCGCTGTTGTTTCGCCAGAATCGAGAACCGTTGCCATGAACTGTTCGATTTCTCTGTAGTCATTTTTCAAAGTATTTACACACTGCTCACTAATCTCTGGTTTGTCTTCCTCTAAAAACCTTGAAGACGCTTCAACCGAAGTTCCCACCCTTGAAAGGGGCTCAACTCCACAGAGAGATACCTGTCGAGGTAAGGGTGGGGAGTTTTTCAACTTTTCAACGAACTGCCTTCTATCACTTGATATATATACGTTTGAAGGTGTTGAAATATTTTCAATCGGAGTTTCAATTGTTGAAAGCTTCTCAACCACACAGAACGTGTTGTCTAATTTAGCCAGGTAGCCTAGCTGGGTCAGTTGCTCCAATAGCTCCCGACATTGGGACGTTTTAGCGTAGTCCTTTGGCCCAATCTTAATCCGCTTCCAGCGCTGTAGGTCACTGGGCGTAATTTCTGATAAACCTTTATCTTCAATGAACTGCCAAGTTCTCAAAAGATTTCCTGTCAGTTCTGACGACAGACCAATGTCTGCGTACAGTAATCGAGTTTGATTCAGACAAAAGGTCGTGAATGAAATTGCTGCCTCCAAGGTCTCGTTCGAGATTTCCTCGGGTACCTCTATCCCCTGACTGGCATATTCGAGGCAATGGGCAATGAGCGCAACTCTCCCAGCGCGATCGCGATATTTGGGATACAGTACCCGTTCCACAGGAATTTCAGCGCTCAGTCGTTTGTCCTCGATCCACTCATGCCAGCGTCGCCATGTTGCTCGCGCCGCAGTCGAGAGCCGGAAGGATTTAGCTGGAACTTGCTCCAGGCGTTGATAGGTAGAATGCAGCCAGGTGGTTAAATCAATTTTGGGGCCATCATCGGGAGCCGGGAGGCGTCTCAAGGGTAACCTTACCCATAAGAAGCGTGACCAGAAGCCGTCTGCATCCCCAGCACCCATCAAGTCTTTCAGCACCTCAGGCTGAATCGTGCCCGTGACCGAGATGGAGGTTTTAGCTGCAAGATTACTGGTGAAAGCAAGCTCTACTTTCTCCGTAAGATACGATTGAGGTAAGCAAGTTCTGGGAAGTTATGCCATGACTCCGGCATCCAGTGGCCAAGTAACCATCATCCGCACAGAGCGGGGACTGACAATAGCGGGCACACGCATCACTATCTATGACGTGATGGATCATCTCGTCGCGGGCTGGACACCCAAGCTGATTATGAATTGGCTCCCGTTGACAGAAGAAGAACTCAATGCGGCACTCTCCTACATTGATGCTAATCACACTGAGGTAGAAGCAGAATATCGATTAGTTTTACAAGAAACTCAAGAGATGAGGAAATACTGGGAAGGCAAAAATCGAGAGCGTTTGACCCAAATTGCCAAATTGCCTCCAAAGCCAGGGCAGGAAGATATTTATGCCAAGCTTCAAGCCTGGAAAGCGAAGCTTGGACTAACTGCATGATTATTCTGGTTGATTACAATTTGACCGGTTATATCGTTTTGTTTCAAGGAACTCTAGCTGCTGAAGGTTGGCTTGATCTTCTCTCAATTCGTTTCGTGACGCTGAAAGAGGCTGGACTGGCTACTGACAGCAATGATCGAATTATCTGGCAGTTTGCACAATCTAATCAAATGCTGCTGTTAACTGCAAACCGAAATGCAAAAGGCAAGGATTCATTGGAACAAACCATTCGCGAAGAAGCCACTTCTACCTCTCTGCCTGTGATTACGATTGGAAATTTAGATCGATTGATTGAGCGAGAATATCGAGAGCAGTGTAGTGCACGTCTTGCTGATATTGTGCTGTCTATTGAAAACTACTTGGGAGTAAGCCGTCTGTTTATTCCATGAGGTGTCGGTTCTAATTGTTACTTACACCAGCGCTACATCACTAAAACAGGGGTAAATTGAAGCCGAATACCAGCCCTACCGAAAGTCCGTCGGCAGATATGGTGTCATCTGAGGAAGACCCCAGCACGTAGGAAGCCAACCCAGACACATAGAGATCCGGACGGGGACGGTAGGTAATGCCTGCCCGGAAGCGATGGTTTGTGTCAAACCGCGCAACCCGAGTGTAGTCTTCTAGGGAAAGCTGATACCCTACCAGCCCCTCAACCTGGGGACTGAGGGCATAGCGTAAATTGGCCCCCAGACTATTGGTGAGGCGACTGAAATCATCCGGGCTGACGAAATTGGCCCGCAGCCGATAGAAAGAATCCAGTCGTAAACGGTCAGAAAACTGATCCTGCCGCCCAATCGTCAGGTTGGCGGCATGGGTAGACGAGAGTTGTTCACCGCTGCCTGCCCGATAAAGTCGCCGATGCTCCCAACCAATGCTGCCAAACATGTTGGGATTGAGCTGCTGTTGAATACCTACAGAGAAGTCAAAGGCATCGTAATTAGAAGACCCAGTATTGGGAAAACGCGTTAGCCCCGCCCCTGCTGAAGCTACCAAACGAGTGCTTGGCCCCAGGGGGGGCGTTAGCAACAGCGTGGCGCCACTGCCTAAAAGATAGCCCCCCGTGCTGGGTGTCTCTAGTCCAGTAATGTTGGTGCTGGCGAAGGCAGACCCCTGCACTAAAAGCTGGGCGGTTGGCGGTCGAGGCGACGTTGGCGCTCTGGGTTGCAAGATCAGGATCTCACCCAGGTCATCTTCGCTAATGTCTGCTTCGTCAACCGCTTCTTCGCTAGTGTCCGGCTCGATTTCAAGGGGTGATGTTTGCGGCCCTGGCACCGGGTCAAAGTCGGCTGGGGGATTGGTTTCAGCCTGAGCTAGAACGTGCTCAGGAAGTTCTAGGGGGGCGGTCGGTGCTAGCTTGGGTGTGGTGTGGCGGATGGCGATCGCATCTGGAAGCGGTTCCACATCAGCCGGGGCATTTTGAGGCGGTATGGGTGCTTGTGTCGTGGCGGGATTGGCGGCGATCGCTGCTGGAGCAGGTACTTCAGATGCCAAACGGGTTTCGATTTCGGAAAGCGACACTGATGTTTTGTCAGCCGGGGCTTGGGGTGATTCTTCCTTTTCCTTTGCAGCTGTCCTGACAGACTGAGTTGGGGATCCACTCCATTGAGGCTTGAGGGAAACCTCCGGTGTTGCTGGGGGGGCTGGAGGCGTTGCCATTGATTCTGGTTGAGGCGTCGTCGAGGCGATCGCGGCCTCTGCTATAGGAGGCTCCACTATGGGGGGCGGTGTTGTGATTTCGCAGGGGGGCAGTGCACAAGGAATCATGGTTCTCAGTGGGTCAAATTGGGGCACATCAGGGGGTTGGGGCTGAACCTGGAGGCGTGCCGGAGCCTCCACCGGGTACTCCACTCCCACCGTCATCAGCCCCCGTGTCTGTGATCATTTCGCGCTCGTCTTCAAACGTGGTTAGGGAGTTATCGTCGGTCGTTACGCAGTCATGAGTCGCAGCTTGATCTGGATTGCAGAACCCGTCAAGTTGCGCCAACTGATCGTTCGCGGCGGCTACAGTTTCTGCCCGAATCTGGTTGAGAACGTCTTGGACTTGAGCACTTTCGTCATTCACCTGTTCAGCTTGATCGGGGCCTAAGCCGACGGCTAGGCCACTGGTTTGATAAAAGCGATTTAAATCAAACGTTTCTACTGGCCCGAGTTCTCCGTTAGTGATGCTCAAGGTTTCACCTGCCTCGATCACGTCAGTTTCAGTACCGTCGGGAGTGGTGATGACAACGGGATTTTGAGTCAGGTTGAACACACTGGTCTTGCCCAGGGACGGTGAATGCACAATCACCACAGCCGTAGTTGACAATGGCACGGGGCCTGCATCTGGGAGATCGGCAGCCGCGATCGTAATCTCGGCTTCTGGGGTTTGCACCTGGTTGGTGATGCTGCCAGGAGGCCCCATGACTAAAGCAATCCCCTGCTCTAGCTGCAATATCGCCTCTGCGCGGGTTGACCCATCGGGCAACTGGTAGGCGCGCATACCGGGCACAAATCTGAATATAGATTCTGCCCCAATCCGGGCTAGAGAGCCTTCGTTAAACAACAGCTCAGTTCGCGATCGACTGCCGGTGCGAACGGTATCACGAGGCAGAAACGGATCAGCTAAAGCTGCGGGGCGAGGGGGTTGCTGATCGGGATCCAGCTCAACTTCATTTTGGATTCGATAGAATTCTGCTCGTGTCAGTTCATTAGCTTGGGCTATGCCTTGACCCGTATTGAGCAGACTGACAGAGACAGCCAGTCCTAATCCCATTATCCAGTTGCAGAATGATAGGCGGGATTGATGGGTTGGCTGAGTCTGATCAGAGTGCAAATTCATACTGCAAGCTCCCAGAGGCGAGGGGGCAGGGTCCTAGATTTTAAGACATCCGATGCGCTGCGAATAGTTTCCGGATGCCTAAGAAATATTACCCTTACGGGGTATACAGCAGTAGCCACAATGCTTTGTGTGCTACTGCGAGTTAGATTGTTTTCATACTCAGCACCCCAGCGATACTCGGTGCATTGAACAATCTGGCCAGCACCCTATCGCAGTATCGACAGGGGGCTAAGCCGGGGGTTAAAACAGAGGGGTAATTGCCCTTACCGAATCTTTCCGATGCTAGATGCCCTTTCCCTTGCTGCTGCGACTGCGATCGCTAAAATTGTGCTCGACAAATTTTATGAGGGGGCGGGCAAAAAGCTTGAAGAAACCGCCACTAAGCTGGGTGAAGCGGCGGTAACGAAGTTCAATGAAAAAGTACAGCAGCTTGGAAATTTAATCTGGCAGCGATGCTTTAGGGGCAAGCCTGGGGTTGATCAGCGGCTAGAGGCGGCGGCTAAAGGCTCAAGCAACGACATTGCCATCTTGCGAGATTACCTCGACAAAGAGCTTGAGCAGAATGATGACTTTACTCAACAAACTGAGCAATTAGCTGGCGAAATTCATCAGGTGATCGTCAATATTGATGAGGTCAAAGCCAAAAACGTCCAACAAATTTTTAGCGGCGGGCAAGGCGTCCTAATCGATAAGCAAGAACAACCCGTTATCCAGATTCAAGGGAATCCTACGATTAACTTTGGCAACTCATCAACGGATCAAGGTTAGCTTCAGACGACGGGACGGGAACCGCCAAAGAAAAGCACCCCAGATTATGGACTTGAGAATTTAATTGCCAGCCCGTTTGTGGGGCGGCAAATTGAGCTGGGAACGTTGCATTCTAAGCTTCAGGGTGAGCGGCCAGTGGCTATTGCTGCGGTGGCAGGCATGGGGGGTATTGGCAAAACGGCGTTGGCCCAGCAGTATGTAAGACGCTACAAAGATGTCTACCCAGGGGGGCGGTGGTATTTTAAGGTGCGCGATCGCGGCCTAGTTACCCAAATCGTCTCAGCGGTAGCGGTGTTTGGTTGGCAACTGCCGGATGAGTTGCCGGATGACCGGGCGCGGGTGCGGTGGTGTTTTGACCAATGGCGGGCGGCGTTTCCGGGGGAGCGGTTGCTGTTGCTGGATGATGTGCAGAGCTATGGCGATGTCAAAGCCTACTTGCCCACGGACGATGCCAGCTTCAAGGTGTTAATGACGTCGCGGCAGCGGTTCGGTAAACCTGTTGATCGGTTAGATCTGGGGGTTTTACCGCTGGGTGAAGCCATGGAACTGTTGACGACGTTGATCGATGACCCAGCGCGGGTGCAAACACAGCAGGTTGAGGCGGAAGGGCTGTGTGAGTGGGTAGGGCGGTTGCCGCTGGGCATTGAACTGATCGGGCGTTATTTGGCGCTGCATCCGATTTTGAGCTTTGCCAAGTTGCAAGATCGTCTAAAAAATAAACGACTGCAAACCAAAGCGTTTAAGCAAACCCCTGGGGAAATAGCCTATGAGCAACTACCCGACGATCCAGAGGATTATGAAGGGCCACTGCAAGCTGCTTTTGAGTTGAGTTGGCAAGACTTGGAGGCGGACGCTAAAACGCTGGCCGCGGCAATTAGCTTATTTGCGCCAGACCCGATTCCTCAAGAGCTGATAGCGAAGACCCTGCCCGATTGGGATGAGGAAGACTTGGAAGATGGGTTAGATGGGGTGTTGGTGCATCGCAACCTGTTGCAAAGTGACCGGGACGGCAGTTATCAGTTGCATCAGTTGGTGCGGGAGTTTATTGCTGAAAAGCTGAAAACTGAACTGGCCGAGCAAACGCTGGTATTGCAAAAAGGAGTGGCTCAAGTGTTAGTTAGCATCGCTCAGCAAATTCCACAGACTGTTACTGTGTCAATGCAGCAGCGGCTAGATATCGTAATACCTCATATGGCTAGGGTTGCTACAGATTTGAGCCTTGTGATCGACGACAGTACGGATGCAATTTGGCCGTTTGTAGGATTGGGTTGGTTTTATGAAAGCCAGAGCCTTTGGCTCGAAGCTGAACGCTGGAAGCAAGCCTGCCTAACGATGACAGAACGGCGCTTTGGAGCCGAGCATCCGTCCACGGCGGCGAGTCTGAATAATTTGGCTGGGTTGTATCGATCGATGGGTCGCTACGGGGAAACGGAACCATTGTATGTGCGCGCCCTAGAAATCCGCGAAGCGCAGTTGGGAGCCGAGCATCCGGATACGGGGACGAGTCTGAATAATTTGGCAGAGCTGTATCGATCGATGGGTCGCTACGGGGAAGCGGAACCGTTGTATGTGCGTTCCCTTGAAATCATCGAAGCGCAGCTGGGAGCCGAGCATCCGGATACGGGGACGAGTCTGAATAATTTGGCAGAGCTGTATCGATCGATGGGTCGCTACGGGGAAGCGGAACCGTTGTATGTGCGTTCCCTTGAAATCATCGAAGCGCAGCT
>JBCBZT010000098.1:0-14037 GCA_039815185.1 Cyanobacteria bacterium P01_A01_bin.123 | reverse complement strand
GCTTGAACAGCGGCTTCGATAATTTCGTCATTCGTCAGCTTTTTATTAACGATGCGCCGTACTTGCTCAGACCCGCTTTCTACGGCGATGGTGATAGAGCGGGTTTGATGCTTTACGAGGGTTTCTGCCAGTTTGCGATTGACGGTGTTGGTGCGCACGGAGGCAATGCTGACCCGCACGTCGTCGTAGGCAGGCCGATTGAGATAGTCCAATAGGGTTTCAAATTCGGGGTGTTGGGTGACCGATGCGCCGAGCAAACCCAAACGATTGGTCACCTGTAAACCCCGTTCGATAGCAGGAATTAGCGAGGCTTCAACGCTGGCCGTACGAAAAGGCAACGTCAGATAGCTGGCCAGACAAAATCGACACATCTCCGGGCAGCTCCGCACCACCTCCACCATATAGATGCTTTCCCAAGCCGCTTTTTCGGTGACCACCGTAGATGCAGAAAGCACATTGCCCCGATAGGTTTGCTTTTGCACCGTGGTGGGAATGCCGCTGTCAATGGGCTGCACTGACTGAACCGGGCCATCTGGGGCGCTGTAGGTGACGGTGTAGAGGCTGGGTATGTAGATGCCGGGGACTTGAGCCAGGTGTTTGAGCTGCGCGATACGACCACAGTCGCGAACGGCTCGATAGGCATCGATAAAGTCATCTAGCAGTCGTTCCCCGTCTCCTAGCAAAATGACATCAAAGAAGTCTGCAAAGGGTTCTGGATTTGCGGTCAACACCGGGCCACCCCCAAACACGAGGGGATGATCGGCAGTGCGATCGCTGGCCCACAGGGAAATATCTAACGATTCGAGCACACCCATGAGGTTGCCATAGTCGAGTTCCCAAGAGAGAGAAAACCCAAGCAGGGCCGGATCGGTGGGCAGAGGTTCGTGGCAATCGATAAACAGGCGGCTAACCCGAACGTCGTTGCGTTGGGCCAAGGTGGCCCACACGACTTGATACCCCAAGCTGGTGATACCAACGGTGTATTCGTTAGGAAAGGCGAAAATCACCGGAATAGCATCGGCATCCGGCACGGCGGGTTGAAATAAAATATGTTCGTCAGAGAAGGCTGCGTCAGCCACAGTAAAATCCTTGTGTGTTGCCCTTTGTTAGCCTAACACTGGTAGTTTGTAACCGCTGGTTGTAACATCAATTGTCCTACGCAGGCAGGACTTGAATCAGACCAGTACGAAATGCTTTGTCATAGGTGAGAATAGGCAACTTTTCAAGTTCGGCTCAGGTAACTCAATTTCCAAAGCGGAGGCACTACTCACAAGAATACGGTAGTTAGCGTTGTAGATATTTTGACCAGAAGATAAGCTTCCTAAGCGCAGCTTGTTCTAAAAAACTGGCAAAGCCAGATAAAGTACATGGGTAATCATTGGTCGGCTATCGGTATTCATTCACAGGAAGAACTCGCTGAAGTCATACAGACAGCCTATGAAACGCCTTCTAGACACTTTCAAGATCTTGACGCGGGGCAGACCTATTTACTAACCGATGGTTCAATTGAGTTATGGCTTCACTTTGATGCTCAATGTGTTGTTCCATCATTTGCATCATCCACAGTTATTCAAGCCATAGCAACCAGGTGGATTGAGGACGAAAGCCATTCTCCCTACTATGACATGCTTTGTGTTGAGCTACTCGACTCCAATGGTTATCGACTCTGCCCTCTCGCAGTTACTTTTGGAAATGTACCGCAAGCTCGTCGATTAATAGACATGGGTGAGTCAATTAATCTGAACTTATCTGTCTTTATTGAGCGGGGAGAATATTGGGATAGCGTAGAATCTTACAGAAAAGCATATCCAGATAGAAAATTTGCCCCCGGTTTTTTCGTGCCGCTTGGGCCTTTTTCAGCGCTTGAAAACTGTCGGGACAATAGTCCCAGGGCAGCTTTTTTCGGAGTGGTGCAGCAGATTCAGTGGAAGGAAAATCCGTGGACAGGCCACAGCTATCAATGCCTATCTTTGGAATGCGGCAGCAGCCTTTACGAAGCTGTTGTTGCAGATGAAAATCTCATGAACTTAGCGGTTGGAAATTTAGTTTATGTTGAGTGTTGGTTATGCACCAAATATCTCTGATGGGGTTATGCTTTAACGTCAATCCAACTAATTAAACTTATCCAAACTCTTTGTTGTTGTAATCACTCTATCGATCGCAATTGAATCACAATATTATACGCAGCTAAAGGATATGGCAAAACTTCTCCATAAGTGTCTAACCAAAGCAACAACTGCTGAGGGCGATCAGATGAAGCGCGGGCCAAACTGGATGTTTTCGCGGAGAGCCATACTTAAGATCTTTGATGACCACTTGGAATGTGGTGACTGGCATATCGACTATAAGAACATTACAGAGGCCGTTTTATACTCGATTCGCCAAATGGTCTTTATTCCAGGTTATATCCTGAAGATAGAAACCGAAGATAAGACTTATCACTTTGGTCTAAATTGGGGAAATTATTGGCGCGGAGATTTGCCATTTCCAGCTCGTCGTGAAAAGGCCAAGATTAAGCACTCTTTGTTCAGCGCAACTCTCCGTATCGTATTGGCCGCATATATTGCTTATTTGCTATTCCAATGGTTCTCAAACAGAATCGAGCACAATCAGAACGAAGAGAATGCTCACAGTTTATTACCTGAGCGTTATACAGAAGTCATCCCTCATCGCCCCTGAGGGAATAAATCAACTCTGGGGACTAAGGGGCAAAACTACTTTGTTTTGCCCAACGAATTAACCATACAAGTTCATCCAAAAGCCCATATGGGTGAGCCGCTTACCCCCATATGGGTGAGGTTGTATTGCTGTTTCCCAAGGCAGACTGAACCTGTGTTTTCAACGAGGGTTTACTAAATGTCTGCGCTTAAGTTCATGACAAGCTTGGGATTCGGTGTGAGCAGTGTACTGGCAACGACTGCAGCACTGGCAGCGCCTGCCCCCGTGTTTGAGCCGATTCTCGACCAAATTCCAACCGATCCGGTTCTGCCTGCCTTTCGCATCCCGGCTAGTGTGCCGACCGATATGGTGCTGTATCCGTCAATCATGCCTGAAGCAGGTATGGTTTTCCTCGATACTGAACCTGACTGTGAGGATATAGAGTGCACGGCACTTGTTGTCATCTCACAACCAGAGCCACCCCCACTTTGGCCATTCATCGGTGCGAATCCGATGAAATCTGTAATTTTGGTGGACGGTGTTCAAGCCCATTTTTGGGAACGTCAGGGAATGGCATCTTTGCAGTGGATTCAGGATGATTCGTTTTATATCTTGAGTTATAGCCAAGCGATTTTCTCTGAAGACGCGGCGATCGCGATGGCGACCTCTATGGCAACTGAACCTCCGTTCGCGCCTTAGAGGGTGTTTGATGGTGGTTCATTGCCTCTTATCTACCTGCAAAGACTCATCAACCCCGATCGGTCTGTAGTAAGCCCGCCTTTCCCCACATATCATCCTCATAATCTTCCAAAAAGATGGTCACCGCTTCTGGCTTTACACCATAGGCTTCTTGAAAGGCTTCAGTAATCCGCTTAACCAGCAATCGTCGCTGTTCTAAAGTGCGCCCAGGAGATTGTTGAATCGTGATAATTGGCATTGGGGTTAGCTCCATCTAAGATTATTTTTTCAAACAAGATTCTTGCCTATTCGACCCCTGCTTCAGACGGTTCCACCAAATTCTCTAAAGGATTGGAAGCATCAGCATCATTAGGCGTGTCGAGATTGCGTAGAATCGTTGGGGCCTGCTCAAGGGTATCCGCTTCATCACTGCCGGAAATGGCCTTCAGTGACTGTTCCAAAGTGCCCGCCATGGCAATGCGGTTCTGAAAGGTGACGATTACCCGCACCAACGTCAGCAAGCTGTTTTGTTCGGCCTCTAAATAAAGCGGTTCGACATAGCGCAGCGATCGCAGTTGCCTTATAAACTTTAATTGCTTGAAGTCAACTGAAGAGTGCCGTTAGGCCCAACCAATATTGAAGCTTTCCATGGCCAACCTTCTACCCCTGCTCCTCTCAACTGGACTAGCGTTGATAACGGTCACCACCGCTTGCACACCGCAACAAAATTCTCAGCAAGAAGCAATCGATCAAACCCAGCAAAATCCTCAATGGGAAGCATTCGGTCAACTCCCGATCTCCCTTGAGTCACATCAGATGGTGGCCTTGGGTGACTTTGTTTATATCGTGGGCGGCTGGAACGAGCCCAACGGTGTCCATCCCGAAGTTTACTTTACCCCCCTCACCCCAGAGCAGGCTTTGAACGATTGGCAAGAGACAACTGCTCCCCTACCGATCAGACTGCAACACCATGCGGTGCTGGTTCACGGCGATGCGCTTTATGTCCTGGGGGGAGACAACGGCTTTTGGGAAGGCAGTGAAGTGTCAGATCGCATTTTTCGGGCCGTTCCCGGTGCCCAAGGCGACATCAGTGAATGGGTCGAAGTGGGCCAACTGCCTGCTCCGCTGACCATTCATGCCGTCACGGCCCTGGACGATCAGGTCTACATTATGGGCGGCAGCAACACCTTTCGTCCGGGGACGACAGTCGTCGATACGGTCTTTACGGCTACGATTGCGCCAGACGGTACCTTTGGAGAATTTCAACCGCTTGATTCCTTTCCTACCCCGATTGGCTGGATGACCGCGACGACGATTGATCGCCGTATCTTTGCCATCTCGGGGAAAGTCGAATTTAGACCCACTCGCCTGACAGAAAACGTTTGGGTCGCTGAAGCTGATTCCGATAATCAGCTATCCTCGTTTGAGCCCCGTAGCACCGTAATCGCCCGCCAACGCCATGCCACAGTACTATTGGATCGGACTCTAGTCGTGATTGCAGGTGGGGGAACCGACGGTGTGATCTCGACCGTTGAAGCCGCAACGGTCGACTTAAACGGCAATTTAGAACCTTGGACAGCGTTGGCACCTTTGCCAGAAGCTCGTTATGCCCATGCTGCCTTTGCTCGCGATGGCTACATTTATGTCTCAGGGGGATTTTTGCGCTACGGCAGCAACGACACCAGCCGCGATATTTTCAGGTTACCCTTCCGGCCATGAATCATATTTGAGCAAGCATCATGCACATGACGACTGAAGAGCTGACGGGCTGCATCACATTCATTCAGCAAGCAGAGAAGCTAAAAGACGTACTCCGTTGCGCCCACACATCGAGTGGGCGTCATGAAAGCACTGCTGAACACACGTGGCGGTTATGCTTAATGGCGATGGTCTTTGAACGAGCACTCGAAGGCGTTGATTTTCTCAAACTTTTGAAGATCTGCATCATTCACGACCTTGGCGAAGCCATCAACGGAGACATCCCAGCAATTTTGCAGCAGCCCGGACAAAACAAGTCTGCGCAAGAGCGCGTAGATCTAATCACGCTGCTGGCACCGCTTGATGAGCGCCGCCGCATTGAATTTCTGGCGCTCTGGGACGAATATGAGAACGCGTCGTCCCCTGAAGCACTAGCCGTTAAGGGTCTAGACAAGATTGAGACCATCATTCAGCACAATCAGGGTAAGAACCCGCCTGAT
The DNA here is from genome assembly GCA_039815185.1 of Cyanobacteria bacterium P01_A01_bin.123. Classification (GTDB taxonomy): domain Bacteria; phylum Cyanobacteriota; class Cyanobacteriia; order Phormidesmidales; family Phormidesmidaceae; genus JBCBZT01. Next base: position 8,503 of record JBCBZT010000098.1, on the reverse strand, counting down.
TTTGACTACATCTTCAATCTTTCCTATGGACGTCAATATACGTCCACCCATCCCTTATGCGCCGCTGTTCGCCAACTGATTGATGAAGATACACGCAGGCATGCAGAAACCAGTCGCTAACGATAAAGTCGCCATGGTTAGATATCTTCCATTATAAAAAATTAGTACATGTATACGATTCATTTTGGTTCCAGCAACGGGGTGTTCTTCATCTAATCTTCATAAAAATGATGCGATTGCTTAATGGTTGCGATCCAATACCGCCGAAAATTTCAATACAGGGGGTCTGACCCCCTAATGGGGTGGCGTGGATGATACAGCCAACTCGACAAAACCCAACTTCTGGACGTCTATACCATTGTGTGAGGATGCAATGGTATGCAATCAGAGAGATTGAGCGATTTAATGACAACGCTTATGATCGGATGCTCACACTTTCTCACAGCTAAACTGAGTCTTATTCTGTTAGAACGGCTCAATGTTGTACTTGATCGGCCTACGGATATTACGTGCTGAAAGTGACTAGAGATATACGGTATTCCTTTGAGAAGGCTTTAATTTACGATAAAAGAGATATCGTACCTTTATGAAGTTACGGTTATGCCTCATGGATATTGCCCTGGCAATTTGTTCAGGTGAGGAATAATGTTGTGCATTAGCTTAATGCTGGTTTTATTACGTATCTCTGCTTACTTAGACGTACAGGGTTCACGGCGATATCATCCGAGTGCTGGTCTCTGACTATCATGATTGAGTGCTTCTATCCAAGTTGTCTGTTGATCAGATTTGTTGATCAAAGTCATATCTGAACCCTGAGCCCACTAAGGTATCTGCGCGAAAGACCTTCTGTCAGCGACATGCTGCGACTATACCCATGCATGAGCAAAAGACCTATCTAGTAGCCCCTGACGCCCCTGAGTACAGCTCGAACACCTGGCTCACGTCTGATAGCGACATAGTGGAAAGTACTAATACCGCAACGTCTGAGGCTATTCGAGAGCGTTTGCAACAGGAGGCAGATCGCAGCTTCCAGACTGGCCTAACGGCTAAAGAGAGCAAGCGCAGCGATCTGGCGATCGCTGCCTTTGAGCAAGCATTACGAGGCTATCGCCGGATCCGCGACCTGTCGGGCATGGCCAAAGTCATTGATACCTTGTTTATCCTTTACTACAACAAGGCTGATTACTGGTGCGCCGTTGATTTTGCTAAAACCTACTATGATGTAGCCCAGCATCTTAGTAATCGCAAGATGCAGCAGCGCGCATTGAACCATATGGGCAATGCTTATCGTCATCTCCACGCTTACGACAAAGCACTAATGTGCATGACACAAAGCGTAGAAATTGCTCAAGCTTTGGGTAAAAAGCGCGCACTCATGATGGCGCTTAACAATCTCGGGATGGTGCATAAGCACATGGCAAATCTTGATGAGGCGATCGATTGCTATGAGCAAAGTTTAGTCATTGCCCAGCGCCTGCAAGACATTAACGTAGAGCAGCAGATTCTTAAGAACCTAGGCAACGCCTACCATGCGCTTAACAACCACTCCAAGACGATCGAAGCTTATGATCGGCTGTTGAAGTTGGCCCAAGGGCGTATGGATAACACCATGGCGAATCGAATTCTGCGCCAGATTAGTACGGCTTGCTGCAACCTGGGGCAATATGAACAAGCTATTGATTATCTGCAGCAGCGGCTTCAACTAGCCCAGGCAACCCAAGACCAGCGCAGTCAGGTTCAGACGTTGGAGAATCTGAGCGCTAACTACGATGCCCTGGGTGACTATGAACAAGCCTTGGGATACCGAGAGGAACTTTTGCTGGTTGCTTTTCGAATCGGCGATATGAATTTAATCCGGCAGGCGACCGCGAGTTTGAAGCAAGCCTGCATCGCAGTTGGAGATTTTGCCCGGTTCATTAAGTATATGGACTACGTGATGGAATCTCAGCAGTAGGTTTCCACGATGTCAGTGCAGTTAACTGGGCTAACCATCTTTCCAGTCAAGTCGGCTAAGGGAATTGAACTGACTGAGGCTGAAGTGGGTTTTCGTGGGTTAGACCATGATCGACGCTGGATGGTCGTAGATGATGGGGGCAAATTTCTGACCCAGCGTACGCTACCTAAACTGGCATTGATTCAGGTGGCGTACGCCGATCATCAGCTCCACCTGAATGCACCGGGACAATCCAGCTTATTAGTGACTCAACCCAATGCTGACGCCGAAACTACGGATGTGGATGTTTGGGGCGATCGCTGCTTGGCGCAAACCGCAGGTAAGGCTGCCGCTGATTGGCTGACCCATTTTCTGTCAACCCCTTGTCAGTTGGTCTATATGCCAGAGACCACCCATCGCCCAGTCGATCACGGCAAATTTGAAGGCGACCGTGGGGTCAGCTTTGCCGATGCCTATCCCTACCTGCTGATTTCAGAAGCCTCTCTGCAAGATCTCAACCAGCGGTTGGACACCCCGATTTTGATGAATCGCTTTCGCCCCAACTTAGTGGTCAGCGGTTGCAAGGCCTTTGCTGAAGATAGTTGGCAGATTATCCGCATCGGCACTGTTCCCTTCCGGGTAGCCAAACCCTGCTCTCGTTGCACCATCCCCACCGTTGATCAACATACTGGGCAACGCGGGCCAGAGCCACTCAAAACGCTGGCGACCTATCGTGCCTGGGACGGCAAAATTTGGTTTGGTCAAAACCTGATTCCGCTGACCGAGGGGACAATCCGGCTGGGGGACGGGGTTGAAATTGACCCTGAATTATAAACTTAGACAATCGGTAGCCCCCCTCATCAAGGGTTCAAATCGGTTGGGGTTTAGAGGATGCGATCGCATTTTGGCTTCATTTCAGTATGATTAGGAGCCAGTGCCCAAACTAAAGGATTGTGGCAGTTGTAATGGCCACGTTAAGGGTGAGGTGTGAGCAGCATGGCAGATTGGTCGAACTTAGTGGCATTGGCTCGTCAGGGAAATGTCCAAGCGATCGCGCAATTAATTCAGCAGTTCGTAATCTTTGACGCCGATATCGCCGTTAGTGTTGATCATGAGATTGACTGTGACGATGATCAAGGTACGCAAAGCGGCATTCGAGTTCTGCTTGAGGCCCCCTATGTGCCTGATCCACAGCGCTATGCCCACAAAATCTATGCGGCAGTGTTGTGCTTGGGCGTAACCCCCATTCACACCCTTCAAATTGAAGGGCAACGCCAAGGAGACCCCCTGGCAAATTGGCAACGTCAATGGCCCCTTGATGAGAACCTGCTGAAACTGAAAGACCTGACTCTAGCAGACCCCATAGACATGACTGCGGCTGCAATCGCGCCCACAACGCTGCCAACCCTAGACCCAGCTCCCCGCCCTTATCCCAGTTTCAAACAATCGGGGCTAGTGGCCCTAGTCGCCTTTGCGCTGAGTTTAGTCAGCGTGCTTGGGTTTGCCATGATCCAGCGAGGGGGCCTACCCCGCTTATTTGCTCAAAGAAATAATCAAGACTCGCCTAATGCAACGCAGGCCACGCCCCAAACGGTACCCGACCCCGAAGCTCCGGCCTTAGCCCTTACCGAAGTCAACCCTGCCATCACCATCAAAGCTGTGGGCGACATCATCCCCGGTACTGACTATCCCAATTGGCGATTACCAGGGGACCCCAACTATTTGTTCAACAGTATTAAACCCTTTTTAGTCAAAGAAGCAGACATTCTTTTTGGCAACTTTGAAAGTACTCTAACCGACTTTCCCAATAGCGCCAAAGACATTAGTCGGGGCATGACCTTTGCCTTTCGGACGCCGCCTGCCTACGCTGATGTCCTCACCAGTGCCGGGTTTGATGTGCTCAGCGTAGCCAACAATCATTCTTTTGACTTTGGCGAACCAGGCTTTAACGACACCATTGCTAATATCGAAAACGCAGGCATGAAAGCCGTGGGTAGAAAAGGGCAAATTGTCTATGTAGACGAAAAAGGGCTCCGCACCGCATTTATTGCGTTTAGCTATTTCGACCATCACAACTCAATGCATGACTTGCCCGCCGCCCAATCACTGATTGAAGAAGCGGATCAGCAAGCCGACATCGTGGTGATTTCCGTCCACGCGGGAGCAGAAGGGACTGATGCGCTTAACATCCGCGATCGCACAGAATATTTTTACTCAGAAAATCGCGGTAATCTAGTGCAGTTTTCCCGGGCGGTGATCGATTACGGTGCAGACTTAGTGCTAGGTCATGGCCCCCACGTTCCCCGTGCCATAGAACTCTACAAAGGTAAGCTAGTGGCCTACTCCCTGGGGAACTTTTTGGGTCACGAAACTCTCTCCACGGAGGGCTCTCTGGGAAACTCTATGATTTTGCAGGCAGGGCTTGATCCAGAGGGAAATTTTGTCAGCGGACGGGTCATTCCAGTGGCCCTCGATCCGAATGGCGTGCCCTATCTAGACGACTACTTTCAAAGCGTCATTCTCGTGCGCAACCTGACTCAATCAAACTTTCCCCAAACCCCTCTAATCATCGACGACATGGGCTATATCCTCCACGACAGTTTCACCGCCCAATAAGGAATTTTGGATTTTGGATTTTGACCCAGGATGGACGCGATTCGCCTCGCTGCTGCTGACCCTACAAGCTTACCCTTGAAGCCCTCCTCCCTCACAACAATACGCACTTGGCGCGAAAGAGCAGCTTGTCCTCCCGCCAGTAGCCAACGGTTTTAATGCGAACCTCATCCCCTGGTTGAACCGTACCCCCGACAAGCTGGTGTAGCTGGGGATCAAACGCAACTGTTTCCCCTACCGTGCCAATGGGCTGTACACCCCAAGCGGCTATCAGGAGCTCCACCGGACGCACCAGTCGAATCAAATTTTCGGGGGAGACAGTTGCTTGTCCCTGCTGCACAGCATGGGTTGCTGTGGGCCAGTAGGTGAGCCACGATTCCAACTGTTGCAGACTATCCATGCGAAATTTTGCTTCTAACGTGGCCTGCTGCTGCTGATATCGGGTTTGCAACCGCGTATATTCCTGCGTCAACGCTTCAATGCGGGCGTCTTTGGCGCGGAGATCTGAGTCATGAGTAGTTGACTGCACCGCTTCTCGGTTGGATGCCATGTCCTCGGAGTTGGGCAAAGGCTGGCTAATGGTCCCCAGATTTGCAGGTGGAGCGTCTTGGGAAATCAACGCGATATTATTACCCGCCTTGGGGGCTAGGGCTGCTATCAACTGTTCGAGGGAAACGCTGAGGGTTTGGCTAATTTGCAATAGCGGTTCAAGCCGCATTTGAGCCAGATTTCCCCGGCGCAACTGGGTAATTTGCCACTGCGACACCCCTGCCTGCCGGCTCAGGCCGCGGTAGCTGGCGATATTTACTCGTTGCATGAGCTGGCGTAGCAGATTTGATTGCTCATCGATGCTCATAGCCTAAACTACCCCCAATATCATCCCTCTGGATGAAAGACTAGCTTTGGCACCACGACCTGACAAGTCGCACCGGGTTCCCCAGCCCTCAGCATGGCAATACCAATAAACGGTTGTTCTGGAGCCGCAGCCCGCAGCGGTTGTGCCAGCGGCAAACCCAGAGATAGGTGATCTTCAAGGGGAATCTTTTGACCGTTGCGCCAGCGGTTGGCTTGATCCAAGGTCAGGGTCAGCTGGGGCAGATGGCTGAGGGCAACTGTCGGCGAGATAGGGTTGAAGTCACCTGTTTCGATTTGGGTTGTGAGCGCGTCAAAACTGAGGCTGTCGTCCAAATCAAATCCACTACTGCGGGTGCGCGTCAGGTGGGCCAGGGTGCCCCCGGTGCCGACAACCTGCCCCAAATCGCGGGCGATCGATCGAATATAGGTGCCGCTACCACAGGCGATCGCCAGCCTTAGTTCAGCCGGATTGCCAGGGTACCAATCCAGCACATCCAGGGCGTAAACCATCACGGTACGACGGGGTATGTCGACTGTTTCGCCCCTACGGGCTAGATCATACAGACGTTTTCCTTGGACTTGAATGGCACTGTAACGCGGTGGGATTTGCGCAAGGGTACCGACAAAGCTCGGTAAATGAGGTTGAATCATCTCCAGGCTGAGATGATCTGTTGGGGCTTGTTGGCAAATCTCCCCTTCTAAATCATCAGTGGTCGTCACCAGGCCAAAGCGAATCACGGCTTGGTAGGCTTTGTCAGACTCAAGGTATTGAATCAGGCGAGTAGCCCGCCCGATCGCGACGGGTAAAACCCCAGTTGCTGCTGGATCTAGGGTGCCAGCATGACCAATTTTTTTGATCCCCAGTAGCCGCCGCAGCTTGGCGACACAATCGTGGGAGGTAAAGCCTGGGGGTTTATTGAGATTGAGAAATCCGTCTAGCAATGCTATTTCTAAGGGGCTTCCGGTGAGACAGTATTGTATTCGACAGAAGTCGGAATATCGCCAGCTAAAGACTGCACTAAATTTAACGGTAAGGGATCTTGGCTAATGTTTTCAGCAAAGGCGGCGGTCAAAAAGGGGCGATACCGTTCGTCATCCAGTAAGTGGGTGGCAAAGAAAGGCACGCTGAGAACCTCTAAATAAGCTTGGGCCAATTCAGGGTCGGGGCCGATTACTTCAGGGGGGACGGGTAATGCTTCGCTACCTGTTTCTGAGATGCCAATGGTGGAAAAATGAGTGCCGTTGTTGATCAACACCAGATAGCGCTCGGGCATGGTTAGCCAGGTAAAGGGCAAAATTTGCTCTGGCAAGGCGGGGGCAACTGTATCAGCGGTACCCGCCACAACCATGGTCGGTACATCGATCGCACCGTATCCTGATGGGCCAAAAATGACGCTGCCAATGGGATTAACAGCGAGCACCGCGCGAATCCTGGCATCAGCCAGACTATTGCGGTCAATCCTAGCTTGAAGCAATTCAGGGGCAACGCTGTTTTCTTCTTCGCGTTCTGAAGCTTCAATAATTTGGCACTGTAAGAGCAATGATAGATTAAAAGTCCTCAGTAAATCGGGCGGACAATTTCTGCCCAATGATTCGAGGTTAAAAGTTGTCCCCGCCAAGGCTAAGGCCGTATACCCTCCGTAAGATTGGCCCACCACACCAACATTATTGACATCAATCTGCCCCCGTAAATTGGGTTGTCCCTGGAGGTATTGTTCTAAGGCATCGAGGGTTGCAGTGGCAAATAGAGGACGCCGAACAAACTCGTTGGTTGAGACTAATTGGTTGCTAATGCCCTCGATCAACGCGTTGAGTTGTGCGGCACTGCTGCCGCTATGCTCTAAAGACGCGACGGCAAACCCATGGGATGCCAGATAGCGTGCTAAGTAGGCATAGGACGTGCGATCGCTGCCCAAACCATGGGAAATCAAGATGACCGGTATGGGTTGATTGCGGGTAGCAACGACCTCAGCTAATCGCTGAGGCACATAGAAGTCGACCGGGCGATCAACCCCTGTCAAGCTCAGTGTGGTGCGATCAGAGCCGTAGGGGCCATTGTTCAAAATCGAGGCGGGTAGGGTACTCAGATCGGGGAAGGGGGGCGTCGGGGCATCAGCGTTAGGTTGATTGCCAGACTGACTGCCAGACATATCTGCGATCGCAGCCGCTTGGCGTTGCTGAGCTGCTTCCTGAGCTGCCGTCTGTCGCACCAAGGCAACCGTATCTTCTGCCTGATTCACGGCTTGGTTAAGACCATCGGCAACGGCTAGCCCCCGAGCCAGATCAATCCGGACTCCCGAAGTCGGGAAAAACTTGAGCACATTGATGATGGTCAACCCCTGTTCTTGATCTGCCGCTGCCAACACTAAAGATGCTCGTAATCCCAATAAGCCAGACAGTCTGGCTGGGGTTTGCACCACTTGACCCAATTGCTTGAGAATGTACTTGCCCTGAGCGGTATAAAGAAACTGGGACGCTGCGATAGCAGAAATATCGGCTTCTTGGGTCAGCAACGATCGAATTTGCTCGAGTTGTTCTGCCGACAAAGATTGAGCATAGGGTTCTAACTCTTCAGAAATTTCTCCCGTGAGAGCAAAATTCTCTAAATCTTCAATAGAGACAACCCGCTCGATCAGACCAAAACTAACATGCAGGTTCTCTGCCGAAAACGCGGGGCGTGCCGCTAATCCACTGTGCAGCAACCCAATGCCCAGACCTAGCTGCATCCACTGCCAAAATCGAATTCTCGGGGTAGATGGGATTGAGGCACGCACCCAAGAAAAAAAACGATAAGCCAAAGGGCTATTAGGGCGATTGGGTGCATCAACAACAAAGCGACCAACACGGGTATTCATAGGGGAGAATCAACACTTCCTGACTCAAGATACTGCGATAAACGATAGATGAACGGACAAGAGACGATAAAGTGGCAAAATTTGGGACCTGAAGCTGAATGAAACCGCGTCCCCATCCAGTCCACAGTTTTTCCTTCGTCGGGGCGCGCCTACAAGTTTCCGGCCGGCGAATCCCTGTGGAAAGCGCACGCGGAGGGACGGACCAATGAGCAGCAGCAGCAGATCTTCGCCAATCCCAGTCCCGAAG
>JBCBZT010000092.1:0-17765 GCA_039815185.1 Cyanobacteria bacterium P01_A01_bin.123 | reverse complement strand
TATATGACCTGAGCCAGAATGTCGGGTATATCCAAATTGGCACCTCCCACGATACTCATGAGTTTTCCATCGATTCGATGCGCTACTGGTGGCAAACCTATGGGCGTCAATGCTATGCCACCGCCACCTCGCTGTTGCTCTTATGTGATGGGGGTGGCAGCAATAGCTCACGGTCGTATCTCTTCAAACATGCGCTCCAGGCGTTAGCCCAGGAGTTAGGAATCGACATTCGCATTGCTCATTATCCGCCCTATACGTCCAAATACAATCCCATTGAACATCGGTTGTTTCCCCATCTCACTCGGGTCTGTAAGGGCGTTATTTTTGACCAGGTTGAAACGGTCAAAGACCTGATGGCAACAGCAACCACAAAGACGGGATTAAAAGTTTTCACTACGGTCATTAACACCGTGTACCAGACGGGTAAGAAGGCAACAGAGGAAATGAAGTCAACGATTCAAATCGTTTTTGATAAAGTACTGCCTCAATGGAATTATACGGCTATGGCTCAACAACCAGAAGTTGTATAAATTATTTAATCCTCGATCCTTAAAGACTATGGTGAAGAGAAATATACATTGATTTAGTATGAAATTCTCGTACTACTTAGGGTGTGCTGAAAAACTCAATAAAAATCTCAGGGGTTATCGGGGAGTCCAGAGGTGGTCAGTATTGCCTTGCTGATGGTCGAAGGTTTTCGCCAATCATCGCTTAACTGAGTTGCAAAGGAGCACACATCTGCCTGATAACCACGTAGTAAGCACATCAACACCCTCCAAAGCCAGACAACAAAACGGCGTAGCCGTTTCTCCAAGTTCATCACCAAACAGGTAATGGCAATCATGGCTTCAGCGGTTTGGGCGAGTTTAGCCATGACACGTCCGAGCCCAAACCGTCGTTTGGCCTGACCAAATTTACCTTCGACAGCGACGCGAATGCTCTCATCGTCTCGGGCTTGTTGTCGAAGGCGGGCTTGTTGGGTGTCTTGCTCATATGCCTGCAGCGCCAAGTCCAGCTGATTGGTGACATCCAGAGCATTGGCCATCCACAGCCAAGCGAGAAAAGAATCCCCATTGAGTTCCAGTGCGGTGGTGAAAGCCGCGATCGAATCGCGATAACGCTCTGTGAAATAAAGGCTCAAGCCTTTACCCGTCCATGCTGCTTCTTGATTGGCATCAAGGCGAATGGCCTGCTCAAACGCTTGCAAGGCCTCTTCGTAGTTGCCCGCCCGAAAGGCATCATAGCCTGCCTGAACAAGTTGATCGTAGTCACCCGCTTGCACCAGGATGTCAGTTTCTAATGCTTGGAAGCGGCGATCGCTGGCAACAGGGACTTCTACAGCGGCCTCAACGGGAGGCGCAACCAACGGCAAAATCAAGGCAATGCCAACGCTGGTGAGCGTATTACTGAGAAAAGAAGTAGATTTCATCAAAAAAGTCCTCCAGGGGAGTGATTCGCTTCTGTCAAGAGCTATCTCTGCCGCTGGAGGACTTATTCAGTTTTGGCACTACAGCCCGTTGCCAATCAGAATGAACGGTGCCCAGTAGTAGGGATGTCGATAGCCCGGCTCGACCACAGCCACATCGAACCCTTCGCGGGCAGTGGGGATGGGTGCACCCCGACGGGCAGCCGCCAAGCGAGTTTCGGCATCTTCTTCATAGAGCAGGCTGAGTTGCGCTTGACGCAGGGCTTCAGCCTTGGTGAGTTCGCCAGTGGCGAGCAGGGTATAAAAACGCTGCATTAAGACGCTAGTACTGTTGTCATTCACTGCCCACAGGGAGGCGATGACTGTTTCGGCGCGACTATCGTCTGTGCCTAAAAAGTAGGAACTGATGCCCGTAATTTCAGCCCCGTCGCCTGCCGGGCCACCCACCGCCGTTTGACAAGCGGAGAGAATCACTAGGTGTAAATTATCTAGCCGGGCATTCATGTCTTCAATATCGGCGGTGGTGAGGCGATCGCCGTTGCCCATCACAATAAATGACTCATCCGCTCGACCAGGCACAAAGGCGGCATGAGTCGCTAGGTGCAGTACCTGATAATCAGGTCGCAAGTTAGCTTTTAAAGCCTCTAGCGTAAAGGCTTCGTTGAGTAGAACCTGGCCTGGATAAATGCCGATCGCGTCGTCGTCGCCACTCTGGACGATGCGATCGAGTTCGGTGGCGACCGCAGGCAGTGGGTTAAAGTTGGCGACGGCTTGGGTGAGCCCCAATCCAAGTACCTGGGAGGACTCGACATCGGCCAAGCGACTGCGTGTATCGGTGGTGCCGGGGGTGAGCACGGTGGAAATTTGATAGCGCTCGGCCAGAAACTGCTCGCCATCGTAGAGCGCCGCCATGGGGATGTAGCGGGTGACGCGATCGTTGACGAAAATCAGATGGTCAATATTGTTAGCGGCCAGCTCAGCTTCTAAAGGCTGAATGATCCAGTTGTAAAGCTGTTGGCCCTGGGCCTGCAGCTCGTCTAACCGGGTGGGTGCGGTGAGCAATTCGCCAAAGCGCTGCACGGTGGTCGCTAGTTCGCTCTGGGTTACCGATACTTCGGCACTACCAATCACCCGACCCTCAATCGCCCATACCAGCCACAGCTTGTCTTCGAGCACAAAGGGATAAATCAGTACTGGGGTTTGCCCCTCGACAGCGTAGGCGCTGAGCAACGATTTAGCGTCGTCACTTAGCTCCTGTGGATTTTGAAAGTCTTCATCATCTCGACGGTTGGCGCGAATGGTGTTGGCAAACTGGTTGACCTGATCGTTGTATTGAGCGGTGAGGGCTTCGCGTTGATCGTAAAGGCTGTTCAGCTCTGCGCAGTTAGTATCTTCGCAGGTGAGGATGGCGCTACCGAGAGCGATCAGACTGCCGTGGGCATCGATGACGGATTGCTCGGCGGCGGTGTAAGCAAGTTCACTACCCGTCCAGGTCGCACGGGTGTTGGTAAACTCACGCAGTTCTTCGAGCTTCAAGAGGTCAAGCACCTGCTGCGCTTCGGGAATGCGGCCTTGTTCGAGCAGTAGATCGGCTAGGAGGCGGTAATCATTAGCAATGGTGTTAGTGTAAGCTTCCTGAATTCTAGTTTCGAGTCCTTGGATATTTTCGCGGATGGATTCGCGCACTTGCACTGACGACTTGAGAAAGACTATCGCTAACTCCGGTTGATCTTGAGCGTTGAAGACGCGCCCCAAACCGCTAAAGGCATCTCCCTGTCCAGCAACATCTTCGATATCGCTAGTGATGGCCAACTGCTGCTCGTAGGCATCAATGGCTTGCTGAAGTCGACCTAGTCGGCGATAAGTACTTCCTAAATTGCCTAATAACGATGCCTCTTGAGCCCGGTCTCCTGCCTGACGAATCGTCACTAATCTCTGTTGATAAAAGTCTATCGTTTGTTGATATTGGGTTTCAGCAGCTTGCTGATATTGAGGGAAAAGACTATTCCAATCATCCAAGCTAGCTCCTTCGTCTGCTTGAGCAAAAATTTCCTGAGCAATTGTGATGTATTCTTCCAAAATGTCTCTAGCTTGTTTAACGAACTCAACGTCTTGCTCGGACATTATCGTTCCTACTAAATCTTGGTCATTCTCTACTAACAACAAGATTTCATCAAAAACTGGCAGCGCTCTCTCAGCTAAAAGAATGGCTTCTTGATAGTTCTGGAGTCCAAGGTTAGCTTGAACAATACCGAATAGAGGTACTGCTCTAATAAACGTACTTCTCAGGGAATTATCGAGATCATCGGCAATGGCTAAAGATTGCTCATAGTTTTCTAAAGACTGCTGATAGTCTCCCAACTCAGAATAAACCTCGCCAAGGCTGTTTAGAGTAGTAATTTCCTGACGAGAGTCGCTGTTATCATAGGCGTTAGCAAGCAGTTTCTTATAAGTATCGATAGCTTCAGAATATTGCCCTAAGATAATGTGCATATTCCCTAAACGTGTCAGAGCTTGGCTTTCTCCTTGGATATCTTCTAATGCTTGCAAAATTGGAATTTGCTGTAGATAGACATCAATCGCCTGCTGATATTGCTCTAGTTGAGAATATACAAAGCCTAAGTTGCCTAAAGCATTTCTTTCTCCCTGACGATTGTTGTTGGCACGGGCAATGGTTAACTGCTGCTCGTAGAGTTCAATGGCTTGCTCATACTGCCCTAAGTTGCGGTAAACGATGCCTAGATTTCCTAGGACAATTACCTCGCTGCTAGCGTCGCCTAGCTCTCGAGCGAGATAAAGAGCTTGTTCGTTGAAAGTGATGGCTTGCTGATACTCTCCAGCAAGATTATAGGCAAGAGCTAAATTTGCTAGATTTCTGAATTCCTCGTCTTGATTGTTGCTGCCTCGCGCAATAACAAGAGCTTGCTCATGAAATTCAATGGCTTGTTGGTAGTTTTCTAACTTACGATGAGCAACACCTAGACCACCTAAGACGGTAGCTTGAGCTTGAAAATCATCAATATCGCGAGCAATCGTTAAAGACTGCTCGAAAGATTCGATTGCTCGCTCATAATTCCCAACCTCGTTGTAAGCGATACCTAAGTTGCCCAAAGCATTAACTTCTTCCTGCCGATCTTCCGTATTTCGAGCAAGGGTGATTTGTTGTTGGTAGAAATCTATTGCTTGCTGATAGTTACCGAGGTTCTTATGGATTCTACTTAATCCGTTTAATGCGCTGGCTTCGCCTTGGAGATCACTGATCTCACGAGCGATTTCGAGATGTTTTTCGAAGAAGCCTATAGCTTTCTCATACTGACCCAAACCATAATAAGCAAGCGCCAAATTTCCAAAGGCAGCGCCTTCTCCACCTCGGTCTTCAATCTCTTGATAGATTGCCAATGCCTGTTCCCAAGATTGCAAGGCCGTTTGAAACTGATTCATATTATATTGCTCTGCTCCCTGCCCCATCAGACGATCAGCTTCGACTTGCCGATCTCCTATTTGACTGGCCTCTTGCGCCAGTACAGAGGTAATGGGTAAGGCGGAAAGTGTAGTAGGTAGGGTCGTGATGAGTAAGGCGGTGATGGTGGCGAGGCCGAGCAGCCGAGCAGGGTGGCGCATGGGTTAATAGTGTTTAATAAGAGTTAATGGTAGATTTCTATGAGCTGAGCCCCGCTTTTCACTGAGAGAGAATTTTGGTGCGGGGCTCGTTTGAGGCTAGATCAGTATTGGTTCAATAATTCATTCCACTACCTCAATCGTGGCAGAGAACGTGACGACAGAATTGTTGTCTACTGCTGCGTCTCGGCGAGTCTGAATGGGGGCATTGCGGCTGACATCACCTAGCAGGCTGTCTAAAATATTACCCACACTATCTTCGGTACTGCGTGAGGCTTCTCGAGAGCTATCAAAGATTGGAAAAACATCAGCTGAACGCTCGCTAATGCGCTTCAGCACCCGTAAGGTATCACGCAATTGCGTGCGGCTGGCAATCACCAACACATTGAAAAAGCCAGAAGGCCCCCTCAAAGGTAGATCGAAGATATCGGTTGATTTGGGAATCTCAACACTTTCACCCGGACCAAGCTCCGCTTGAATCTCCGGCGCATTCCAGTCGCTGGGATGGTAGACGTACATATCGCCATCATCTTCAGTCGCAATCACTGCGACGTAAAGAGAAGTTGATTCCTTATTCGTCACCTTGAGCGACAAGTTTTCGCCAGCGGTAAGCTGTGGAATCACCGGAGCCGCATCCCTTCGGGAGGGATCACTGGACACTACTTCTATACCACCTCGCTCGACGGTGCCAATTGCCATATCAATGGCCAACTCGGTGGAGTTAGTATTCACCATGCTTTGCAATGCTTGCTGAGCGAGTAAGAGCTTGAAACGGGGAAATAGTCGCAAGATCGCTTCCCCACCACTTTCAAATCCAGCGCCAAACGTATCGGTCAGGGGCGTGAGATTTTCTTTAAACAGGCCAAAGCTGCCTGATTCCAACTCAACAATATCGGCGCGATTTCGAATGCCGAGATTTTCTAACTGTGGCTGGATGCTGTTACTAAAGCGGCCAATCAGCACGTCGGCAGGGTTGTCAGGAATTGTCACCGGAGTCACGCGGTCAATTCGGTCTAGCTGTTGGCGAACCGTCTCTAAATCATCTCCCAGCGACTCATGCAAACCCACCTGCAACGAGAAATCAGTCGGAATACCGCGAATTTCTTCTTGCAATAAAGTTCCTGCTGTTACATCAGGTGGCAAATCAATCGTATTTCCCTGATCGTCAATACACTGAGCTTTGACTTTGAGGCCATTAAGCTGACCTTGTTGCTGCAAACGAGCAATAACGTCTCTGTTGGCATTCAACGCTTCATAAATCGAATCTTTGGCCTTCAATGCATTCGGCGTCATGCCACCCAGCCATAGCTCTACCGTTTGCCCGTCAACGACTTCTCGCACCACCGCATCGGCAAAGGGGTGATCAGGAGTCATGAGATAAGGGGGCTGCTGGTCAAGGGTAGTTCCGGGTTGTATGAAATAAACGGGGTCTTGAGGATCGCCTTCATCGACAGCACGAGTGATGCGGGCTAAATCTACAAACATGCTTTCCAGCGACTCTGTCTGGCCAACTTGCCAGAGATAGCGCGTGAGCAGATAGGTGAAAATCCCTGCCTTAAAACCTGCATGTTGCTTTTCAGCAGCCAGCTGATTGGCACGAGCCGAGCCCATGGCAACACCTCTGGCAATACCAGCTTCACGGAGCTCCTTCAATTCAGTGCTATCTTTCAACAGCAGTTCTTCCATCAGGTCTGCTTGCAAATTAAGCTCGACCTGACTAGGATTGCGAGCTTGTCCAGCTTCGCGATCAATCGCGCGGTAGACCAAGTTGCCACGGACACCACCACCGGCATGACAGCTATCTAAAATCGTGGTGAAGTTCTCGGTTGGCACCAATTTGCTGAGCAAAAATATAGTGCTGCCTAAAATATCGTTGACGGTGTCTGCACTATCGGTTTCTTTGGTATCAACCGGCACGAGGGTGCCAACCAAACCCTGGAAGTTGCTGTAACCAGAGATTTGTAAGTATTCGGATTCTTCATAATCGAGCGGCTGCGGATCTTCAACGTAAGAACCATGCCCTGAATAGTGAAAAATGGCTACGTCGTCGGATTTAGCTTGGTCGATAAGATGATCACGGAATGCATCCACTATAGTCTGTCGAGTGGGGGTCGTGATAATTTCACGCGCAGGCAGGTCTAAGCCGCTAGCAGATAACTCGTCGGTCACAATCAAAATGTCTTGGGGATTAAATCCGTAGCGATGCACGAGTAGCTCGTATTGCAAGCGCACGTCATTGGCACACCCCGCCAGAGGGCGTTCGATATAGCCGTTGATGCCAATCAAGAGGGCTAATTTACGAGATGTGTTTTGAGCTAGGGCACGATGCATGCGATCGCCCCGCTGCATAAAGTCCAACTGGTTGAGACCGATCGCTCCCAGGCTAGCTCCAGCGAGTTGCAAAAAGTGACGACGACGTAAACGAGACATGGTAAATCAGACTCCTTTTTCCCACGTGAGCAAATGAATATTGCAGTTCTAAGAACACCTATTTCTTGATGGGCAAAGCTTATTCACTTTCACCAATTAACGTAAACGCGGCCCAATCTTTAGGATCAGGATGGTCTTGCATCGTAATAAGCATGGCCTGTCGCAAGGCCTGGGCTTTGGTCTGCCCCTCATCAAGCTGGCGGTAGAACTCAGTCATTAAGTCAGCCGTCGGCGCATCCGGTACGGCCCATAGGGACACGACAACGCTGGGCACGCCCGCCGCAATAAAGGAGCGGGAGAGCCCAATCACGCCATCTCCGGTAATGCGTCCGCGTCCGGTGTCGCAGGCACTGAGCACCACGAGATCAGCCTGCAAGTCCATTTGCAAAATTTCAGCGGCGGTGAGCAAGCCGTCTTCGCCATTGCCGGGAGTCAAAGCAATGGCACCGGGGACATCCCGCGTTCCGGTTTCGCGCGGGTCACCGTATTCCAGCAGGCCGTGGGTGGCAAGGTGGATCAGGTCGGCACTGGCAAGCTGTTGTTTCACAGTAGATTCAGTCGCTTGATCGCCCGTTAAGGCTGAGGTGCCCAGGAACTCGGAGACGGCATTGGCTTCTTGCAGTGCGCCATATAACGGCGTGAGTTGTGTATCGACGAATTCACCATCGTCGGTAAGGAAGGTGACGGTGGGCATGGTGGGATTGCCGACAATAACGGGCTGGTCAGTGGTTGCGCCATTGCGAGAATCAGCGATGTCGTGAGTGAGCTGCAACACCTGAATGGAGGGAGCGGTCAGAATCGTGTGGTTTTCGATCAGGTAGTCGCCGTTGTCGTCTTTCAATGCCGGGAAGGGGACGAGGAAGAGTTCGTCTTGGGGAATAAAGACTACGGGCTGGTTGGGATCGTCAGGCAGGAGATCAGCGATCGGGTCAATCAGCAAATCATGGAGCTGGCTGAGTTTTTCGTCTTGCTCGGCTTGGAGTTGTGCCAGCTGTTCTGGTGAGTAGGTGGGGACAGGCGCGTTGCGATCTGTACCTCGCACCCCTATCGCATTGCGCGTGTCAATGACTAGATCACTGAGGTTGATGTCGGTGAGAGGTTGCTGCCGGAAGATGATTTCTCCCTGGGGTGACACCAACCAGATATAGAGTACTGCCCCAAAGCCTTCATCTGCAGGCACTAACGAATAGGTGACTAACGTTTTACGTTCAGTCTGACTCAAGCTTTGAATCGCGCTTAAATCGGGAGATTGGGCGCTGGTTATGGCAATCGTCGAGGCATTCTCACTCTGGATAACTAACTCAGCCAGGGCACGAGCCTTACTGAGTTCAGCTACTTCGAAGGCTAACTCATAGTTAGGCTGCGCTATGTAAGCCCGTTGCAAAAACTCGTAACCACTTATCAGGGTTTCAAAGAGGGCAATTTTGTCGATGTCCGACAGGTTAGAATCACGCAGGGATTCTGTAACGGTACTCGCCGCTGTCAAAGATTCAATGGCTAGCTCAGGTTCCCCGCTAGCTAGGTAGGCAATGCCCAAATTTTCCAGAGCCGAACTTTCAACATTGAGATCGCCCACTTCACGGTTTAAGGCCAACTCTTGTTCATAAAAGGCGATCGCCTGCTGATAGTCGCCCTGCTGTCGGTAAATATCGCCTAACCCCCCTAAGCTATTCGCCTCACCCCGAATATCGGCCGAACTCCTGGCAAGGATTAGTCGTTGCTGGTAAAGGGTTAACGCCTCATCATACTGCCCCAGCCTGACATGGCTTGCTGCCATGTTACCGAGACTGACTCCTTCGCCATTGGCGTCGTTACGCGAGCGGGCGATCGCGAGTGCCTCTAAATGAAGCTCAATCGACTGCTCTTCCTGCCCTAAACCGCTGTAGGCAACACCCAAATTACGGAACATTTGGCCGATTCCTCTATGGTCGCCTGTTCTCTGAGAGATCGCTAGGGCTTGCTCATACAGGGTCAATGCCTGTTCGTACTGCCCTAAGGCAACATAGACAACGCCCAAATTATTCAGGCTATGGAATTCTTTGCTGACGTCATCGATCGCTTGAGCGATCGACAAACTATCTTGAAAATGATTGATGGCCTGTCGATAATTGCCTAACAGCTGTTGGACGATGCCCAGACTTAATAACGCACTTGCTTCGGCCTCTGGTGAGTTGATTTGTCGGGCGATCGCAAGTTGCTCATTCTGAAGTTTGATCGCCTGCTCGTAGTCATGCAGATCGGTGTAAAGGATGCCCAAATTGCCGATTGTGCTAGCGAGTGAAGCCAAGTCTCCAATGTCACGGTATAACGAGCTGGCCCTTTGCCAATTTTGCAGAGCATCGGTCAATTGACCGTTATTGTAATGCTCATAGCCTAGCCAAAATAGTCTATCTGCTTCACTTTTAGTACTATGAGCTTGAGTAACTCGCATTGATAAATCTAAGGAACTAGCTTTGTCGGATATCTGAGCACCTACAGCATTCGTCGCAAACAGCACAGAATAATTTAAGCTCTCGGTGGCAAGACCTGGGAGGTAGGGGATAAGGAAGGCTAGGCTGAGCAACTTATGAAAATGATGCATGGCAGGTTAACTTCATCTCTGGAGCTGACACCAGCATATAGCTCTGGGCTGTGAGAGCTTATTCACTTTCAGGCAATCTTTTGCTTCAAGACTTTTCGACAAGCAATCGCCTTATTCCGTTCTCATTGGCAAAGGCTGCTGGGAGGGTTGCAGGTGAGATGCAACTTGTAGATGATAAGCGGCCAGACTGTACTCTTCGAGCACGGATTGAAACGCCGAGATCGCTCCCTTTCCTAGTTTTTCGTGCTGGCTAAGTTGTGCCACTGCCTGCACCACAGCACTTAGCGTCTCGCGGCGATTTTCCAGAAATGGGTTAACGATCAAGCTGTCCAGAACGGACTCGTAGCAGGCGAGGGCGAAGAGAAATTTGTGCTGCTGAGCATATATGCGTCCAAGGTCGATCAGGATGCGGTTTTCATAGTCAATAGCTGACAGGTGGTAAAACTGCTTGAGTGCGTTTTCAAAACTGCGCTCAGCCTGGGCGATATGCTGCAGCTCAAAATGGCTAAGGCCGAGCTGGTAGAGGGCGATCGCATAGTCGTACTTCGCTTCAGTATCCTCCAAAATGGCGGCGGCGGCTTGGCTGCAAATCAGCGATCGCTCCGGTTGTCCTAGAGACAAATACACCGCACTCAAACCATTGAGGCTTTGGCCCATACCGGTGGTCTCTTGAGCTTGCGTATAGTAATTGAGGGCTGCTTCAAACTTGGCTAACGCTTCAGGAAATTGCCCTTGCTGGTAATGATGATTAGCCCAAATGAAATCTTTGTGAGCGATCGCCAAGATTACGAATAGATCGCTAGGGGGGTGATCGGTTTTGACCAGGGTCGTTGGAATCGTCAGCGGTAGCGAGGGAATGAAACCGTTGGGGATAGACATCATGGCACCGTAAATCTTGGTTCACACAGACATCTATCTGATGGCGAACAACTTATACACTTCTGAAGCAATGGGTTGACTGATTACAGCAAGCAGCCGTTTCGTCTGAACTGCTCAAGTTTCCAAAAGCCCAATGCAAGGGGACTGCCACCTCAAAACTCCGCATTCCTCACTCCTAACTCTGCTGCAACACGTCAATGGAGTTTGATGCCAGGTTTCCGTTAGCAGACATGGGCTAAGCTCTGGTATCAAGTTTGAGTTTGTGGGCCCTAGAGGGAAAAGTCGGCATTGGTGGATAACGACGTGAATCTAAGTTGGTATTACTCCAGTGGCCGCCAGTCGCCAGTTAAGACAAAAGCAGCCCAATAGTAAGGGTGGCTGTACTCCCCGCCCTGCTCGATCATCTCTAGCTGCACTTCTCGCAGGGCTTCGCTGCGGCCAATGCCAGCAGTGAGGTTTTCGTAGTAGCGGGCCATCAGGCTTTGGGTACCGAAGTCGCTGACTTGCCAGAGGCTGAGCAGTTGAGTTTCAGCTCCGGCCAGGGCAAACGCCCGCCGCAACCCATAGACACCTTCGCCGTTGCTGATATCGCCAAGGCCGGTGTCACAAGCGGAGAGGACGACGAGCTGGGTGCCGAACAGGTTGAGCTGCGACGCTTCGAGCGCGGTGAAGACGCCGTCTTCGCTGCCGCTGCTACGGGTGTTGAAACCCGCTAAAGCAAGACCAGAGCGCAAGAGGGGATTTTCGGTTACGACGCCGGGAGTAATTGCACTGCCGAGAGGATTATCGCTAGCGATGAGGCCAGCCCCGAATTGGGCATTGCGATCGGGGCGTTCCACGTTGGACAGAAAGAAACCGTGGGTGGCAATGTGCAAAATGCGTGGCGCTTGCACGGATTTGAGCAGGTTTTCGGTGGCTTCGTCCTCGGTGTGGATTTCGGCATTGGGGAGGAGGGGACGAAGGGCTTCGGCTTCGGCGGCAGTGCCGGGGAGGGGGCCGACTTGCAACTGGCTGAGTTCGGTGGAGCGACGATTGTCGCTCGTGCTGCGTCCCTGAGCTACGACCGTGCCGTCAGCCGTTTCATAATCGGGGTTGGCGACGATGACCGCCGGATTTTGACTGGGCTCAATGACATCAAACTTCAGTAAGTCACGCCCAGAGTTGAGGTAGCTGATTTGGTATTGCTGCACCAGATACTCACCCCCCGCCTCGGTTTGCATCGCCTCGAAGGGCAGCAGGTTGAGCTGACCGTCGGGGGAGATAAGGAGATGCTCGGTGTCTTGCAGATAAGGGGCGATCGGGTCGAACACGAGGGCTTTAAGGTCGCCTGTCATCTGCTCGATATCTGCTTGGCGCACAGTCGGTCTTGCTCCCGCCCTCTGAAAGTCAGCATTACGGTTTTGTAATAGCTCTAGGAAGTCCTGTACTGTCGCATCAATCTCGGCGGCACTACCCAAGTCGATGGCTTCGATGCGGCCATCAGAGAAGAGGATGTAAGCAGCATAGCGGGGAGAACCGAAGCGATTTTCGATTTCAGTGTAACTAAAGGGTTGATATCGAACGTACTCTACCACCGCACCTTTGTTAGGAATTCGTTCCGTTATGAGACCAATGCCTGAGTCAATACGGTTGTTGTAAAACAACAAATTCCATTCTTCTGCATAGCGTGGATATGGCGAAGGGTCTCCAGGGCCAAGGGCTGAATGATAGTCTTCAGAGGCAACGGGTATGCAATTAAAATAAGAAATGCATATATTTTCAGAATTTCTCAGCTCAGATTCTATCCGGTCAATGTCAGCTTCTAGTTCAGCTATTCTATTTTGATCTTGTTGAAGGCTAGAGTTGTGGTAAGCATTCGCTAATTCGCGCTGGCTCTGTAATAGTTGATTTAACAAGACTTCCTCTTCTGATGTAGGCTGACTTCCCTGGCGGATAAACGAGGTTATTTCTTGCTGAACATTCATTTGTGTCTCTAGCAGTAAACCTTTACGTTTAAGTATGGTGTAGATGGCAAGATTAGCTGATCTTGGGTATTGAGAACCGTTTGATTCTAAACTCAAAGAAACAGCAATATCACTAGTTTCCTTAAGGATTTCCACATGAAGCATCTTTTCGAGATCAGAGGCGAGGAAAAAATCTAACGTAATTATCTCGTCATCCTCTATAGTTACAATGTTCTCCAAAAAGGACATAGCTTTATCGTATTCCTCCGCCCTCATGCTTAATTCAATTGCTTCAATGAGTGGTTCTATGACAGACAAAGAATATCCGCAAACCACAGGAAACATTTCAATACACGCTAGACGATAGTTCTCTGACTCTTCAAAGTCTCCTCGGATCAAGTGTATATCTGATAAATCTGAAAGGATATATCCTATACGTAGCTCGATGTTACGTAGTAGGCTTCTAGAGAGATCGCGCTCACTGTTAAGATAATCCCCAGAAAATGATATGGGGGCATAGCTATCTTCAGACCCTGGGAAAGAAGCTTTAATATTTTCCCGATATGCCTGCAATATCGACAGTGATCTCAAATAAAGATCTACGGCTTCCTCATACTTATTCTGAGATCTATTCAATAGTGCCAATTCATCAAGAATTTGTGCGACATCGGGATGTCGTGCACTCAAATGTAACTCTCGAATACTTAAGGCTTCTCGGTATAGAAACTCAGCTTCAATAAATTGGCCTTGGCTACCCAAATCAAAGGCTTGATTTCTTAGAAAATCTGCTCTACCTAAAGAACGTTCAACTTCTGAGCCTTGACGCCATGCTAACGTGTATTCGCCTTTCTCGTGAAAAGAGTAAGTACTCGCAACAAGTGTGTAAGTATCAGTAGCTGTCAGTTCAAATGTAAGTCTTGCATTGGTAGTCTCTCCACCGTTATTGTCTTCAGAAATAACCTCGCCTGATGGTCCTAGCAAAAGTAAGTAAGCATCGAAATCCTCACTGTCTAGTTCAAAGGTGATAGTTTCTCCTGCGGTTCCCTCGTAGTAATGAAGATCAAAGTATTGTCCACCTTCTGAGGTTTCACTATTTTCATCTAGTTGCCCAGTGATTGAGTTTGGAGTGATTTGAGTGAGCCTTGCAAGATTACTAGTGCCATTATCATCAGAGGCAAAATTCTGGGTAAGGGTGTACTGCCCGATTTCTCCAACACCATATGCGTTAGCAAGAATCTGATAAATCCCTGTAGTGGGCAACGTCACTACAATCTGAGAATTCGTACCACCATTGCCGTCATCATCTTCCGCTACAAGCTGTTCATCCGGTCCTAAGAGAATTAGATAAGTGTCAAACTCTTCACTAACCAGCTCGATATTGATGACTTCTCCAGCTTGCCCTTCAAAGGTATGGATGTTGTAGTAGCTGCCGTCATGAAGTACCTGACTATTGCTGTCAAGGCGATCTGTGACAGAGGTGGGTGCCACTTGGGCAAGCTGATGAGGTGATGCTGAGGCTGTTTCATTAGGAATTCCAGAGGGGCTGCTAATCGCCAACACTAATGACATCAAGCTACCGGTCAGTTTCTTGTTCAGCACCATTTTTCTTCTCTCAGTCCACTACTTAGCAGCCTATCTCTGAAGGTTGCCAGCTTATTCACCTTCACAAAGGATTCATCTTCATAAAGGTCGATTGGGTTTTTTTATTCGATCAAGGCACGTTTCGACATCAGGTCTATTTACACAAATGTTCAACGCTAGTGGCGATCGCTTCAGTCACTTCTGGAGACCCCTTTTGCAACGGCCAAGTGGCGGCCCACGCCTCAGCCTCTAACCCAAATCGCCAAAAATAGTCAGCCTTGGCGATCGCGATGTCAGATTCTGTTACGGACTCACCATTACGCATTTCTCCTTCCAGCGATATTAGGTTGGCTGTGGTCTGTATCTCCTCGTCAAAGCTCATCGTCCGCAGTTCCCGCTGCTCGAAAATGCTGGACTCAAAGCGCGGGTGTCGTGCCCGGAAGGTGTATACGGTATCGGGCTCCAGCGGTGGGCCAGTGTAGACCACCACCTCAGCATCATTGACCGGATGTTCCCAAATGGGCTCCTGGTCGATGTCCTGATACAGTGCCAAACTGCGGGGACTACCCTGGATGATGAACGTGGGGCGATCGCTCCAAACCATATTCTCTGCTCCCGAAGCATAGTTGACGACACAAAAACTGCCTTCACCCGGACGAGGCCCTCGGGGCGGGGTGCCATCGTCGGGATGTCGAAGCCAGTCAAGAAACCCATTGATTTCAGGGGCGGCTAGCGGCGAGTCTTGAGCGATGGGGTTTGAGTAGTAATGGAACAGAAAACTACGCTAAGGCTGTATCCCTTTCATGTCAAGGGATGTAGCCGTTAAATTTAGCCGTATCATGAGGAATTGTCTTGAGCAGATCATTGATCTCATCGAGGTCAGCCTCCTCTGGGTCGAAGGACGTGCCTAACCATTCGAGCCTCAAGGCATGTTCAGGATGCTCAGGATCTTTAATCGCTTCTAGCAGCTCCTGATACCCCCAAGTTCCCCCACAATCTTCAGGTGGGCAGGCCCTTTTAGCCTTAATACAGACAGGATAGTGAGTATCTTTCTCAGCAGTAAGTACCTTTTCGACTATGACTTCATGCTCCCAGGAATCGCCGAAGTCATAGAGATAGAAAAACTTAAACTTCTCCCCGGTAACGACCTTGCTTAACTTGACTGGCTGCTCATTGAGCATGTCCAAGTCATCAAGGCCCAAGTCGGGCATAGCCATAGAATAGTCCACCCCCTGAATTGAAAATGAGTGTAGGTGGGAGTTGGTCCACCCCATCGCAAACTGAATGACCCAATGCAAATGCCCTAGTGTGGCATCACTACGCACCTGCACCCGCCGCCAAATGGGTGGCCGGATATCTCTGAGCGTAATCTTGAACTGGTAGATGGACTGAGTCTTCTTGCGAGTAGCCATTTTAGAGTTTGGGGATTGAAAATCAGGATGCGCTTGCCGGTGGCGTTTGACGATTTCAGTTACGGTCGTTTTACTAAGTCTCAAGTCATGGGCAATCGTGCGATAGGGAACCTTATCTTCCACCATCTGTATCACCTGTGGCTCAAGTCGGTCAGACTTCGGACGTTGGCCAGGTTGCCTGCCCAGCACCTTGCCCCTGGCCTTGGCAGCAGCTAGTCCAGAGCGCACCCGCTCACTGACTAAATCGCGCTCAAACTCAGCTAGTGCTGCCATCAACTGGGCAATCAGTCGTCCTTGAGGCGTGGTCAAATCGAACTGAAGCCCAGTTTGTGCAATCAAAGAAACATCCCAGCTCTGCAATTCCTGTAGCGTTTGAATCAGATCTAAGGTGCTGCGCCCCCACCGGGTCATTTCCGTTACCAGGATGGCGTCAATCTTTCGAGCCTGCGCCAGCTCCATCACCTTTTGTCGCTCAACCCGATTTTGCTTAGTGCCTGAAGCGGTCTCCTTCCAAACACCAACAACGTTGAAATCAGCTTTTTGGGCATAGAACAACAAGTCTTGCGCCTGACGTTCACAAGATTGGTCTGTTGTCGAAACTCGACAATAAATAGCAACCGTTTTTTGTACCAATTAAACCTTGCTGAGAATAGAGGGCTGAAACCCCTGCTGTGCCATTCCATTTTAGTGTGCCAATTAGACTATACTCTATTTGGTACACGTCAAGGTAAGACTGATTATCTTAGCCTCATGCCTGTTCGTTTTCTAACTGAAGAACAACAACAGCGCTATGGTCGCTATCCAGGAGAACCCACTGAGCTTCAACTTGACCGATACTTTCATCTCGATGACTTAGACCGACAATTGATAGCGGTTCGTCGAGGTGACCACAATCGCTTGGGATTTGCTTTGCAGTTGGGGACTGTGCGTTTCTTGGGTACATTCTTGAGCAATCCACTGGCCGTGCCACCTGCCGTTGTTAACTACCTGGCGCAACAGCTCGATATTGCCGATATTAGCACTCTCTCTTCTTATCGAGAACGTCCTCAAACCCATCGAGAACACGCAGGTGTGATTCAGCAACACTACGGGTATCGCGATTTCAGCCATCAGCCTGAGCATTGGCGGTTTGTGAGATGGCTGTATGGTCGAGCTTGGGTTGGAACAGAGGGACCGAGCGTCCTCTTTGATCTGGCAACAGCTCAGCTGTTGGAACAGAAGATCTTGCTACCAGGAGTCAGTGTGTTGGAACGCCTAGTCGCTACCGTACGCGAGCGAGTCTCGCAGCGCGTTTGGCAACGGCTGTCACGTTTGCCGAATGCGGAGCAATGCCGTCAACTGGAGGCCCTGCTGAAGGTAGATGCGGATGCGAGAACAACTGTTCTTGACCAGTTGAGACGCTCGCCTACGCGGCGTAGTGCCCCGGCTCTGGTCGCGGCTCTTCATCGCCTACGGCGCATACGCGATATTGGCGTGAGTGATCTGATATTTCCAAAGGTGCCACCCAGCCGAATCAAGATGCTTTCACGCGCTGCCTTTACCTCTCGTGCCCAAACCATTGAACGAATGTCTCAGCCCAGGCGCATCGCGACACTCCTCGCCTTTGCTCAAGACGTAGAAGCCAGTGCTCAGGATGATGCACTGGCGGTTTTGGAACTGCTGATCAAAGACTTACTCTCGAAATCAACCAACCAAGGTAAAAAAGGACGACTGCGGACGTTAAAGGATCTCGACAGCGCGGCGCTGTCGTTGAGTATAGGGTGACAATTATATGGGCAGCTAATCAGGGTTAATGACAATTAGGTAGTCCGGTCATATCCAAGCTCCCCATAGAGGAGTATTCAGCATTGACCAGAGACGAAGGCCGTTGATAAAGAAAGACACTAGGGTTGTAC
>JBCBZT010000041.1:0-71207 GCA_039815185.1 Cyanobacteria bacterium P01_A01_bin.123 | reverse complement strand
TCATGACCCAACAGCTTCGGGTCATTCGCCCCGCTCGATTGCACCACAATGTTGTTTTTCTGAGTATATGCCTTCGCCTGAATGCTCTGGGTGGCGGCATCATCCACATGTACCCGCGCCTGTTGCACCTCCGGGTAACCCGACTGCACAAAGGGGTCGCTCACCTGCTTGGGCAAGGGGCGGCCACTGCCCTGGGGCGTCAGGTTCACGGTTCCTGATTGAGCTATCCCCTGGTCTGCCGTTTTCGCCTGTCGCTGAATCGCAAGGGGGTGGGCCAGAGGTGCTGCCTGCCCATCCTCTCGGGGGGCGGCAAAGTGGTGGTCCAGCGGTCCTGGTGGCCTTGATAGAATCGGAACTATCGGCTCCCGCTGGACGCTAAAGGCTCTTTGGATGAACCTTTCCCGTTTGGACAACGTTGAGGGATCCACAGGTTGGCGCTGGACAGCGCTATCCGGTGGCAATATTGAAATCTTGCCAAAGTCAAAGAGTGGGTTATCGATCTGTCGCTGCACTGCCTCCCAGTCGGGGGCGGCTGTAGGCCCAGGTGCGACATAGGGAGTGTCGGCCTCCTCAGTCTCTACATCGGGTGAGGCGAACAGATCGTTTTGCACCTGGGGTATATGCAGTGGTTCCTGTTCGTAGGCGCGCTGCTTGCGTTGATAGACCATGGATTTTCCCTCCGCTGTTGCCCCCACTATCGCGAAAATCCCCAGCACAAAAAATCCCTAAACTGTAGTATGTTTTCAACAAAAAGTTCAGGAAATGTAGTATGTTTTCAACCGAATGTTCAGGAAAAGTAGTATTCAACCCTGCTGTTACGCTCAAACATGGTTTGAGGCGCATAGTCTTCCAAGCTTGGCCCCGCTGTTGATTGAGTCACATAGAATGAATTGTCGGCATCGTCAGTCTCTAAATCGGGCGAGGCATGTCAGTTTTCTCAGATGACCTGGCAATTACCATTCCAGATGAGTGATTTGATGAAGAGCGGTTTATCACTACCGGTAGTTTGTCACTTAGGTTAGCTGGCTGGGTTAATGGGAAATCGGGTTGCAGTGCCAAGAAATAGAGCACTATTTTGATAAAGAACTGGCTAATCCTGAGTTCAAACCCTATCTAGAAGCGTTCGATCAAGTGGGCCTATCGAAGGCTTGTCAAATTATTTGGCTGACACGAGTCTACCCATTTGATAAGTTCCTAAAGGATGACCGAGAAAATATACTCAGGCGCTTAAACAGCACTGGAAAGCTTTGCAAATACAACCTAAGTTTGAGTCAGTTTAAAGCTTCTTTAGGGGCTGGAACTATCAGAAACGAGTCCGGCCAACGGCAGGGTAAAAATGCCAGAACTAGTAAGGTTAGGGATAAGAGAGCCAAGAGAAAAAAGGCTCCCAGTGATGGGCCAACGGAGTTACCCATAGGCGATCGCTTCTGCCGGAAAAGCGATTTCATTTGGCACTTGGGAAATGTTGAGCAGGAAACGCTCAAGTCTCCACTGGGCGATAAGATTCTGGCGAAGAATAGGGAGCAGATCGCGAAGGGAAAGAACGGGTTTCAGCGTACAGGTAACCTCCAAGGCTACTGTGCAAGGCTGCTATACCGTGAGCTAAAGACTCACTTATTGTAATAGATAAGGTTCGCTTGTTGTAATAGAAAAGTTGGCTTGTTGTAATGGGATTCTAAGAATATACTATTCGCAGAGTCTCAACGAAAGTTTATACAGGCATTTAAGGGTACTCAAGTATGGAGCAGGGAATTGACCTCCAACGCACATTTATTCAAACTTTGACTGAGCTTGGCTTACCCCAGGGAACCGCAAAAGCGATGTGGGTGCCACTGCCAATGGTATTAATGCTAATCGCGGCAACGGTCAGTATCTTTGTCACTGTTTGGCTAGAGCGCAAGATTTCAGCTGCTGCCCAGCAACGCATTGGCCCAGAGTTCGCGGGCCCTTTAGGTACCCTACAAGCTGCCGCTGATGGTATTAAGCTGCTGCTTAAAGAAGACATTACACCGGCCCAGTCTGATCCATGGCTGTTTACCTTAGGGCCAGCCATTGTCGTGATTCCGGTATTTCTATCGTTCCTAGTCGTCCCCTTTGGCCAAGACTTAATCATCTCCAATGTTGGCATTGGTATTTTTCTATGGATTGCTATTTCCAGCATTCAACCCATTGGTTTGCTGATGTCAGGCTATTCATCGAATAACAAGTACTCGCTATTGGGGGGGCTGCGGGCAGCAGCCCAATCGATCAGCTACGAAATTCCCCTGGCCCTAGCGGTGTTAGCCATTGTGATGATGTCTAACAGCCTCAGCACCATCGATATTGTCAATCAGCAATCAGGCTATGGCATCCTCGGGTGGAATATCTGGCGTCAACCCGTTGGCTTTTTGATTTTTTGGATCTCAGCCTTAGCCGAGTGCGAGCGATTGCCCTTCGATTTACCAGAAGCGGAAGAAGAGTTAGTCGCCGGGTACCAGACTGAATATACCGGCATGAAGTTTGGCTTATTCTACGTGGGTTCCTACGTCAACCTGGTGCTGTCCGCCTTGCTGGTGGCAATTTTATACCTCGGCGGTTGGGACTTTCCCTTTCCTATCGAGTTGTTGGCGGGCTGGCTGGGCGTGAGCGAAACGACCCCCTGGCTGCAAATTATTACCGCCTCGTTGGGCGTGATTATGACCCTGCTCAAGGCTTATCTGCTGGTGTTCATCGCCATTTTGCTACGCTGGACGGTTCCTCGTGTTCGCATTGACCAGCTCCTTGATTTAGGTTGGAAGTTTTTGCTGCCCATATCCCTGGTGAATTTGCTGCTGACGGCGGCGCTGAAGCTGGCTTTCCCCTTTGCCTTTGGCGGTTAACATGGTAGCCAAAGATTGGCTTATCGCGATCGCTTCCCTAGTCTATGCCCATAAGTTTCACGTCCTTTAGACCATGCGCTCACTGAATAATCCCGCCCTGGGAGAAAACTAATGTTGAACTTCCTAAAGCAAGCACTCGATTACACCAAAAGCACAGGCCAGGCTGCAAAATATATTGGTCAAGGACTTTCAGTTACCTTTGACCACATGCGACGGCGTCCTGTGACCGTGCAATATCCCTATGAGAAACTGATCCCGTCTGAGCGATATCGGGGCAGAATTCACTTTGAATTCGATAAGTGTATTTCCTGCGAAGTGTGTGTGCGCGTCTGCCCCATCAACCTACCAGTGGTAGATTGGGACTTTGACAAGGCCACTAAAAAGAAAACCTTGAATCACTACAGCATCGACTTCGGCGTGTGCATCTTTTGCGGCAATTGTGTAGAGTATTGCCCCACCAACTGCCTCTCGATGACCGAAGAGTATGAGATGGCCTCCTATGATCGGCATGAGCTGAACTACGACAGCGTGGCTTTAGGTCGGCTACCCTACAAAGTCACCCAAGATCCCATGGTGACGCCGATGAAAGAGTTGGCCTATCTGCCCAAAGGTGTGATGGATCCCCACGACTTACCGGCTGGATCTCGTCGAGCTGGCAAACTGCCGCAGGAAATCTTAGCGGAGATGGAAGCCAACAATGGCAAAGAAGACGCTGCATCTAAGTAGAGCGTCGGGGAATGAAGGTTAGGGAAATACCCTAAACCTTCCCCGTTTCGGTGCCAGTGGATTACAGTAAGTGGGGCTTAGATACTAGCAGCAGGAGTCAAAAAGTTGTGAATTTAGCAGAAGGCGTACAGATCGTCTCGTTTGGGGTGCTGGGTCTGTTGATGCTGGCAACAGCCCTAGGAGTAGTCTTACTTGAGAGCATTGTTTACTCGGCATTTTTGCTGGCAATGGTGTTTGTCAGCATTTCAGGACTCTATATTTTGCTCAATGCCGGGTTTGTGGCTGCGGCACAAATTTTGATTTATGTGGGTGCTGTCAACGTTCTAATTTTGTTCGGCATCATGCTGGTTAACAAGCGCCAGCCCTTTGAACCCCTCAACAACGCCTGGATTGGCAAAATAGCAACAGCGGTTGTCTGTACGGGTCTCTTTGCCTTACTCGGGACGGTGGTCGTTGGCACACCTTGGGCAATCTCCTCAGAGGTGGCAGCGGGAGATTTGGCCGTGGTGTTAATTGGCGAACATTTGTTTAGCGACTTCTTGCTGCCCTTCGAACTG
The DNA here is from genome assembly GCA_039815185.1 of Cyanobacteria bacterium P01_A01_bin.123. Classification (GTDB taxonomy): domain Bacteria; phylum Cyanobacteriota; class Cyanobacteriia; order Phormidesmidales; family Phormidesmidaceae; genus JBCBZT01. The sequence goes on along the minus strand of JBCBZT010000041.1, from coordinate 67,066 downwards.
GCGTCAGTGCTCTTGCTAATGGCGTTGGTCGGGGCAATTATTTTGGCCCGTCGGGAGTACATTCCCGACGAAATCCCTGGGCAACCCGTTGGTGCCGAAGCGCTGACGCTGCCAGAACGTCCCCGCGAGTTGGTGTCTGCGGGTATGCCTGAAGATGCCTAAGTTCTCGAAACTATCAATACCTGCTGACCAGCGCAGCCTTATTTCGTTGACTCGTTTGAGATAACTATGACCCTCGAATACTTTTTATTCCTTGCTGCAGCACTGTTTTGTATTGGCATCTACGGCCTGGTCACGAGCCGAAACGTGATCCGGGTGTTGATGTCAATTGAGTTGATGCTCAATGCGGTCAACCTGAATTTGATGGCCTTCTCAAACTACCTTGATCCGGCAGGAATTAAGGGGCAGGTGTTTGCGGTGTTTGTGATTACCATTGCGGCAGCTGAAGCAGCAGTCGGTTTAGCGATTGTGCTGTCGATTTACCGAAATCGCGACACGGTTGATATGGAGCAGTTTAATCTGCTCAAGTGGTAGAGCCTGGACACAACTGAATGAAGCTGAATCCGGTAGGATGAGGGCATTAATACGATGCGATAAGGCCACTGGTGACTTGTCGTGCTGTGGTTGTTCACCCTGGCGAAACTGTGCAGCTTAATCAGGTCATTATTGCCCACAAGGCCGGAAATTCGTTCAGCAAATCCTGGGCTGAGAAGTGCGCCCGTCACCTCGAATCTTTGGGGTGCAAAGTGCTAATGGGGCCAAGCGGGCCGAAGGACAACCCGTTTCCAGTATTTTTGGCGTCTGTAACCCAGCCGATTGATTTAGCAATTGTGCTGGGAGGAGATGGCACAGCGCTGGCTGCTGCTCGGCACTTAGCTGAAGACGGCATCCCAATGTTGGCGATTAATATAGGCGGGCATTTAGGGTTTCTAACTGAATCATCGGATACTTTTGAGGATTTTGCAGCCGTTTGCCAGCGCTTGCTGGAAGACCGCTTTGCCGTGCAGCGACGAATGATGCTGCAAGCCCAGATTTTTGAAGGTCATCGCACTAACTTGGAACCCATGAGCGATCGCTACCTGGCGCTCAACGAAATGTGCGTGAAACCTGCTTCCCCCGATCGCATGATTACATCCATTTTAGAAATGGAAATTGACGGGGAAGTGGTCGATCAATATCAGGGCGATGGGCTGCTGATCAGCACACCTACAGGGTCAACGGGCTATACCGTTGCAGCCAACGGCCCGATTGTGCATCCCGGTATGGATGCCATCGTGATTACGCCAATCTGTCCCTTGAGTTTGTCAAGTCGGCCGATCGTGCTACCTCCGGGTTGTGTGGTTAGCATCTGGCCCTTGGCGGATGTTGACCTCAGTACCAAGCTTTGGATGGATGGGGTAATGGCAACCTCAATTTGGCCAGGGCAGCGAGTCGATATTCGCCTAGCCGACTGTCTGTCGCATTTCATCATTCTCCGCGACAATTATTCCTATTACAAAACCTTGCGGAGTAAGCTCCAGTGGGCTGGAGCCCGGATTAATTACAACAATAATCACCGCAATTAAGAATTGAGAAACGCAGTATGAAATATGCAGAAGATTGTCAAACCTTGCTAGCCGCGATTGCTCAGCAATTTGAAAATCCCCTGGGCTTTAGTTCCTAATCCTGACAGCGATCGCAGCGGCCATGCACTGTCACCTCATAGTCTTCAGCGTCTAACCCTGGTCGCAACCGGGTCAAATCAATGCTTTGAAACTGTTCCCAGGCAATATCTTCAATTTCACCGCACTGCCGACAGCGGAAGTGATGGTGGGGGGCTACGTTGGCGTCATAGCGACATACCCCCTCCTCTAGCAGCACTTCACGCACCAGCCCTACATCTTGCAGTGCCTGGAGAGAGCTATACACTGTAGCTTGAGACGAACGCGGCGCATCTTGATTCAGATCGGCCAAAATCTGTTCTGCTGTGGGATGGTCAGTGCGGGCCAACAAATTGGCATACACAGCAAACCGTTGGGGCGTCACCCGCAACGATCGCGATTTGAGGGTTTGAATAATCTGGTCCGCTTGCTGCTGCATGTCTTGGCCCAACTCTGTGGCGATGTTATATAGTTGTAGCACCTGGTTAGGAACATTTGCAAAAATTAAGTCGCCAGCACCCTTGATTTATTTCTAGATAAGAATTATTCTGACTTATAGCAGCGAAGGCTGGACAGATGCAGTTGAAGTTGTCCTTAAACGATTAAAGAGGTAGATATGATTGCGCTAGAAAAAGTCCCTGACGTTGTATTCAAGACTCGCGTTCGTGACGAGTCTGTCCCTGGGTCTAATCCTTTCCGATGGCAAGATACGACCACCCAAGATATCTTTGGCGGCAAAAAGGTCGTGATTTTCTCATTGCCCGGTGCCTTCACCCCCACTTGCTCCTCCAACCACTTGCCTCGCTACGAAGAGCTCTATGACGAGTTCAAGGCGCAAGGGGTAGATTCAGTGGTCTGTGTTTCCGTCAACGATGCGTTTGTGATGTTCCAGTGGGGCAAGCAAGTCGGTGCCAAGAATGTATTCTTGCTGCCCGATGGCAATGGGGAATTTACCCGCAAAATGGGCATGCTAGTTGAAAAGTCTAACTTGGGCTTTGGCATGCGCTCTTGGCGTTACTCCATGCTGGTTGACGACGGCAAGATTGAGAAAATCTTCGTCGAGCCCGATTATGGCGACAACTGCCCGACCGATCCGTTCGAGGTTTCTGACGCTGACACCATGTTGGCTTACCTTAAGGGGACTGAGTCTGGGGGCGTTTCTGAGCCTCGACTCGCGTTTGTTGGCTAGTTTGCTGCTCAAGGTTGAACTCTAGCCAAGCCATAGCTTAAGTGGTGGGCAAAGGAGGGGGAGTTTATTCACCTGCTTTGCCCTTTTCAAACCGCTATCGCATCCAGATTTGTCGTTTGCCTTGTCGTGGCGCTGGGTTCTGCACCCGCTACTCAAGTCTCCAAATCAGATGTCTTTTCCCCTGTTTAGCTCCTCTTTTAGCCGTAGTGAATGAACCTGGTAGGTCGCGATGAAACTCTCTAGTAAAAATCTGGATACTCGCCTTGATACCCTCTACGATGCCGTTGTTGTCGGTGGCGGGATGGGAGGGCTGTCAGCCGCAATCTACTTAGCCCGCTACGGCCTCAAGTGTCTGGTGATTGAAAAAGGTCGGGGACGCTCACTTTGGATGCAAGATTTGCGTAATTATTTGGGCCTTGATCCTGAGACACCAGGGCGAGACATCTTGACCCATGGGATGAAACAATCCCTAGATTGGGGGGCTGATTATCTGCGGGGATTTGTTGAAGAGGTGACCGACGAAGGTGATGCATTAGCAGTCAAGGTCAAGGTGGGTCGGAAAGACAGCACTTACCCTGTGTTTCGCACTAAATATTTGATTGCTGCCTCTGGGGTGATTGATGTGTTGCCCGAGCTAGAGAATATGCAAAACGTTTACGACTATGCGGGCTACACCCTGCATGTTTGCATGATTTGCGATGGCTTTGACATGTGGGATCAAAAAGCAGTTCTAATTGCCGGGTCTGAGGGTCAAATCAATGCAGCGTTCGTGTTGAATTGGTTTACGCCCTATATTTCAGTGCTCACCCACGGCCGATTTCCGGTGAGCGATGCGATGAAACAGAAGTTAGCGGATTATGGGTATCCCCTTTACGAAGCACCCATTGCCAAGTTTTTGGGTGAAAATCATCAGCTTAGCGGGGTTGAATTGGCTGACGGCAGGGTGGTTGAAGCCACGACTGGGCTGGTGAGTATGGGATCGATTTATCACAACCAATATTTGAAAGGTATTGAAAGTTTAACTTGGGATGGCCAAAACCTGATTACTAACGACATGACTCAAACGACCCATGAGCGTATTTTTGCCCTGGGTGATTTGAAGCAGGGGTTGAATCAGGTCTCCATTGCCGTGGCTGATGGCACCCTGGCAGCAACCCAGATCTGGCGCAATATTCGTCGGGCCAGTGCCCCGCGCAAGTGGGAAGACAATATTGCCAAGGTGCCTGCAAAGATCTAGCGGTCGATCTATTGCCAAGCTTCTGATTCGCGCATGGCAGTTTGTTTGAGCCACTGTTTTAAGGCTTCGCGATCGCAAACTGCAGCAACAGTATCTTGCTGCAGTTTGCCCTGGTGTAATACCAAATAGCGATCGCTAAAGTCTGCCATACCATCTGGATCGTGGCTGGTTAAGATCACTGTGATGGCTGGAATAAACTGCTTTAGGGCGGTCAATAATCTCAATAGCTGCCCCGAATCTAAGGTCGCTAGGGGGCCATCGAGTAGCAAGACTTTGGGCCGGAGGATGAGCGATCGCGCGATCGCGACAATTTGCTGCTGTCCTGGAGAAAGGTCTCGGGCAGTGCGATCTAGCCAAGATTTAGGCATCTCTAGTTTTTCGCAGAGGGTGTGAACCCGCTGGGGCTGTTCTAGTAGGGGAACCTTTTGCAATTGCAGCGGGTACTGCAATGCGGTTTGAACGTCCATCCCCAACAATCGGGGCGTTTGGCCCACAAAAGTAATGTGTTGTCTCAACTCGATAACGGGCCAGTCTTGAAAATTGCGCCCCTCAAACTGAATTTTGCCGTTACTGGGTTCGATAAGGCGACTCAGCAGTCGCAACAGTGCCGTCTTCCCCGAACCCGAGGGGCCAATTATGGTGATATGCTCGCCACTAGCCACCTCAAACGATAGATCATCGATTGCCTGACCGATGCCTACTGGGGCTTTGAGCCCCACCCGTTGAAGTTTTAGCTGCATCAAACGCTTATCCTGTGGTCAAACCCAATGTCACAGCAGTCCAAATCGTCCAGCCGTCAATGGCAAGCAGCACTAGCGTAAAACTCAACAGAATTAGGTACATCCAGGGTTGCGACAGCGGGCGCACATCCTGGGTGTCAATACCAGTTTGGGCCTGTACGGTACGAACGAGTCGGGCAAATCCTGCCACCCGCATGGGTAGCAAGTAGGCTTGCTCATTGTCTTGGCTGACAAAGTAATAGACAATGCCCCCCTGTCCTGTAGAACGCGGTTTGAGGGCCCGGATGTCAGTCCAATTCAGTGACCAACCCCGACGCCATAACCATCTAACCCAGGTCGGATAGGTCACCCGAATGCCCGATTCATCGGTGATCACCCGTTCAGTCAGTGCCCCATAGAGCGCGATCGCCCCTAGGCCAATCCCAATACTTAAGATCACAGGTGAAATGGGGGCGTCGGTAGCGGCCGCTAAAAATGGCAACGGCCCAATGAGGGCCAAATATAGCCCTAACAGTGTCACCCGAATTAAGGGAGAGATTGGAAATCGATCGACAATGGTGTTCTCGTTGGGCTTTGCTAAGGTCGGGCTTGTTTCTCTTGTTTCTAAAGGGGAACGGGTCACCGCTACTGTGTCCTCAAAGCTAAGTATTTTAATGGTTGATCACGTTCAAGGTGGGGTTGTTCAAGGCAAATACTTTTGCACCACAGTCCAGCCGCTCCAACTCACAGACAGGAGGGCTACAAATAGCAAGCCATTAATGCCGACATGGAGCGATCGCGCCCAACCTCTTTCAGGACTGATGCGGCTGGCACTCCAAGCGGAAGCTAAAACCAAGGCGACAACGCTGATTCCCGCTGGCAAATGGGCAGAATGCCCCAATCGGCCAAACTCGCCGAGTGTCCCAACGATGCCAACGGTTAGCAGCAGCAAAACTAACCCAACTAGGGTGGTACCGATACCAATGTGTAAAGGACGCAACCATTGGGGACGGGGACGTTTTGTTTGCCGCATCCAAGACAAGCTACCACCGCTGACCATCAACAAAAAGTAGGCCGATAGGGTCAACCCCATCGACCAAGCGGCGATCCGCCAAAGCCAGATAAAAGACGGTAAATCCATTGGTGCAGCAGACTCAAACGTTACCTTTAGCCTACCGCACCCGCTGGCTTACCTCTCTATGGCCAGGATTTAACTACTCAACTGCAAACGTCAATGCAGTAGCCGGAGTGCGAGTTGAGCGTGCCTTACCGGAAAAGGCGCGAGGTAAAATACTACTCGATGATGCGGCTACTTGGGACTTTACTTGAGGGGCTTCCTTAGCAATTTCCGGAGGCGGAATCTGGGGATCATCACTAACCGCAAGGCGCTTGCAAGGAATCGTATCCGACAAAATAGAGCTGGCCATCATGCCGGTATGAATCTCCAGTTGGGCCTCGGGCAAAGCCTCGAATAACAACCGCTGCCCTGGAAAAACAACTCGTTCGAAGTACCAGTTGTCGATGTTCGTAATTCGGGCAACCTGCATTTTACTAGTCGCGTTTACATAACAGCACAGAACATGTTCTGAACCGTCCGATGGTAGAGGATCTAAAATTTGAGCCATGAGGATATAGGGTGCTTACTATTCGCATCACTACTGCAAACACCCTAACACTCCGCGATCCCAGCAGGCTGTAAAGGTAACTACCAACCCGCAGAAACGCGTGACTTACTGAAATATTTCTTTGCTTTGCTTAACGATGGCCTTCGTAGAACTTAAAGCCAGCAAAGTACGATGTTAACGACAGTCAACCACCAGCCGAGTTGAACCTCCAAGTCGGCTAGTCTGAAAACTTATCAGAGATGACACCTAGTCAGAGATGACACCTAGAAGCTCAACTAAGGAGGGTCAAGATTGCCCCCAGCCACGGAACAAGCAGCTAAACTCCACCGTTGGAGAACCTAAACCTTATGCTTAGGGAGCGCTTATGCTTTTGCCTCAAGAAATCCTGAACGTTTTTAGCGCTCAAGCATGATGACTCTGAATATGGACACGGCTTAATTTAAACAAAAATTTTATAGAAGTTTTATACCACATTTTCACCCTGATTACGGGAGTGCGATGTCAACATTCCCTGTAAGACCTGAGGATTTTCGTAACCCGCAGCAGCAAGCACGAGTCCCAAGCTGTGTTTGGCTAAAAAACATCCTCTCAATGCTCCGTTTCTTGGGGATCTTCCATTTTTGATCGGTCCATCTTGGGATTATGAATGTTATCGTAAAGATATATGAAATGCATGTGTCAACTATGAGCGATCGCGTTTTATACGTCAGACTGCCTTGCAACCCCATATTCCCCGTTGGGGTGGTTTACCTGGCCGACCATATCCACAAGGTTTTGCCAACGGTAGAGCAGCGTATTTTTGACCTGGGGACGATCCCGCCTTTGGATTATGGTGCAGCGCTGGATCGATGCGTCGATCAGTTTAAGCCAACCCTGCTGGTGTTTTCTTGGCGCGACATCCAGATTTACGCGCCAGTGGGGGGACGGGGTGGCAACCCGTTACAAAATGCCTTCGAGGTCTTCTATGCTCGAAATCCCTTGATTAAGCTGAGGGGGGCGCTAGGCGGCTTGCGAGTGACGACTGCCTACTACTCTGAGCTATGGCGCAATCAGGGTTTAATCAAGCGTGGCCTGAAGCGAGCTCAGCGACACAACACCCAAGTTCGCACGGTAGTCGGGGGGGGAGCCGTCAGCGTGTTCTATGAACAGCTGGGCGGGATGGTGCCTAAGGGAACCATTATCTCTGTGGGTGAAGGCGAAGCCCTGCTTCAAAAATTGCTGAGCGGCCAAGATTTTTTGGATGAGCGGTGTTATGTGGTGGGTGAAACCCAACCTCGCGATCGCATGATCCATGAATGGCCTGCCTCGATTGAAAAAACTGCCTGCAACTACGACTACATTGCGCAGATTTGGCCAGAGTTTGAATATTATTTGCAAGAGCAAGATTTTTACGTCGGCGTGCAAACCAAACGAGGTTGCCCCCATAACTGCTGTTATTGCGTCTATACCGTGATCGAGGGTAAACAAGTTCGCATTAACCCTGCCGATGAAGTGGTGAAGGAAATGCAACAGCTCTATGCTCGGGGCATCCGCAATTTTTGGTTTACCGATGCTCAGTTTATTCCGGCTCGCCGTTACATAGATGACGCTGTGGAACTGTTGCGCAATATTCTGGCCGCAGGCATGGACGATATCCACTGGGCTGCTTACATTCGCGCCGACAACCTGACACCAGAACTGTGCGACCTGATGGTGGCCACGGGGATGAACTACTTTGAGATTGGCATCACCAGCGGCTCCCAAGAGTTAGTGCGCAAGATGCGCATGGGCTACAACCTGCGCACCGTACTGCAAAACTGTAAGGACTTAAAGGCTGCCGGATTTAACGATTTGGTTTCAGTCAATTACTCCTTCAACGTGATTGACGAGCGGCCTGAGACCATCCGCCAAACCGTCGCTTACCACCGGGCTTTGGAAGCCGTATTCGGGCGAGACAAAGTGGAACCGGCCATCTTCTTCATTGGTCTACAACCCCATACCCATCTGGAAGAATACGCTTTCAAAAAGGATATTCTCAAACCTGGCTACGATCCCATGAGCGTCATGCCCTGGACAGCTCGTAAGCTGTTATGGAATCCAGAACCCATGGGTTCCTTCTTCGGAGAGGTCTGTTTGCAGGCTTGGCGACAGAACCCGAATGATTTTGGGCGAGAAGTGATGGATATTTTGGAGGCGAAGTTAGGGTGCGCTGCTTTAGAGGAAGCTTTGTCTGCACCCTTGACCGAACAACCCCGCATGCTAAGCGCGGTATTATCTTGAGACAGCATTCAATTGACGTTTAGAAACGCGCGTCGTTTCAGCGTGGGCACCGGGTTACAACAGCTGGAGTAGGGCAGGAGAAATGCTTGAGGGATCGATTCTAAAAAAGCTGATAGATAGTCGAAAGGCGAAGCCGGGAGGAGTTCCCCTTAACATCGGCGTCTATTACAAAAATACGCTGGTTGCCCTATGCCACGCCCTAGAAGACTATATTTTGAATGCTGGCGCGTCTCCCATCGTCGTCACCGCGTTTCAGCAAGGTAAGTGGTATCTGCAAGAGGCAGATCGCTATGGTGCGATCGCGGATAAGGCCCAGCAAATTGTGATTATGGCAGCACCCGATTCAGGGTTCCACAGTCATCCCACTGGCCAACGAGATAATGTGGCCCTGGTTGATTTAGACCTCAATGATCCTGTAGCCCAAGAATGGCACCTGATTATTTGGGCACCAGACTATACGGCGATGGTGCTATGTCAGGAATTGCTACCTGCCGACTATGGTCATCAGGGCGTCCCTGACAACGACTTAGAACGGAAGTTTTATGGCTTCTGGACCTTTGAACCCGAGTTAGTTAAAGAGACGATCGGCCACGCGATCGCCCACTTAGGTCAATACAACCCAGCACTGCAAACCCAACTCCAACAGCAAATCGATACCCTCGAAGCTAATACGACGACTGAGCACCAGGGCTCTACCGCTGAAGGGGTGCGTGAGGTTGTTGGTAAAGTTGTGGACTATCTTCAGTCCAGTCGTCGGACGATGCTATCGCAAGGAGACTTTGGTTTTCTCGAAGATTTAGAGCAAAACCTGACTGCCAATAACATGCAGGCGTTTCTGCGAATGGCCCAGTTGGTTGATCTGGCTGACTCGGTCAATCCGTTGGCCTCCACAGAAGTGTCTGCTTTAGCCGAGATGATGGGACAAATGATTGATTTGCCGGCTTGGCAACTCCAGCGATTAAAGTTGGCCAGTCTGCTCTTTCGCATTGCTCCAATGCCGATTGATCCCGAACAGTTAATCGCCGATGCGGGGCCCAGCTGTCCGCTGGTGCCTGGGGGCCAAGTCTTACGCCGCATGCCCCGGCTGCGAGCGGTGGCTCAAATTGTCACCCATCAAAATGAGTGGTGGGATGGGAGTGGTCAACCCGCCGGGTTGGCCGGGGATAAGATTCCCCTAGAGTCTCGAATTTTAGGGCTTGTGGCAGCGTTTCAGCAAGCTGTCGCTGAATATCAAGCGGCGCATCATGCTGCGGCGCTAGGCTCAGATGCCTACAATCAGGGATTGGCCCAAGCCATGGAAGGCTGCCGAGGCGGTCAGGGAACCCGGTGGGATCCTAAGTTACTTGAAATTTTGGGATTAATCGTGCAAGGGTTGCAGCAAGGATTAAGTTTGCCCAGCATCCCGACGCGAATGACTGTCGTGACTGGCTTGCTCAATCCTGATGTGGCTCAAAGTGCGGAAACGGCTGGGGCTTTCTAACTTTTGGCTCCATCTGGATCCCCGCTTCTCTGAGCCAAAAATTAAAGTTTTCAAGTCGGATGGGGTTTACATAATGGTGTTCTCTCAGATCGGTACAGTTAACCATGGATATTGAGGCAATTCGAGACGGTAAGCTGCGTCACTTGCCAGGGTGTGATTTAGAGGATGAAGATCTCTCTAGTCTGGATCTCTCGAACTTTCAGTTGGCAGGGGCTCACTTAGTGGGCACTAACTTTAGCCATTGCAATCTGGCTCGTGCCCATTTAGAAGGGGCGAACCTGATGGGTGCAAAACTCATCGGTGTCGATTTGCGAGCCAACCTATGGGGGGCAAACCTGATGCAAAGTGACTTAAGTGGTGCCGATTTACGGGGTGCCAATTTGCGTGGGGTTAACTTGATGGGAGCCAAACTGGCCGGAGCTGTCCTCTCGGGTGCGTTTTTAAATGGGGCGAACCTGATGGGCGTCAATCTTCAAGGGGTTGACTTGAGTGGGGCTGATTTGCGCGGGGCGAATCTGAGCAATACAAATCTGCACGGCGCGAATCTCTACGGGGCTGAGATGCGGGGTACGTTGCTCAATGATGCCAATCTAGAAGAAGCTGACCTGCGCAGCGCCACGTTGACGGGGACATCGTTGATTGGGGCAAATTTACTCTGTGCTGATTTTGAAGGGGCTAACCTCGACGGGATTAACTTGACGGGTGCTTGCCTGATTGGAACAGGGTTGGCAGCTTAGGACAAAACTGCTCTTCTCCTTGCAGTCATTCAAAGGTGTGTTCAATACACAATTCACCTTTGAACGCTATCTGCTCCGATCGCACCAAATTTATGCCCAACCGCATCAACAGGTTAATTGAGGGCTGATTTCGTTATAAGCCATGGGCAAAACAGAACGGGCAAAGATGCTGGCCAATGAACCCTATTTGGCAAACGACCCAGAGTTGCTGATCATGCGGCAAGCTACACAGCGTCTTTTGCACTCATTCAATACCCTTCCACCAGACAATCTTGCGCAACGACAAGATATAGCGCGATCGCTCTTTGGCGAGCTTGGCCCTGACTTTGAAATCAACCCGCCGTTCTACTGCGACTACGGCTGCCACATTCGGGCGGGCAAAAACCTCTATATCAACTTCAACTGTACGATTCTCGACTGTAATTGGGTGACCCTTGGAGATGACGTGCTGATCGCGCCCAATGCGCAGATCTATACGGCTTATCATCCCACCGACCCAGCCATTCGCATGACAGGGGTAGAAATGGCAGCTCCTGTAACCATCGGCAATAACGTCTGGATTGGTGGTGGCGCGATCATCTGTCCTGGCGTCACCATTGGTAGCAACACGGCCATCGGTGCAGGCAGCGTTGTGACTAAATCCATTGATGCAAATAGCATTGCGGTGGGCAATCCCTGCCGGGTAATCCGACAGGTTTAGCACCCCATTATTCAAGCAGCGTGAATACCTCGATTCGTTCATCGCGACCGCGAATCGACATTTCTCCCAAAGACTTGAGTGAGTGATGTTTGAGCCGTTTTTGGGTGGCTTGACTGATCAACAGCGAGGTATCAACTGTTTTGGTTAACGCCTCCAGGCGAGCGGCCACATTGACAGTGTCGCCAATGACCGTGAACTCTAAATGTCCGCCCGTGCCCAAACAGCCCGCCACAATGGAACCGGAGTGCAGGCCAATGCCAATCGGCAACGGACTTAGACGCTGCATTGAGTCTAAAATTACTTGCGCGGCCTGTAAGGCCTTCTCTGCATGATTTTCAGAGGTTCTGGGTGCGCCAAACACGGCGAGCATCCCATCTCCCATAAATTTATCCACCCAGCCCCCGTGCTGTTCCACAATCTTGGAGAGCAAACCCTGGCATTGGTTCAAAAATTCCAGTACTTTAACCGGCTCTAGCTTTTCGGCATAGTGAGTAAAGCCCCGCAGATCACTCACTACAATAGTGACGTCACAGACCCTGGGTTCTTCAAGCAAACGAATGGGTTCTTCAAAGGCAGCTTCAACGACATTAGCGGGCAAAAATTGCTGCATCAACAGACGGCCAGCCTCATTTTTGCCCTGTCGCGCCACAATGCCAGCAATCAGCATACCCATCAGACCTGTGCCCAAAATAGTAATCAAGACAAATAAGCTAACTATTGGGTTGAGTTGAAACAGAATCGCTGCGTAGGCGAAGTTCACTAAGGCTAACCCGGTGGTTAAAGTTGAAGCCTGACGCCAGATGCGGATTCCACCAGAAACCGCTAATAGACAACACAAGGCGGCAATGTTTGTGGTGATTTGAGGGATAGACTCACCCAAGACGTGCCAAATATTGGTAACGAAAAGTGCTAACAATACGCCATCAAATAGCGGAATCGCGATCTGTAAACTCGCTAACCGACGCCAAGCGGCAGGTTGTAAGAGGACAATGAGAAATCCAGTTGAAACCAAACACGCTGCCATTGCAATTAAAGCAACCGTAGGTGAAACGGCTGCTTGTCCAATCAGCGTTTGGGGAAAGAAAAAAACAAGCACGTCTAACATGCTTGAAATCAACAGGACAATCGCCCGCACATAGGCAATTTTTCGTTCATTTCTGAGGGATTCTTGAGCAATGACCTGACTGATTGCAGCCTTAATCGACTGGGCTGCAGCTGACTTTGGCGATCGCCCTCCTGGGCTGGTCTTTGACCATCGCCGCAATGGATCCTGTCTGAGTTCAGCCATAGCTCCCCGCCCGATGAAATAACCAGCTATTGGTCTGTGGGCAGTGCTGCCTAATTACCGCACTTTATCAACGATAAATTTGCCCACAAAGAAACGGAACGACAAATAGGAAACCGGGATGCCCACAATGAATCCGATAATTCCACCCGCAGTGGCAAGGACATTCGGATCGGTGACGCCAGATATGCCCAATATCACCCCAATGATCGCCCCAAAGATAAACCCGACAATACCGCCGCCAATCGTTGCCGCCAGGAAGAACAAAAGCCATGCGACAAAATAGTCTGATTCTCGAAGCCGTTTGTTGTTCACCGTTTTAATGTCCTTGAAGCGAAATTACGCAAAGTCATGAGTCTGCATTGAATACGCAACAGCAGATTAGCATCAACCCTGGTGCAAGATTTATCAATCGGCTTACGCTCTACGATAACGCGAGTTTTCCATAGGGTAGATCATGCGCGCGGCCTCCTCACTTTTGAGGGTGTTATCACCTTCTAGCTCGGGAAATGAACGATGTCTGAATGGACGATGGGTTGCCACCGTTTGTCAGCGTTGAAATAGCCGAGCTCAACTAAATAATCGCGCCCGAGTTGCGGAATAGCGAGATACCATTCACGGGCTAGGTCATAGCATTCATGCTGTTGGAACTCACGCAATTGGGCGTAATCTGCCCCAACATCGGTGACGTCATAGAGCCTGACAGCAAGCTGAGCGTCGGTTTGCTGCTGTAAGACATCTCGTTTCTTTTGTGCCACCGTCCACGAGACATAGGCCCATTGAGTATTACAAGGGGCCAGGGTAATTTGGCTTTTTTCGATCAGGGCCGTTTGGGGAGCCTGTGAGTTAGCGACTGTAGTGCTGGCAGCGGCGATCGCGCCCGAGCGCCCTGTTGGTTCCGATACCATGGTTACCCAAGGCAAAGTCTGGGGTTCGTTCGGGATATCTTGGAGCGCCGCTTGCAGTTCCGCAGGCACATCCTCTGAATCAGCCTGATCGGCATCGGGCCAGTCAAGGGGCATTGGCGTTGCCGATGGGATTTGGTCTAAGTCCTCTTCATCGGGCACATCTACCACTGCGGCCATCATCCAATCTTCCACCGGTGTGTCTAGTGGGGGTGGTTCCATACCCGCTGCACCGTTATTGATATTGCCCTCTGTGTCAAGGTTGACATCGCTATCTGAACCATCACCAGGTACTGCTTCTTCAGTAGGGATAGCCGCAAATTCTGCGGCCAAATCAGCCGGAATATCATCGGCTTGCTCCACTGCGGCCTCGTCAGCCGTTGCCTTAGCCAAAACTTCAGTGGGTTCTGCGGTCATGCTAATCCACGGTGGGGTTTGGGCTTCTTGGGGCAAGTCTGCAATCTGGACGAGTAATTCTGGTGGTACATCAGCAGCATCGCCAAGGCTATCTAAATCGCCGAGCTCCCCTGTTTCAGGAAAAATCGGATCAGCGGTGTCTGGCTCAGTCTCATCACCAGCTAGACCATCATCTGGACTATCGTCCAACGGCATACCGTCAGATGCGCCATTAACTCCCTGATCTGGGCCAACTAATCCATCGACTGGCGTCTCAATGGGATCATCGGGGTCATTGTAAAGTTCTCTAGCCCGATCAAAGAGGACGTTGGCATTGCTAGCCGCATCGAGACCCCCCAGCAGTTCGCCTTTGAGGGCGATCGCTTCGTCGTCATTAGGGTCAAATTTTAGAGCCGTATCCAGGCTACCCAAGGCATCAGTTTTGCGGCCCAATTGGTTAAATAGCTTGCTGCGCTGGGTCAATCCCCGCACGAGCAAAGCCAATGCCCCGGAAGCGCTAGCCCCCATCGCGATCGCTTTCATCCGCTCCAAATCAGCCGCTTCAATCGCTCGATGAACCTGAGCGATGGCGGCTTCATGCTGACCCGCTTTTGCCAGTTCAGCACCTTCGGCCAGTTCAGCTTTAACCTCGGCTAAACGCGTGTCCCAATTGAGCTCTTCCGTGCTTGGCGCAGGAGAGGGATCCTGACCAGTTGCCCAATCATCAGATAAGTTTGAAGGATACGGGGTTGACCCTGGGGTCAAATCGCGGGGCGGGTCTGGAATGGGATCTGCATCAGGCTGATCCGTTTCATCCCCGGTGTCATCCACGACTAGGGTTGACTTGCGATCATCGCCACCGCGTAAGG
The DNA here is from genome assembly GCA_039815185.1 of Cyanobacteria bacterium P01_A01_bin.123. Classification (GTDB taxonomy): domain Bacteria; phylum Cyanobacteriota; class Cyanobacteriia; order Phormidesmidales; family Phormidesmidaceae; genus JBCBZT01. The sequence goes on along the minus strand of JBCBZT010000041.1, from coordinate 52,025 downwards.
CTGCCCCGATAATTAAGGCCAAGCCTAATAGTGGTAAAAGTCCCCACCGAACCCAGGCGGGTAGAGATTGAAAGAACGCAGTTGCCCCTGCTAGGGGATCAGATTCAGCCACTGGGTCTAAAGGCGGGTCAGGTTCAATCACGATTTGCTCGTTGTCACCCGTTGCGTCACTCTCCCCATCAGTGGGCAAGATCGGATTGCCTTCAAGATCCCACTGTTTGGGGGTTCCCGAAGCATCACCAATAATCAACCGTTGGCCATCGGGGCTAAAGGCAAGGGAACTGGCAGGCATCTCTAAATCATTAATGGGTGTCGCCGTAGTGTTACCTTCGGCATCCCACAGCTTAACGGTGCCGTCTGCACCAGTGGAGGCTAGGGTCTGATTTTGAGGATTAAATGCGATCGCGTCAACACCGCCGCTATGGGCCTGAATCGGATCCCCAACCACATTCCCCGCTTGATCCCAATAGCGTAATTGCCCATCTGCACCAGCACTGACAAGTTGCTCGCCATCCGGACTAAAGGCAACGGCGGTAACTGGGCCGTCATGGCCCGCATAGGCCTCCCCTTGGGGTTGACCCTCGGGCGTCCAAAAGCTGACGGTGCCATCTTCGCCGCCACTGGCCACAGTTTGACCATCGGGACTAAAGGCCAGGGTTGTAATCAAGCCGGGATGGGCTTGCACCGGATCGCCTTTCGCGTTGCCCTCAGCATCCCAAAATTGCAACGTGCCATCAGTCGCTGCAGTGACTAGCGTTTGACCATCAGGACTCATCCTCAGCGCCGTGACGGGGCCACGCTCCGAGGTCAAGACGGGGCCAGCCGGTTGGCCTTCTTCGTCCCATTGCTGCACGGTGCCGTCTGCACCAGCCGTGAGCAGAGTTTCCCCTGAGTCGTCAAAGGTTGCATCTGTAATGGTGCCATTGTGGGCGTCTACAGGTTCACCAATGGCATTCCCGGCTTGATCCCAAAATTGCAGCGTGCCATCTTCGTTGACACTAACCAGCCAATTCCCATCTGGGCTAACAACCACTTTCCCCCGAGGAATGTCAGCAACCGCAACATCAGCCGCTTCCGTTGCTTGGGCCTGAACCACAGCAGTTTGACCGAGTCCCCCCGTCGAAAAGTCTAAAAACGCTTGCAGCGGCGGTGAGAGTTGACCTTTATAGACAAAACTACGGGGTTGGGAATAGGGATAGAGTTCGCTATCGGGCAGTACCCCATCCATGGGCACGACGCGAATCTCATTTTGATTGATCACCTGGCTGGCGATCGCGTAGCCAATCCCATCGGTGCCCAATTGTCGCACCAGAGCTGCGGTATCGTCAGTTTCCAGGGACAACGCATTGGCTCCGGTTTCAAAGGGAGCCGCCTTAAAAATGGTGTAGTTGCTGAGGGCAACGCGGGTGTCACTCTCCTCTGGGCGATCAATAAAGCGAATTGGGGCGACTGGCCCCCCCAGGCTTGACCAGTCGTTGATTTCACCCCGAAAGATGTTGGCAAACTGATCAAAAGTCAACTCTTCTTGAAACGGGTTGTCGGCTGAGACAATAATGGCAATTTTTTCACGGCTAATCGGCACTTCTTGCCAACCCTCTGCCAATTCAGTCTCAGTTAACGGGCGGCCAATAGCGGCTAGATCGGCTTGCCCATTAGCAACTTGTTGCAGCGCTGCATCGGTGCCCATGGACTCGAGGGTGATCTCAGTTGAGGTCTCTGCCTGAGCTTCAAATCGCTGCTTTAAGGTGCGGCTGATCACCTGCATGCTGGGTGAAACCGCAATCCTGAGCGTACTGGTGTCAGGAACCGCTGGCGTAGATGATTCCGTTTCGCCCTCTCCGTTGACGGCTGGCGTTGACGTTTGCTCAGTGCCTTGGGCTAACAGCGGTGACTGCCCCACACCCATCACAGCGACTGGCGGCAGGAGAACACTTAAAAGTGCGATCGCCATTAGGGGATGCAGCCGAGTGGCAAAAATCCGAAGCATAAACACAGGCCTATCTATCACTTCATCGTGCTGATAAGGATAGCCAAAAAAGTGAACTTCGAACCCAGCCGGTCAGAATTCTTCTGATTAGGCACTCTCTGGAGACTGAATCGGTTCGAATGCCTCTAATCTTAAGGGTGTCGTGCGACTACCATTGAGGCCTTCTTCTCGATGAGGATATCGTAGAGCTTGGGTCTCGGCTAGTTGCACATCGCGATCGCTGAGGTTCAAAAATCGCTGTAGATAACGTAACCGGCGTCGAATCGCCCGTCGCGGCGGCGACTCGATCTGAATCGCTTCTAGAAAAACCGCTTGATATTCTTGCAGCTTGTACTGTTTTTCTTGATAGGGACGCAAAACGTCTGCTTCGATGGCTTGGGTTTGATCCACAGCCAAGCTGAGCTTATCCCGCAGAAAATCTAAGACCTGGCGGCTGAGGGTGGAAATTTGACCATTATCCTCTGTGACTGCTTCTTCAACACTGCGGCGGTATTCTAAGGCCGGTTCAAAACTGGGCAGCTTAAATAAGCTTAAACTCACGTTGGGGTTATCGCCATAAATGACCGGATGCCAGGGGGCTTGTACGTCTGCGGCTTCATATTCAAGATAGCCATGCAAATCTTGGGTGGAGATCATCCCGTCTCCATCGAGATCTGCCATTTGGGTGGTTAGCCCTTCGGTTAAGAGCTGCAGATAAGTTGCCCCAGTCTCCCATAGCTCAACGCTGGCGGCTCGTCGCGGCTGATGGCTCAAGATCACGCGATGGGCGCTGGGCAGGTAGGCTAGGTGAGTCAGTTCGGGGCTGGGCCGCTGGGCATTGAAGCCATCGGTAACAGTACTGGCCCAGCTGCAGTCAAACAAAACGGCTTGCCGATCAGAATGGCTACTGTTGAGCGTGCCCCGCAAAAAATCGAGGGATAGCGCACTGTCTCCCAGACAGTCGGGCTGACTACCATAGGCGGCAAGGTAGAGGGTGGGGAATGGGGTTTGAGGGGCAATGATGCCTGCCGTGGCAATGTACAGTAACCGCAAATCCTGCTTGTGGGTGACGTTGAGGCTAAAAGTGGCGATCGCCTGACGCATTTGCTGGACATCTGGATTGAGCAACACAATAATGTCTTGATCTTGAAACGCTTCAGTTTCAGCCAATAAGATTGACTTCAAGTAGTGCAGTCTCTGAATGTCGTCGGCTGGGTATAAAACTGGATCAAGTTCGTGACTATCGACGCCAATGAGTAGCGCTTTATTGCCCATCGACCATTTCCCCTCTGTTACGGTATGAATCCATGGCGTATGTTCAGAGATGCCCGCTACGCTCTTCATTATTGTGAAGCTAATGTCAGGATGATCCGTCCAGTTTCTTAGGGAGGCCACCATGGTGAACCGTAATGTCAACAATGAGGTCGTTGCCAACCAGGCGGTTACAGGTGCAACTACCACTGCAGCGCTACGGCCCCAGTGGTTGCGTGGCGTTCACCACATTGCCTTCAATGTCAAAGACATGGGGACATCGCGCTATTTCTACGGCACTGTACTGGGGTTGCATGAGCTAACCGGAGCAGAGATCCCCAGCACGCTCAAAGACTTAGTGGCTGAAGGTAAGGTGGCAAATTTCGTTTTACCTGACGGGACGGTGATTGACCTCTTTTGGGAACCGGCGCTGAGTCCTCCTCACAATGACCCAACCCAACAATTTACGCGGGCCAACCATCTCGCGTTTGATATTGCCCCCCAGCAGTTTGACGCGGCGGTAGCGCGATTGCAGCACTATCAGGTGCACCTTGACCACGGCCCGGTCAACCGTCCCACCGGACGCGGGATTTATTTTTATGATCCTGATGGCTTTATGTTGGAGATTCGCTGCGATCCGATTTGAGTAGGGAAATCAGCCTATGGGTACCGCCTTTGAAGTTGCTTTGGTGCTTGATCTTCATCCAGAGTTACCCACTGAGGACAGTGAAACGTGTACCCATGGTAATCAATGATGAAATCTTAGCCTTCTACAAAAGCCAAATAGCTTTTACTCAAGTCTTTCACCGCCGCTTCGTAAAGCTGTTTGCCATGCTCCGGTGTCGCCAAACCAGGATTAGACCCCATGCGACCATCGGGATAGTGGCGGCGAAAATCGGCTGCTCCGTAGATTGGGTGGCCCGATGGCGCAACAGCTGGATCTAGCACTGCCTGCTTAATACTGTCGGGATAGACATACTGGGTGAGGGCAATTTCACTAGGTGTGGCGTGAGACCCTTCTTGATCGCCATATAGGGATTGGGCCAGTTGATACACCGATGGGCTCATATACCAGTTGGCCACACGACAACGCACTTGCTCAGCCCTAGGGAGTTTAGCTTCGGTAAGGGCAGCATAGGTTTCTGAAAAAGCGGCTCTGAGAGTGTGAACATTGCCGCCATGACCGTTGATAAAGAAGAAATGAGTGAAGCCATAGCTGACCAGCGGTTTTAAGTAATCTTGAATGAGATGAATCAGGGTGCTAGGACGTAGGCTAATACTCCCTGGGAAAGCGGTGTGGTGTAAGGCCATACCCACGTTAATGGTTGGCCCGACGAGTGCTTGGGTAGCTTCGCCTACCCCTTTGGCGATCGCTTCGGCACAAATTGCATCGGTGCCAATCAAGCCTATGGGGCCGTGCTGCTCAGTTGACCCGATGGGCAAAATCAAGCCAGACGACCGGGTGAGATAGGCTTCAACTTCTGGCCAAGTGTTGAGGTGTAAAAGCATGACTCCTTACCAGTAAACATAACGGGGTTAAGACTCGGATGACGATTCTCCTGTGGAAATGCTGTGCCACGCACAATCATTATCAATTGGAGTCCCCATTGCTACAATGGGGCTATTCTGACCGATAGGCGGGTTAAATCTTACCGTTTTCGGTAGACTATTCTGATAATGATTGATTTGGAGGTCAAGTCACCTTGGGTTATTGTCAAAACCAGATGCTTTGTTCATTCAAGGCCCAGTGCTAATTCAGTATCGGCATCGAAGGAGACGGTATCCTCGATCCATTCTCTTGTATAAGCTGTTTTAGACTGTGCTGTTTTAGACCGTGGGCTTGTCCCTGATATTTAGTAATTTAATGAACATGTTTCCGGCTGAGGAGAAAAACCCCATGCTACGTCGCAAGATCTATCAACTGTGCTGTGATGAACATGAGGTTTGGATTTTTTTACGTGACCAACAGCGATGGCTTGAGCGGGCACGCATCCTAGATATTGAAGGTGATTTGGTCACTCTGCGCTACGAAACCGAAGAAGAAGATGAAACCTCATCTTGGGAAGATATCGTTCGCTTAGAGAGCATTGGCGCGATCACTCGAAAATTAGCGACCGTACCCCGGGGTGACTTTGAATTACTCGTTTCTGAGGATTGTCCTGAAACTGAGCAAATTCGCGATCATTACCCCGAATCTAATTCAGATTAATGGGGCACTGACTAACCAGAGATTGGTGAATCAGAATCCTTGTCTTGATCGCCCTTGGCTGCAAACCCAGGACAGTAGCCATTGAGCGAAACTTTGAAGCCCAGCATCGGCGATGCTTGGTTAGTGCAACGAGCGTTGTGCAAGTAAGTACATCGAGCACAGTTCTCTACATCTGCCTCTGCTGCTTCTGCAAGATACCCTTGTTGCAGCAGTTCATCCTGGCTCAACCCGCGTAACACCAGTTCTGAACCCTGCCAGCGGGCTTCAATCACCCCAGTATCACCAAAGGTAGACCACTGCCCAGCTTGATTAAGCCCAAGGGGTAGCACAATGTTGACGCCGTCTACCGCTTCTGTGAGTTCACCTTCGTAAAGTAGTTCAGGAGCCGCAGGCTGCAAAAAAGTCGTCCCGATTGGCAGCTCAACCAAATGTCCCGTTGCAGGCAGATGCAATTGGTAGCGACTTTGCAGTTCTTCTAAGTTGGTTAGATCGGCCAGACGAGAACGGGTGCCGTGGATAAAGACAACGTGTTGAGGGCGCAGGTTATGAATTAACTGGGTGGTACCAGCGCCATCACAATGGGTTGTGAGTACATAGGGTTCAATGGCTACGGTTTGATGCTGGAGTTGTTGCTTGAGCTGCTGCCAAACGGTTGTAGGCGATAACGCCACGCGATCATCGCCCCCGTCATCCCCTGCGCCTGCTTTATCCTCTACGCCTTTATCTTTTTGATCAGGGGCCGCTCGCCGCTCGCCAATATCCGGCAAAAAAGCCACCCAGTCGAGCGAACTGGCTGCCAACCACTGCATTAATTGGGGAGAGCGGTGGACAATGACAATCGCTGGGGAGCCTACATCTGCCAGCCCTTCAGGGGGTAACCGTTTGACTCGTGGCAGCACCCGTTCATCCCAAAACAGGGGTTGATGGCGGGCAAAATTCTGCACGCTGCTGGGGAAGTAGGGCAGCAATTCCAGATAGGCATCGCAGCCAGCTGCAACCGTTTCGTCCACCCAAATATCGATTTTGCGCCCAGTAAAGTGGTGGTGGCTCCGCAAAAACATCAGCAACTCTTGTCCCAACCCCAGGGCCGGGGTGGGCAAAATAACGCTGGTTTGGGCCGCTAGAGCTTGGTTGATTCGTTCGGCCAACTGATTTTCTTGCTGTCGACGGTGGGGATAGCGACTGGTGCCATAACTCCCCTCTAGCAGCAAAACATCAGGGTTGAGCCCCCGCAATTCTTCCAGAGGTAACCCTTCTACTAAACGGGAGTTGGACAAAAAGAAATCCCCCGTGTAGAACACTTGATAAGTCCGCTCCGGGGTTTGATAACGCAGCAAAAAGCAAGCTGCACCGGGTAGATGTCCCGCAGGCCACAATTGAACGCTCAAGTCGTCGGCTAAGGCAATCTGCGAGCGCCACGGTAATCCCTGACAAAAGGATGCATCTGCCGCATCGGTTTGCCCTAGCCAGTTGAGTGGCAAAAGCTGGGCAGTGACCTCACTACTGTAGACAGGAATCTGAGGAAACCGTTGATGAAACGCCAACATTCCGCGTACGTGATCGGCATGGGCGTGACTGCACAAGACAAAATCCACGGGCTCTTGGGAGCGTGGTTCAGAGTTGGACAACGACCAGTCGGTTAGACCGCAGTCTAGTAAGACTCGGTATTGCCCTATACGCATTTCTAGACAAACCCCCTCATCCCCATGACCTGTGCCATAGGGGAGGCAGGATAGTTCGTTCACCTGTCTTGATTCAACCGCTAACAGTTAGAAAAATATTTTAATGGGCAGACCCGTTGCCGTGATAGTTATCGCTATCGTAGAAGCCATTGCGGGTGCCAAAAAACAAGCAGGCAACTGTGAAGACGGCGGAAAGAACGATCAGAATGATTTTAATATCCATGCAGATTAACCAACCATTTACGATAGAGCCATTAGTCAGCACAACAGGGCACTTGAGTATGCCAACCGCTACACGAGCATCCAAATCTGCCGTGATTGTCACTGATCCTACCAAGCTAATTTAATAACCATGGCGAAACGTTCGTGTCTATTAATATTTGCGCTACAAAGCAATTGCCTCGCCTCGTTCAGTAAATTCAACCTCCTCCACCTGCCACTGGGAATTTTGCAGTAGCGTTTGGCGCAGGCTACCAAATAATGCCATCTGCTCACAGGTTGACAACGAGACGAATTGACGGAGTGAATCCGGGGAGAGACGAAAATCTACCGTGGCAATCTGGGTATCGGCATCGACACTAACGCGAAACCCGGCCAGACCAAATTCCGCTTGCATCTGATCCGAAAGGATTTGTCTGACGGCCCCTTGCAGGGCCTGGTCAGCATCAACCCGTGCTGGTTCTGCCACAAAATCGTTACAGGTGCTGTTGACGCGATAAATGACCACTGGAACTGTGCCAGTGGAGTTGGTGTTTTCATTTATCGGAGGGGTTGTTGTTGGACTCTCAGTTTGCAACGCTGCCCGCGAGTCATTGGGGCTATCTTGAGCAGAATCCTTAGAACTCGACGCGATCGCGGTTGGCGTTGAAAGGGGCGTTGGTTCAGTTGACTCCTCAGGTGCAATTGTGGATGAACCACAACCTGACAAAAGTAACAACAACCCACCCAATACCGCGCTTCGTCTCCAATGCTTCACAGCACCCATCGGGTCACCCCAGAAATGCAATCTCGCTACTTTCTATGCTACTGTTCTGGACGCATTTAGCGATTACCAACGGCTAAAAGATCATTGAACAGCCAGGTCACGAACCGCGGATAGACCTTCATTAACCGCTCTGGTTTTGGCTTGGGAGTCTTCCCATATCCGTCCCATGGCAAACGCTATTGGCGTTTTCAGTGGGGTGAGGGTGCATTAATGCTGCACGGGCAGGGTAATGGTGAAGGTTGTCCCTTCACCCCCACCAGATTTGCAGGTCATCTGACCGCTGTGCTTTTCAACGACAATTTGATGACTGATGGAAAGTCCAATTCCGGTTCCCTTACCCACAGGCTTGGTGGTGAAGAAGGGATCGAATATCTGAGACTGAACCGCAGTGGGTATCCCAGGCCCATTATCGGAGATTTGCACAAATACCTGCTCTGGGCTGACTGTGCCCGTGCGGATTGTGACTGTTGGATTTTCAGGACTGTGATCTTCCAAGGCATCAATCGCATTGGCGATCAGATTCATGAAGACCTGATTGAGCTGGCTGGCATAGCACTCTACTCGGGGGAGAGTGTCACCATATTGCTTGTCAATCTTGATTTCGGGAGAGTTGGGGCGAGCCTTGATCCGATGCTGCAAAATCATCAGGGTGCTTTCAATGCCGTCGTGCAGATTGACTGCTTTGAAGCTAGCTTCATCTAGGCGAGAAAAATTGCGTAGCGATAGCACAATGTCTCGAATGCGATCGCTCCCCACCTTCATTGAGGCCAGAATTTTTTCTAAGTCTTCTTGCAGAAACTCTAGCTCTACTGCCTCGATTGTATTCTGGAGCGTCTGTGACGGCTGGGGATATTCTTGCTGATAGTGCTGGATGAGATCCAGTAAATCGTCGGTGTAAGTCTGAATATGGCTCAAATTGCCGTGGATAAAGTTCACGGGATTGTTGATTTCGTGGGCAACCCCAGCGACAAGCTGCCCCAAGCTAGACATTTTTTCATTGTGTACCAGCAGGCTTTTAGACGCTTCCTGTTCTTCTAGCAGTGTTTTAACGTGCTGAATCAACAGATTGAGAACCTGGGTGAGTTGTCCGACCTCATCTTGTGACGTGACTGGAGCCTGGAGGTCAAAGTTAGCGTCGTCAATCACTTGCTGGGCAACTTTGGCCGAATTTTTGAGGGGTTGGGTAATAGTGCGACTGATCAAAAAACCTAACCCGATCGAGAGTAGAACTGCGGCTGTCAGGCTACCCAGCGTTATCCACTCTCTGAGCTGATTAGCCCGGGCTAAGGCAGTCTCGGCTTCAATCGTTTCCTCTGAGACGACCTCAAGAAGATGGTTGAGTTCTGCTTCAAATCCATCGATGGATTTGCGAAGCGCGTTACTATTAACTGCTAATAAATCTGCCTGAAACGCTTCTTGCGCTTGGGTAGAGGCTTGGGCGAGGTCTATCTGTGTGACCAGTTTACTGACCCGACGATGATAATGCTCTAGCAAAGGATCATATTTTTTAACTAGACTTTCTAGAGCTTCGAGTTCTTCATCTGTTTCCACAATTTCTGCTGCGGATTCCTCATAGGAGTCTTTGAGGGCATCCCAAGCTTGTCTAGCATTGACAATTGCTGTTTCAAAGCGTTCTACGTAGTCCTGTAAGGCTTCTGGATCGTTGAGTAATGAGGGCAGCAGTCGTTGATTAGCCTCAGCAATCAGCAATTGCTCTTGAATCTGAGTGGGTAGTTCTAATTCCTCCTCTACATCTTCGATTAAAAGCTGGGCATAGTCTTGCTGGGCATTGCTGACATAGACACCAGTCATCACTCCGCCAACTGCGATGCCTACAGCTAAAAGGTAGCCCAGCATAATCTTCGGTTGGATTAGCAGCCCTGTGGGGCTAACCTGTTGGCGCGGCTTATGCGTTTCAGTCAGCTGGAAATCTAGCTGGATGTCAGGTGCTCTAGCCATCAAATATAGAAGTCTTTAAAGGGAACTAGCTTTAGAATGCCCGTGGTTTGAGACGGTTAACTCAGCTATTCCACGTATCTGAATTGGGGCTGATGGGCCGCGTTGAGTGTGATTTATCCTGGCATGAACCACAAGATTTGCATTGAACGCTCAGCCAAACCCTCCAAAACTGAAAAACAAGCTCAAGGTAAGTCGGGATTTGTAGTCGTCAAAGCCAGATGGGTGATTGAGCGCTCGAATGCTTAGATGGAGAGATGCAAGAGCCTGGGTAAAATTTTGAGCGTACCTTGGCTCATGCGACAACGAAGCTAAACCGATGCTTTATCAGACTTATGCTCAGACCAAACCCATCTTGCTTGCTGCTTTCCTCTCTAACGCGCTTCAATGACTCTGGCGGTAGATAAATTAGAGTGTAAGTGCTGAGACCTAGTCAGAGGCAATGATAGCGCCGCGTATAGCCAAATCAGCAGTGCAGTTCGTAGATGACTATCTGTGATCGCAATCAGTTCAATCCGTAACAATTCCCGCCCACTGGTCATGGGTTTTCTACAATGCCCCTAGAGGGATGTTGCGGGGGATGTAGAGCTGTGATTCAGGATATGGCTGCAATTGTCGATCACCGGGGTGCGGTGCGGCGAGTGCTGGTGATTACGCTGCTGCTCAATTTGACGGTGGTATTGCTCAAAGGCTGGGTGGGCTGGTGGACGGGCTCCCTCAGCCTGATGGCCGATGCCCTGCATAGCGTGACTGACAGTGCTAATAACGTGTTGGGCCTGGTGACCAATCAGTTGGCCTCTCCCCAACCTGATCGCGATCATCCCTATGGGCATCAGAAGTTTGAGGCGGTGGGAGCACTAGGAATTGCCGCATTTTTGGGCATTGCCTGCTTTGAAATTCTCAAAGGGGCCGTAGAGCGGCTGATCTTTGGCGGTGAGCCGGTGGAAATGAGCGCGATCGCGTTGTGGTTCATGCTGATCGTTTTGGGGATAAATCTCTTTGTTGCCTTCTATGAGCGGGGGGTGGGACTGCGGCTGCGCAACAATATTTTGATTGCCGATGCCCAACACACCATGAGCGACATCTGGATCACGATTGTCGTGCTGGGTGGCTTAATCGGGGTGTGGCGTGGTGTTCAGTGGCTCGATGTAGTGCTAGCGTTTCCGGTGGCAGTGTTGGTGATTCGTAGCGGTTGGGTGGTGTTGTCAGCTAACTTACCCTGGCTGGTGGATGAAATGGCGATCGCCCCCGAAGCCATTCACACCGTAGTCATGCAGGTACCTGGGGTGATCAACTGCCACAACATTGCCTCACGGGGATTGCTGGGGCGGCAGGTGTTTATCGACATGCACCTAATCGTTGAACCCAAAGATGTAGAATCGGCCCACGACATTACAGAAACCGTTGAAGCCTCCTTAGAGCGGGCTTATGGCCCTGCTCGCATTACCATCCACGTCGAACCTCAAAACTATAAAGAACCCACTATTACCTATGGGGCCAATCAATGAATTTGCCTACCTGGATCACCGTTTCGCGATTGCTGGGGGCACCGATTGTGCTTTATCTCCTAGCTACCCCCAGCGTGCCCCATCGATGGATTGCCCTGGGAGTTTTTCTAGTTGCGGCAGGGACGGACTGGCTAGATGGCTATCTGGCGCGACGGCTTAACCAAGTCACGGATCTCGGCAAATTTCTGGATCCGTTAGTAGACAAGCTATTGGTATTTGCCCCCCTGTTGGGGTTGGTGGAACTCGGGGTTATTCCGGCTTGGGGGGTGTTTTTTATTTTGGTTCGCGAACTGGCGATCGCGGGATGGCGAGTTAACCCGGCGATGCAGGCAACATCGGGGATTCAGGGGGCAAACCTTTGGGGCAAAGCCAAAACCGTGGTGCAAATTGCCGCGATCGCCCTGTTAATCGCCCCGTTGCCTAATGTTTGGTATCTGCCCAGCCAGGGTTTGTTTTGGTTTGCCGTGGTGCTCACTTGGGTCTCTGGGGTAATTTATCTCTGGCCTAAACCGATGACCCCCTAAAACCACTGCTTCGCTGCGTTGGGTCAAGCGTGCCAAAATAAAGGCGTGGTTCCCCAAGTTGGTTCAGACAAGATACGACTTTGAGCCTTTCTTGAGCCGTTGTCATGCCTGATGCGCCCCAAGCCAAGCTATTAGACCCAGCTTCCCCAAGCCGACATGCGCCTCGATGGGGCGTTCCTCTGCGATTGCTGTTAATCGCTCCCTTCGTGGTTCAAGTGGTGATCGCAGTGGCGGCTACGGGTTGGCTAGCCCATCGTAATGGTCAACGGGCGGTGCAGGATCTAGCAACCCAGCTTTTGGGGGAAACCAGCGATCGCATCAAGCAAGAATTAAACACTTACACCGACGTCCCCCCCCGGATTACGCAAGCCAACGCAGACGCCCTTGCCCTCCAGCAGCTCGACCCCAACAACCTGCGAGCCTGGAGCGAACATTTCTATCGACAAAGTCAATACCACGACACCCTTACCTTCATCTACTTCGGAGATGAACAGGGTCGCTATGTTGAGCTCGAAAAACAGTACGGCGATCGCTACAAAATAGCCTTTCGAGCAGATGATACCAGTGACACGGTTCACTACCGCTTAACTCAGCAGGGCAAACCCGGGGAATTTTTGCGGATCCGACCCTACGCCCCCCGTCAGCGCCCCTGGTACCAAGCCGCCATTGCATCAGGAAAACCCGTCTGGACAGAAATTTATGAATTCACGGTCGTCTATCCCACTCTGGGACTCAGCTTTGTGCAGCCCTACTACGACACCATGGGTAACCTGCAAGGGGTTGTGGGGGCAGACTTTACACTGCAGGACATCTCTGGATATTTGGACACGTTAAGCATTGGCAAAACAGGCAAAGCCTTTATCATCGAACGCGATGGTGACTTAATTGCCAGTTCGTTTAGCGAGTCCGCTGTCGGCATCGGCAATCAGCAAAAAAATGTCCTATCTATTCATCAAAGCCTAATTCGAGAAACAGCAAACGACATCAAAACAACTTTTGGCAGCTTTGCTGCCATTGATCAGGTGCATCAACTGCACTTTGAGCACAATCGTGACCATCGGCTTGTCCAAATTACCCCCTATGCCGACCCCTATGGTTTGGACTGGTTGCTCGTGGTCGTAATTCCTGAGTCAGATTTTACGGCTCAAATCGAAACCAACAACCGCAACACGCTGTTGCTATGTTTGCTATCCCTAGGCACTGCGGTTGGCCTGGGAATTTTGACCGCCCATTGGGTGAGCCATCCTTTAAGTCGGTTGGGGCAAGCCAGTCAGGCCATTGCCCAACGCGAGACCCACGTCCCCATTGCGCCATCCTGGATCCGAGAAGTTAATCTGCTGGTTCAAAGCTTTAACCGAACGGGTGCAGATTTGGACCGATCGCGATCGCAGCTCGAAACCTATTCCCAGCAGCTTGAAGTACTCGTTGACCAGCGGACCCAAGAATTACGCCAGTCCGAAGAAAAATTTACCAAAGCCTTCGAAGCCAGTCCCAACGCAGTTGCCATTAGCACCTTCGCAGAGGGGCGATACCTCAATATCAACGATCGCTGCGCAGAGCTATTTGGTCGACCCAAAGCTCAAATTATTGGTCGCACCAGCACTGAACTGGGACTCTGGACTGGGCCGACAACCCGAGCTGATTATCTCCAACAGCTTAAAATTGGGCCGATCCGCAACCACGAATGGCAGTTGAGTACCGCTTCAGGGGAGATTAAAACGGTCTTGATTTCGGCTGAAGTCCTGCAAATTCAAGGACAGACCTGCATTTTCGCAATTAACAATGACATCAGCGATCGCAAGCATACCGAAGAACAGCTCCGCCAAAGTGAAGAACGCTGGCAACTCGCCCTTAAAGGCAATAACGATGGGATTTGGGACTGGAATATTGCCACGAATGAAATCTTTTACTCCACTCGATTAAAAGCCATCCTGGGCTATGGCGAGGATGAAATGGCTAATCTCAGAGATGAATGGCAAAGTCGAGTTCATCCTGAGGATCTGGAACGCGTTTTGCAGGCGACTCAAGCCCATCTCCGTCAAGAAACCCCATACCTCAGTCACGAATACCGCCTCCGCTGTAAAGACGGTCACTACAAATGGATTCTTGATCGGGGACAAGCACTTTGGGACGCCGCGGGCAACCCGGTTCGGATTGTCGGATCCCACACCGATATTAGCGATCGCAAACGAGTTGAGGAAAAACTGCATCAAAATAGAGCCAGCCTTGCCACGGCCCAACGAATTGCCCATGTCGGTAACTGGTCAATCGACCTCAAGACAAAAAAGACGACTTGGTCGGCGGAACTGCTCCACATGTTTGGGTTTGATCTCGACGATCCTCCCCCAAGCTATGCCCAGGCATTCCGACGACTGCACCCTGAAGATCATCAACGATGGAGAAAGTTATTTCGGCGTCTGATCGCCACTGGAACCCCCTACGAAGCTGATCTCCGGATAGCGCTACCCAATGGAGAAATGCGCTATATCGAAGGTCGAGGAGAAGGCCTGCGGGATGAGCAAGGCAAGGTCATCTGCGTCTTTGGCACTGGGTTAGACATCACTGAACGCAAACAAGCCGCAGAAAAACTGCGTCAGAGTGAAGCGAGCCTGGCGGCTGCCCAACGCGTTGCCCATGTTGGCAGTTGGGAATTCAATGTGTTGACTCGACAAATCACCTGGTCAGCAGAAACCTTCCGGATCTTTGGGCTCGATCCCAATCAAGCCGCCCCTTCCTACGAAAGGTTGATGGCCATGGTTCATGCCGATGACCGTCGCCTTTGGGATCATGTCGTCAATCAATCTTTAGCGCATCGGGTGCCTCACCACCATGAATTTCGCCTCGTTCGTCCCAGCGGAGAAATTCGCCACGCTGAATCTCGGGGAGAAATCGTTTTAGACGATCAGAATCAAGTCCGCTGCTTATTTGGTGTGTTGCTCGATATTAGCGAGCGGAAGCAGGCGGAAGCAGTCTTAGACCAACAATTTCGCCGAGAGCAGTTGCTCACGAGTATTACCAACCAAATTCGCCAGAGCCTTGACAGTCAAGAGATTTACCAGACCACCGCAGATTTATTGGGCCAAGCTTTGCAGGTGAGTCGTTCTGCACTACACGTGTTTGAGGCAGGCCCACCCCCCCAACTGCTGCCTGCCAGCGAGTACTGTGTCTCTAGCTATGCTTCTGTCTTGAATATTTCAGTCCCCCTAGCAGCAAACCCCCATGCTCAGACTGTGTTAGCGACTGATCGGGCTGTCGTCTGCTCCGATGTTTATCAAGATTCCCAGTTAGCCCCTATCCTGTCTGTGTGCGAACAGCTCCAAATTCGGTCGATGGCGGCGGTACGCACCTCCTATCGGGGTGACCCCAATGGGACGATTACTCTGCATCAATGCGATCGCCAGCGTCACTGGAGCCCGGACGAGATCGAACTGCTGGAGTCGGTGGCAGCTCAGGTTGGAATTGCGATCGCCCAAGCGCACCTACTCGAACAAGAACTCGCCCAAAAACAGGAACTTGCTCGCAAAAACGCTGATCTAGATGCCGCTAAACAAGCTGCGGAGAAGGCCAATCAGGTCAAAAGCAAGTTTTTGGCAAGTATGAGTCACGAACTACGCACCCCGCTCAACGCCATTTTGGGCTTTGCCCAAGTCATGCAGCGAGACTTACATCAAGATTCCTTAAGATTTCAGCAAGATGCCGCCGCCAATTTAGGCGTCATTCAAACCAGCGGCGATCACTTACTGGCACTGATTAACGACATCTTAGACATGGCCAAGATCGAGGCTGGGTACATGGCGCTCAATCCGCAACCCTTTGATCTCCACGCCCTGCTCGAAGCTTTAAATGACATGTTCCACCTCAAAGCTAATGCTAAGGACATTGCCCTAATCGTTGAGTGGGAAGCAGGTGTCCCTCAATATATCAAAACGGATCCCTCAAAGTTGCGCCAAGTGCTGATTAATCTACTGGGCAACGCCGTCAAATTTACCCAGGTAGGGGAGATTGCTTTACGGGTAAAGGGCGTCAAAATGGATGGGGAGAGCAACGCGGAGAGCGGAGAGGGGCATCAGCAATTGGCAGCCGACATCCAAAGCCCAAAACTGTCTTTCACAGTGTCTGATACTGGCCCCGGTATCCCAGCGAATCGCCTTAAAAAACTTTTCAAACCCTTTTATCAAACTGAGCTGGGGCGACAGTCACAATCGGGTACGGGATTGGGCTTAACCATCAGCCAAACCTATGTGCGGTTAATGGGGGGAGAGTTACAGGTCACGAGTCACTTCGGCCAAGGCAGTACGTTTTACTTTAGTCTGCCAGCTATCTCAGCTGAGCCAGATGGCGCTGTTGAGAATCGGCTAGCCCCGACTGTTCGCAAGTTAGCCCCCAATCAACCGGCCTATCGCATCCTCGTGGTCGAAGATAAATGGGAAAGTCGTACCCTGTTGGTTAAGCTCCTAGAACCCCTTGGGTTTGAGGTGCGCGAAGCAAAAAATGGTCAAGAAGCGGTTCAACTCTGGGAGCACTGGCAACCCCATCTGATTTGGATGGATATGCGCATGCCCGTGATGGACGGCTATGAGGCTACCCAACGGATTAGGGGGCATGTTAAAGGCCAAGCCCCAGCCATTATTGCCCTCACTGCCAGCGCCCTAGAACAGGAAAGAAATGTGATTTTATCAGCCGGGTGCAACGACTTTGTCCATAAGCCCTTTCGAGATACGGTGATTTTTGACAAGCTGCAAGAACATTTGGGCGTGGAGTATGTGTATGACGATCCAGTCCCGTCGATGTCACCGCGCCAACCCATCGATCGCCTGACGGCGCAGCGACTGGTTTCCCTGCCCTTGCCCTGGCTGACTCAACTCCATGAAGCAGCGTCTCTGGCTGATGCTGACTGGGTGAGTCAACTGGTCGCAGCGTTAGACGAAGCTGATCCTGAGATTACGACAGCGCTGTTAGCGTTGGTCAAGACCTTCCGTTGCGATCGCATTGAAGCATTAGCCGCCACGGCGATCGCCGAGCACCCCAACACAGCTGCGCCTGATCTTTAGAACCTATTAAAATTAGGAATACTAGGGCAGTTTGTGTTTGGCAGAGTTTTGGTTCAAACTAAACCAGACACGGCTATCCCAGCTATGGGTTTTGGGCATCAAAGCGAGATGCTATTTGGTTGAGTGATTCCCTATTGAGTTCCGCAAACGCAGTGATGTTACCAGGATGTTCCTTTTCATCATTTGCCCTCATCCACCACTGAGCCCTATTGGCTACTGCTGCCATGAGTTCCCGAGTTGACCCGTCTCAGGCCACGACTATTCAAGGGGATATCTTGATTGTTGATGACATCCCTGAAAACCTCGAATATCTTTCCAAAATTTTGACCCGACAGGGCCATAAGGTACGCAGTGTGCTGAATGGTCCAACTGCGCTCAAAGTCGCTAAAGCTGCTCAGCCAGATTTGATCTTGCTCGATATCAAAATGCCTGATATGGATGGCTATCAGGTTTGCCAACGGCTTAAGAGCGATCCCTTAACCCAGGAGATTCCGGTTATTTTTCTGAGTGCATTAGACCAAACTCAAGATAAGGTGACTGCATTTTCCGTCGGGGGAATCGACTATATTCCCAAACCCTTTCAAGCGAAAGAACTGACTGCGCGGGTCACCAACCACCTGAATCTACGGTTAGCCAAGGCCCAGGTACAGCAACTGAATGCCGAGCTAGAGCAACGGGTGATCCAACGAACAATGCAGCTAGAGCGAGAAATTGGCGATCGCCTCAAAGCCCAAGAGCAACTGCTACACGTTGCCACGCACAATCGGTTGACGGATTTACCCAATCGCGCTTTCTTGATGCAGCGTCTGGGACAAATTTTCAGCCAGACGCTGCACCAATCTAAAAGCAAATTGGTCCTCATGATGATTGAGTGTGAACACCTCCGACTCGTCAATAATTCCCTGGGTCATTCCGCTGGCGATCAGCTAATCGTCTCTATCATGCGTCGCTTGCAAACCTGCTTAGGCAAGGAAGTTTTACTCGCCCATTTTGGCAATGACACCTTTGCCATCTTGCTAGAAAACTGTACCGATTTCTCCACAGCGCTAGCTCTGGCCAAAACGATTCAAAGTGAAACGCGCTTACCCTTTGAAATTGAAGAACAGCCCATCTACATCACCCTTTGTATCAGTCTGGTGCAAAATTCTGCTGCCTATGAGCACCCCAAATATCTCTTGCGCGATGCCACTACGGCCCTGTCGCAAGCCAAGATCAAAGGGTCTGGCAAAATTCAGGTGTTTGACCCAGCGATGCACCACCGCACCCTGCATTTTTTTGCGATTCAAAATGAACTCAACATCGCGATCGCCAATCAAAACCTACGTCTGGTCTATCAACCGCTCCAATCCCTAGCGACAGATACGATCGAAGCGATGGAAGCTTTAGTGCGTTGGCACCACCCCCAACGCGGCGTGATCCCGCCAGAGGAGTTTATCTCCATTGCTGAAGAAACCGGGCTAATTGTTATCCTCGATCGCTATGTGCTGCGTCAAGCCTGTACCCAACTCAGACAGTGGCAAACCAGTCAATTGATTGACCAAACGTTTCGGCTACACGTCAATCTGTCTGCGCAACAGCTTTCCCAAGCCGATTTCATTGACCACCTCGACCGGATCTTGAGCGAGACCCAAGCTGACTGTTGTAACTTAGCCCTAGAAATTACAGAAGAGGGCTTGATGCAAAAAGATCAGTTCGTCTTAAACGTGCTAGACCATCTCAAGCAGCGTCAAATCCATGTCAGCATTGACGACTTTGGCACGGGCTATTCGTCGTTGAGTTATCTGCAACTGCTCAATGTACAAAACTTGAAAATTGATCGCACCTTTATCACCCCAGCGACAGGCACCCTCAACCCCAAAATTGTCAGCGCCATCATTAACCTGGCCCATAGCTTAGACATGACCGTCACCGCAGAAGGGGTTGAGACCGAAGCTGGATTAGTCGAACTCAAAGCTTTAGGCTGTGATTTTGCCCAGGGTTATTTTTTAGGTCGGCCAATGGACAGCCAACAGTACGAATTTCGAATTAAGGGGTAACTCGAAAAACAGTCTGAAACCCGTTGGTTCGCGATCGCCAATAGCTGGTATAACAGTGGGCATTATCCGCGCTATAGCCAGCTTTGGCCTGCATATCAATGGCTCCTGATCTCCAACGGATGGCAAACACCCTCAACCTCACCATCCAATTTATCGACGCTGACCTCAATCCTGCTGATATTACCGAGCAGGTTGAAATTTTGTCGCAACGCCTGCTTGCGCTCAAAGGCATGGGCCGCTTGAGCTACATCAAGCAAAGCAGCCCAGAAGGACACGCCTACCGTCAAGGCATTCATGCCCCCGCCTTGGACGCCAGCCATATTCGGCCCGTGTTAGGACAATTGTGCGATCGCCTCAAGGTCGCTCCCCTACAAACCCGACTGCAGGTTAAGCACGGAGAAAGCGTCATGCAAGTCAATAGCTGCGATGCTGACGTGATTGCCCGCCACATTCCCCTGGTAGAAAAACTTATAGCACCGACACTGATATACCAGGGCTGGGCCGAATACTATGCCCGTGAGGGCGAAATTTCGCCCGTCGCTCAGGCTAACCTCGATTTGTTGCAGCATCAGTTAGACATTGAACCCAACGCGGCGGTGGAGATGATTGCCAAAGCCCTTGGTCCATATCACAACCGCGAAGAAAAACTCCAGCGCTATCGTGAGGTTTTAGCCGATCAAGTGGCTTATCACTACCCGTTAACAGAGGAAGCCCAAGCAGAACTCAAGCGATTTTATGAAAGTTTAAACTTGACCCACGCCGACATTGAACCGATCGAGACCCAATATCTCTTAACCGTCCATGAAGCTGAGGCTAAGGTGACCCAGCTCCAAGCCGAGGTGACCCGCCTACAAGATCAAACCACCACGTTGCAATCGGCCTCCGTGCAGATGGAATCGACTGAGGAGACTGAAGCCCAGCAGCATCTGGCCAATCTCAAAAATTACCAGGGGGTTTGTTTACAAATTCTTCAAAATTCCCTGGATATCAGCGACTTTAACCAAGGACGCCTAGAGCAAGCGCGGCGAGATTGGCATCTTTCACCAGAAGAAGCCCGCGAGATTGAATGGTTAGTGGCAGCGGAATGTTACGGCAGTATTACCTCTGAACGCGGGGCCGACTACACTCGCCTACGGTCGTTGCTGTGGCAAGGCAAGTGGCAAGAGGCCGATCAAGAAACCGAACGGATGATTTTGCAGATTGCCAGTGAAGATATGCGTCCCATCAGCCGCGACACGCTACTCTATCTGCCAGAAACCGACTTAAAAACGATTGATCAGCTTTGGGCGCGCTACAGTCAAAACCGCTTTGGCTTGACGGCACAGCAAACCGTCTATGAAGGCGTCGATAAAATACCCGCAACCTTTTTGCAAGCTGTGGGTTGGCAAGAAGGCTGGGGCTGGGGCGATTTTGTCAAAGTTACCAAGGCTTACCACGAGTTGCGCTTTGGTGTAGATGCTCCGCGCGGCCATTTACCCACCTGGCGATGGGCCTGCACCAGTCTAGAGAGCGGTTACAGCATTGGGGCCGATTTTGTGGATAGCTTCTTTGTCTACTTAGCACAGCATTTTCCCCTGGCCGACGGGTATGCCCCGATCACGGCACAGGCAGTCATTGACGCATAAGGAAACTGGCCGCCATGGTAACGTCACCCCCTATCCCCTGGACAGTCGCCGATTTAGAAGCCTACCTACAGGCTGAAGACTGGCGGCAAGCCGATCGAGTCACCACTGGGCTGATCGCCCAAGCCGTTGAACCCTACAGCAGCCAGTTCTTTGAAGAAACTGCGATCGCTCAATTGCCGTGCAGTGTATTAACCACCCTTGATCAACTCTGGGTGCGCTATAGCGATAACACTTTTGGCTTTACCCCCCAGCAAGAGATTTACTTAAATGAGGTAGCCCAAAAGCCCCTACAATTTGCAAAACAGGTGGGTTGGGTGATTTCAGACATTGATGTCGTTGGTTTCTTCAAGTTTTATCGATCCCTCACATTCGATCGCCATGCGCCTAGAGGGCAGTTTCCTGCCCACTGGTATTGGCAGCTCTCATTTAATCGATCGCTGTGGATGGGCGGCTTTGGGACGGGGCGAGGGGCAGGCTATATTAATCCGGGCTTGCTGGATGCCTTGATGCTGCGTTTGGAACGGTGTGGATTTGTTTGACCGGAACGCTTCAAGAGAGGGGAAATGGCTGAACTCGTTATTCACTGCGATCGCCTCAAAGGCTTTATCCAAACCGGGTATACCCTAGACACGCTCCATCTTCTTGAACAACAGCTACACCAGTGGGGCACCCTCACGTTTCCGCGCCTGGCTAACGGGTTATTTCCAGCGGCAGCGGTAACTGAGGCAACGGCCTACACCGGATACGGTTGTGTCTGGGTGCGCGATACCGTGCATGTAGCCCACGCCCACTATCAAACGGGACAGGTTGAGATCGCGGTGCAGGCGATGACAACCGTGATGGTTCATTTTAATCGCCAGCGATCGCGGTTTAACGCCATTCTCATGGGAGCCGTTAGCCCAACCGACTTGTACCAACGTCCCGCGATTAAATTCATAGGTGAAACGTTAGCCCCGTTACCCGACCCTTGGCCCCATGCCCAAAACGACGCCTTGGGCTATTTTTTGTGGTTTTACTGTGAGCTATTGCGGTTGGGACATATCACCCTACAACCGGATGCCCTGTCTACCCTGTCTCTATTTCCGCCCTATTTTCAAACCATTGAGTACTGGCGAGATGCCGACCATGGCCACTGGGAAGAAGCCCCCAAAGTCGAAGCCTCCAGCATCGGGACGGTGCTGGCTGGACTGCGATCGCTACAAGCCTGGTTAGCCGGTTTAACACTGGAAACCACCGCGATCGCGCAACAGTTCGATACCGATCAAATTCAAGCGTTGATCAATCGCGGCACCACAGGACTGCACCAGATTTTACCTGCCGAGTCGCATCATCCTCATCGGCCCTACGACAGTGCCCTGCTGTTTTTGATTTATCCTCTCCAGGTGGTTAGCGGGGCTTTAGCCGATATCATCCTCCAGAACGTACTGACACAACTCAAAGGCCCCCACGGCATTAAACGCTACCCAGGCGATTCTTACTGGTGTGCAAACTATAAGCAAAAACTCGCGGCAGAAACCCGCACGGCAGATTTTAGTGAGACGATACAGGAGCGCGATCGCCTGCTGAAACCTGGCGAAGAAGCCCAGTGGTGCCTGTTTGACCCCATCGTATCTACCATTTTCGGCCAAAAGTTTCAGCACCAGGGCAACCCTGAAGACTTGATCCAGCAAACCCAATATCTTAACCGCGCCCTAGGCCAAATTACGGGAGAACAAAGCTCAGCACTCCCCTATCACTGCCCAGAACTGTACTACCTAGAGCACGGGCACTATGTCCCCAACGACAGCGTCCCTCTACTCTGGACTCAGGCCAACTTAGCCTTAGCCCTAAAGATGATGAAAACCTCCTTGCGCCAATCGAGCTAACCCTCCAAACGCCTATGCCATTTGAAATACCGCCCCCCCCTATCCAGAACGAAGTCTATTTGCGCCATCGCCACTGGATGCAGCATGCCCTCACCCTAGCGGAAGCGGCGGGCAATGCTGGGGAAGTGCCCGTTGGTGCAGTGGTTGTGGATGCCGAAAATGAAATCATTGCAGAAGCTGCCAATCGCCGTCAGCGAGACCACGACCCGACAGCCCACGCTGAAGTCCTAGCCTTACGTCAAGCCGGACAGCGGTTAGCAACCTGGCATTTGAATCGCTGCACCCTCTATGTCACCCTAGAGCCCTGTCCGATGTGTGCTGGGGCTTTGATTTTGGCTCGGTTAGGGCTATTGGTTTATGGTGCCGATGACTTAAAGACAGGAGCTGTGCGCACTGTGATGAATTTGCCTGATAGCCCCTGCTCCAATCATCGTCTTCCCGTCATCGGGGGCATCCTAGAAGAGAGCTGTCGGCAACAGTTGCAGCAATGGTTTGCCCACCGTCGGGCTAGCATACTTCAGTCTCCTTAAGGCAAAATTGAGGGCAGGTTGTCAGGCTCTAATGGGATGACAACAACAAAACTGTCCTCATCTGGATGACTGATGGGGGCAAACCCCTTACTCTAAAGCCTGTAACCCCTGTTGCTGCCTCGCTGTTGTTGTCGTCACTATGGTAATGACCTTGTCGTCCGTCATGCATAACAAGTCCATTCAGGAGAAATCTATTTACCGCTTTCAACCCGTTGAGTCCCGCCTATCGCCCTGGTTGACGCCGTTAGCCTATTTCCTGGGGCGTCGGATGGTGGTTCCCAACTTTTTTGGCAAAATTACCATCACCGGTCAGGGGTATATTCCCACTGAGGGGCCAGTCATCTTAGCCCCCACCCATCGTTCCCGTTGGGATGCCCTATTGTTGCCTTATGCCACAGGTCGCCACGTCTCGGGTCGAGACCTGCGCTTTATGGTTACTGCTGACGAAGTTAAGGGGGTTCAAGGGTGGTTTATTCGTCGTTTGGGGGGCTTTGCCGTTAATGTTCATCGCCCTTCGATTGCCACCCTGCGTCACGGGGTCGATCTATTGCGCCAAGGAGAAATGATCGTCATTTTTCCAGAAGGCGGCATTTTTAGAGGGGAAGAAGTGCGATCGCTAAAACCGGGATTAGCCCGAATGGCTCTTCAAGCTGAAGCCTCTAGCCTTGATCTCGGGGTAAGCATCATACCCGTTAGTCTTCATTACAACCAATCTTGTCCCGCTTGGGGAACAGACGTTGAGATTGTGATTGGCAAACCGCTTAAGGTAGTCCGTTACAAAGCAGGATGTACAAAAGATAACGCCCGCCAATTAACCCAAGATTTACACCAGGCATTGAGCGGTCTCAATGCTACTCGTGAACCCATGCCTTTAATGGCTGCATCGGCGTAATCGCACGAGGCTAGGGTGGGTCAAAATATGATAGTAATGTTCAACGTTGTCAACGAGTCTTTTCTAGGCCTATGAAATTCTTATTCCGTGGGGTTGCCGCCCTCAGTGTATTAGGGAGTGTTTTAGTCGGATCCATGGCTGTTAACGTACAGCGGGCATTGGCCTTAGACACCGCAGTGGTCGTTGAGCAATTGTCAACGGTACCTGTCTTTATCTTGGTGGATGAAACGGGAAATCCGCTGCTGGCCTCTGATGAAAATCAAGAAACACCACTCGTTTTTATGGAACGCCAAGGCGCTGAAGCCTTCATTGCGGCTGCCGAAGAAGAAGGCAACAGTGAGTTTTCTGACGATGCCCAAATTGCAGTGATTTGGCTCGGAGATTTGTACAGCCAAACCACTGACGAAATTCAGAACCGGGAAAATGGGACGGCAGATCGAGAGTTGAGTTTGGACTTTGTCTACATCCCGTCATTTAGTCAACAGCGCATTGCGGTCGAATTTGACGAAAATTTTGAAGGTGTACCGTTGTTTGTTGTGCGCTTCAATGATGATCAGACGCTACTCACCGTTAATGTTAGCAATGAAGAAGAGGCGATTATTCCCATGTTCTTCCAATTGCAAGATATGCAGCCCTTGTTAGATCGCCTAGAAAGTCAAGGCCTAGCCGATCAGGTCTCGGTTACCCTGCTATCCCTTGAAGCTGTCCTTGATACGCTAGAAGAAACGAGTGATACAAGCTATGCGCAGATTCGATTTTTTCCCTCTTCAGAAGTGGTCACCGATATCTTCGGTGATGGCGAAAACCTATCTGAATAGCTCAGAGGTTTAGCCTGAATTGGGCTTGCTCCAAAGAGTCTAAACCACATCTAATGTAAATCGTTATGTGCTAGGTAAAACCAGCAGCGTATTTCCCTGTCGGGCCACAATAGAAACAGATTGCCCGATGGAAAACGTCAACCCTACCCGATACGATTGAGCAAACCAGGTTGTACCATCGTATCGGATACGACCCCTTTGGCCGTCGCTCTGAACCGGGCGATCGATCAACCCCATCGCAGGGACTTTAAAAGGCGTCACGGGAAAAATAGGATTGCGACTCATAACCTTAACTCCAAAATTTGTTACGAAACTCCATCCAGTTCGAACGCTTGAGTAGGGGATGCCTGGTGCTGCATCCCTACAGGAAAACTACAAATTTGAATGTGGCCGAGGTTGATTTTCAAGCAGTAAATGAGCAGCCAAAAATTCATTTGGTGTAAACACGACATCGTAAGCTGATTCTGTGCCTGAGCCTGAGCATAGGGATGATGATTGAACCCATTGTTGAGTACCTTTTGTAGGCACCGAACAGAAGTCTTTAATGAAGGAAAAAACTGAGGCTATTCTGACCATGATGATGACTCCTCGATAATTTCACATGAGATTTTAGTTCAACCAGAAAAGGATGATGACCTAATGATTTAGCATCCTCTCAACTTTCAATTCTGAGAACTATTTCAAACGATAATTCAGTGCTTTCACTTAATGCTTGCCTCCAGCGAAGCCACAGGAGACAAGGGGGCTTAACCCCTTGTTCGTAGCGGTTTATTCTATGTAAACTAGTGACGATTTCGTATAAGCTGAATATGTTGTCTATCCTTACGGATAAGCTATCCTCTGACAACCATAAAACCTCAGTGGAATTAGTTTTTTGATCCCAAATAACTGACTTGAGCATAGATAAGGATAGTCTTCGCCTATGAATTGAATCAGCATCGCGATCGCAGCGCTAATTCCTGTCTATTTCTATCTGTTTCCACAATGACTATGCCTTAAGCAAGATCATCGTTACTCATAAAACCTAATAAAATCTCTGATCAACCTTTTTGCATCCAGAACGATAGTTTTTCCTTATGGGAGTATGAAGCCTGCCCCCTGGCACAAATTTTAAAATTGGTTGGGGTTGAAGATCAAAGGTCAAAACCTCTACCAGTCGTGACTGATGGTTGACTGTGGCAAATGACCGAGCTGTGGCAAGATTTGCTTTTCAGTAAATTAAGACGAAGGAAGGATAAAATGTGGTTGTTTTAATCTTGAGATCAGTGTTATCACAGACGGAAGGGTGTGCTTAAGGTTTGGTTTTGAGTTGAGTGATCAACTTGCCCAACTCACGTTGACTAATTCTTTCTACCTGTCCAACGCAATGGATGTTTACGAAGCACTACACTTAGTTGATCAGCTGGTCTACGCCAATACTGATAAGCACTTGAATGATCTTGAACGTCAAGTTTTTGTCGGCTCTTGGAACAATCTGACCTACGAGAAAATTTATCCGCACAATCCTGAGTACGTCGAGAAAACTGTTGGCTATCGACTTTGGCAAAAGCTTTCTGACACCTTGGGCGAGAAGGTCACTAAGAAGCGAGTTAAGGGTGCCCTAGAGCGATTGCTAAAGCGGCAAAAGCATATTTTCATCAGCTATCGTGGGCATCCCCCCGACTGCGATTTAGCTGATGGTCTGAGTGGTGCGATGCAGTTAGCAGGTCATGTCTCCTTTGCGAGTAATTTAGATGCGATCGCGTCATTGCCCTCAACCGGGGAGCAACAACAGCCCGATGGCGCAGACTGCACGGCAATCGATCTGGCCCTGAAGCACTGTGACTGCTTTGTGCTGTTGTTGTCTGCCCAAACTGCCGTGAGTGAAATGGCGGTGGAGCAACTGCAACGGTTACGGCAGGGACGGCATGAAGACGACACTGATGATCCTTTACTGGTGGTGATTTTGGTGGATTGTCCCCAAGATTTGCTGCTGAGTCACGATTTGCGCCATTACCTGACGGATGCATTGGTGTGGCGATGGCAACTCGGTCAAGCGATCCAACCGTTAGTTCATGAGATTCAACAACAGTTGGGGATCCCCCTAGGGACCGTCTATCCCCCGCCAGTCACTCTAGAAACTTTACAATTTGGCCCTGAGGTTCCAGCGCCGACTGCACCCACCGATGCAGCTCAACCTGCCGCTCTCCCATTTGAAGCCAACCGCCCTGAGACTTGCCCCGAGCCCATCTCCTCCCCCGCCTATCCACTCCCCGCGGCGGAACCTGAAATCCCTCGGGGCCAGGTTCGCTTAGCGTCTGCTTTTTACGTGGATCGAGTGCCTTATGAAGCCCAATGTTATGAGGCAATTGGCCGCCCTGGGGCATTAATTCGGCTCAAAGCACCGCGCCAAATGGGCAAAACCTCGCTGATGGCACGGATTCTCCATCAAGCGCGTGAAAAAGGCTATCAGGCAATTCCCATCAGTTTTCAACATGCGGATCGAGCCGTATTTGAAAATCTGGGCAGTTTATTGCAATGGTTTTGCACGAAGGTGGCCCGTAAGCTCCACCTCCCCCCGCGCTTAGATGAGTATTGGGTGGATACCTATGGGAGTAAAGACAACTGCACCACTTATTTTGAAGATTACCTCCTCCCCGAAATAGACAGCCCTTTGGTGCTGGGCCTGGATGAAGTGGATGCAGTGTTTCAGTATCCCCAAATTGCCGATGATTTCTTTGGCTTGCTGCGGGCTTGGTATGAAGAGGCTAGCTATGGCAGTGATGACAGTGAACTTTGGGAAAAGCTACGGCTGGTCGTGGTGCATTCGACCGAGGTTTATTTGCCCCTAGACGTAAATCAGTCTCCTTTTAATGTCGGGCTACCGATCGAACTGTTGGCCTTTACGGCATCGCAGGTAACTGATTTGGCCCATCGCCACGGTTTAGACTGGACTCCCCAACAGGTGGAAACCTTGACGACGCTGGTAGGCGGGCATCCTTATTTGATTCGGCTGGCCCTGTATTCTGTGGTGCAAAACCAAATTACACTGAGCGATCTGTGTCAAACAGCACCGACAGAGGCCGGGATTTACGGCGACCATTTACGCCGTCACCTGTGGTTTTTGGAGCAACACCCCGATTTGGCTCAGGCCTACAGCGCCGTTTTACAAGCGTTGGGCCCCTTATCCCTAGATTCAGAATGCACCTTTAAGCTTCAAAGTTTAGGCCTGGTGCGCTTGCAGGGCAATGGTGTG
The DNA here is from genome assembly GCA_039815185.1 of Cyanobacteria bacterium P01_A01_bin.123. Taxonomy (GTDB): domain Bacteria; phylum Cyanobacteriota; class Cyanobacteriia; order Phormidesmidales; family Phormidesmidaceae; genus JBCBZT01. Next base: position 23,892 of record JBCBZT010000041.1, on the reverse strand, counting down.
GTTCCGAGTTTTAATCTGTATCGTCACTACTTTCGCGATCGCCTCCAGGCCCATCCTCCTAAGACGTCGGATCCACCCTTAGCGGCTAGCTGTCTATGATCTTGTCTCCCCTTGTGTCTACCTATCGCTATAAAGTGGGGGGCCATCTCCCCCTCCATGATCCCAGCTATGTTGTGCGTCAAGCGGATCATGAACTGTATACTGCGCTCAAAGCCGGAGAATTTTGTTACGTCTTAAATTCTCGGCAAATGGGCAAAACCAGTCTGCGGGTGCGCACCATGGATCGCCTGCGGCGAAAGGGGGTCAAGTGTGCCGCCATCGATCTCACTAAAATCGGTAGTCAAGACATTACCCGCGACCAGTGGTATGCCGGGGTGATGCGACGATTGGTGACGAGCTTTCAGCTCCCTATTCAGTTGCGCCTGTGGCTACAAGAGCGGCAGTTTTTGCCCCCGGTAGAGCGGCTCAGCGAGCTGATTGAAACCGTTTTGCTCAAAACGGTGCGATCGCCCATCGTGATCTTTATTGACGAAATTGACGCCGCCCGTAGTCTGCCCTTTTGTCTGGACGATTTCTTTGTCTTCATTCGCGCCTGCGATGACTACGAACGGCTCACCTTTGCCTTACTGGGTGTCGCCACCCCAGCAGAACTGATTCAATCGGCAGACACGACCCCATTCAACGTAGGGCGTCCGATCGATTTACAGGGCTTCCAGTGGCAAGAAGCCCAACCCCTGGCCAAAGGACTCGCAGATAAGGTCAACGATCCCCAAACTGCCCTAGCTGCCATTCTCGACTGGACCGGAGGCCAGCCCTTTTTGACCCAAAAGCTGTGCCAATTTGTCGTCAGCCAAACGGCTTCCCCCCCTCAAGATACCGTAGCCTGGATTGATCAACTGGTACAGACTGAGGTGATCAACAATTGGGAGGCCCAAGACGAACCCCCCCATCTAAAAGTCATCCGCGATCGCTTGCTGCTGCTGCGGGAAAAAACTGGATCAATGCTGCGGCTATACCAGGAAATCTTAGCCCAGGGATCTGTGCCTGCGACCATCTCTAGCGAACAAATTGAGCTGCAAATGGCGGGTATTGTCGTTAAACGCGACAGCCGCTTACAGGTCTATAACCGCATCTACGCCACCGTGTTTAACCTGGGTTGGGCCCAGCGGGCCCTAGTCAGTCTGCGTTCAGACTTTATGCGGATTGTGGAACGGCAAGAGCAAAAGCTGTTGTCGATGCTCAGCCTGATGGAAGGGCAAGGCTTAGATTACATTCTCAATGAAGTCTTGAGTGAGATTGTGCTCAAGCTGGGGGAAATGCTCAGCGTAGATCGGGTCTCAATTTTTTATGTGGATCAGATCAAAAACGAACTCTGGTCAATCGTGGCCGAAAACGGCATCAAAACCTATCCCAAAATTCACATTCTCAACAGTGCCCCTGCCCAGGGTCAGCAAGGCTTTAAGCAGTGGGTTAGCCCCGGCGCTGCTGCCCAAATCCAGTCCGAGGAAGCAGACTATCCGATTTACGATGAACGATTTTTACCCCTGCTCGATCAAGATGGTGTTACCGTCGCGTTTGTCCACCTGGCTAACAAAATTCAGCCGACCTATCCAGCCGATAGTCCGCTGCAGGAAAAGCTCAATCCCCAAGGGTTTACCCCAGCTGACGAACAGCAATTTCACCAGTATGCTGAACCCATTCGACGAGTGCTCAAACGATGTCAATATTGCTATCAATTGACTCAGCGATTACAAGCTTCAGAAGCCCTGAATGAAGCCGCTAACTCCCTATCCCAAAGCAGCCTCGATCCTGACGAAATTATTTATCGGGTGATGGATTCGGCCAAGAAACTGATGAATGCCGACCGCAGTACCCTGTGGTTGCTCAACGAAGATGGCACTGAACTGTGGACCAAATTGGTTAACGAACAGGGCCAACCCCAAGAGATTCGGCTGAAAGTGGGCCAGGGCTATGCCGGACAAGTGGCCCAAACCCGAGAACCGCTGAATATTCCCTTTGATCTCCACGAACATCCCGATTCCAAAACGGCCTACGAAACCGATCAGCGCACAGGCTACCGGACGTGTAGTTTACTGTGTATGCCCGTGTTCAGCCCCAACGATGAACTGCTCGGGGTGACCCAGCTGGTTAATAAGCGACGATTGGGCAACTTGCCGCCCTATGACTCAACGCAATGGCCCCAAGCCCCGGAGTGCTTTAGAGCCAGTTTTGACCCCGGCAGCCAGCAACACATGGCGGTGTTTAATTCCCAAGTGGGGGTAGCGTTGCACAATGCCAAACAGTTTGCCGCCCTCAAGGCCCAAGCCACTGACCATCCCCAAACCGTAGTCAGTCGCACCTTGGCCCTGCTCAATCAAGTCATGGATACCCAGGGCTTTGACGAAATCCTTGATACCACCCTCAACTCGATTACACAAAAGCTAAAGCGGGCCGTCGGAGCCGATCGCACGTCGATCTTTTTGCTGGATGAAGAACGCCAAGAATTTTGGACGATCATTGCCGAAGCGGGCGATAGCAAAACGTCATTGGAGATCCGGGTACCCATGGATCAAGGCATTGTGGGTGAAGTCGCCGCAACCAAAGCCTTGATCAACATTCCCTACGATTTTTATGATGATGCCCGTTCGGTAACTGCCAAACAGCAGGATGCCAAAAATGGTTATCGGACTTACACCATGCTGGCCCTGCCGATGACCAATCCTGATCATAAACTGGTGGCCGTGGTGCAGTTGCTGAATAAGCAAAAACCCAACTGCCCGCCCGATGCGCCGTTGGCGGCACGCATTGATCCTGCCGGATTTACCTCAGCGGATGTGGCCAAACTGACGGCAGATGCAGCATCCATACAGTTGGTGTTGGAGAGTTTCTGCGCTTACCATAAAACCGCTCGGGGTCAGCGGGTGGCCGCAGCGTTGATGGCCGCCACTCGATCGCTGGATAAAGCCAATGTCGACCCCGCCGAACTCTTAGATCGGGTGATTGAAGCTGCCAAGGATCTGATGCAGGCCGATCGGGGCAGTTTGTGGCTGTTGGACGCCCAGAACCAAGAACTGCGCACCAAAATTATGGTTGAGCAGGGTCACTTCCAAGAATTTCGGCTGCCGATTGGGCAAGGATTTGCCGGACGCGTTGCCGCGACGGGAGCAGTCTTGAATATTCCCTTTGATCTCTACGACCACCCTGATGCTGTTCAGTCGAAAGCCACTGACCGCCGCACGGGTTACCGCACCTGTAGCCTGCTATGTATGCCGATCGTGGATTCAGATGGGGAGCTGATTGGGGTAACCCAGTTAATCAACAAGAAAAAATCGTCAGATCGACCCAACTATCAAAGCTTGCAACCGGGAGAAGTGCCCGATATCTTTCGCACTAGCTTTGACGATGGCGATCGCAAGTGTTTGAAAATTTTCAATACCCAAGTCGGCGTGATTATTCAAAATGCCGAGTTGCTGGCTGCAATCAAACAACAAGAGGAGTCATTACAGCAGCAAAGTCGCCCTGAGTGAGAAAATCTTAACTGGATGACCTCAGGGGCGATCGCGGTATGAAGCATTGGCTGTTGCGCGGGCTGGAAAGACAGCCTAACGGTTGCATCGTTGGGCTAAGTCTGATGTTAGTGGTGCTGGTGGGGATGGTTGACTACATCCTCACGCCTGACCTCTCACTCGCATTCTTCTATTTGCTGCCCATTAGCCTTGCTGCATGGTTTATCAATGGGCAAATGGGGACTGTCCTGTCACTGTTGTCTATCCTGGTCTGGATGTCGTCTGATCTGGCCTCGAAACCCCAGATTGCACTTGGATTTCACCTTTGGAATGCAGTGATGCGACTCGGTGTGTTTGGGGTCGTCAGTGCCAGCTTGGCAGCTTTGAAAACTGCCCATGAGCGAGAAAATCATGAGTCGCGTACCGATAGGCTAACGGGGGTGGCAAATCGTCGATTTTTCTTGGCATCGCTGACTCAAGAGGAGGAGCGATCGCGTCGGTATGGCTATCCTCTAGCTTTGGCCTACATTGCCCTAGACAACTTCAAAGCCCTCAATGAGCGCGGTGGTCATGCCTTTGGCGATCGCGTGTTGCAACAAATCGCCCACAGCATTCAAACTGCCTTGCGCAATACCGATGTGCTGGCTCGCCTTGGCGGCGACGAGTTCGCCATCCTCATGCCCCACAGCGACCAAAACGCCGCCAAAGCCGTCATGGTTCGTATCTATCGAGATCTGTGCGCCCTGAGTCAACAGGCCGACTGGCGTGTGGGCTTCAGCATTGGGTTGCTTAGCTTTAACTGCCCGCCAGAAGAGAGTTTTGAGCATCACACCCCGGAGCAAGCAATCCAGATTTTAGAGCAAGCCTACCAGTTAATGAAAACAGTCAAACGCAGCGGCAAAAACCGGATCGAATATTGTCCCTTCACTCCAGAAGCTGACTGATCTCATCAATGAAGGTTAACCTTCCACTTGTAACTTTGGTCACTTTGCCCAGTAGAAATTTTCTCGCTCAATCACGCATTCCAACAGGCTTCTCAAGCCTTAAATCAATGAGTATTTCTTAGCTCAAACCATTTTCCACCGCATAGATAGCGGCCTGGGTTCGATCTTTTAGTTCAAGCCGCATCAAAATATTAGAAACGTGATTTTTGACCGTGCCTTCACTCACATTGAGTACTTGGGCAATGCCTTTATTAGGGGTTCCTTTGGCGATTAATTTCAGCACCTCCAGCTCTCTCGCGGTTAGCGGCGTCTCAACTTGAGGCTTGGAGCTGACAGACGCTTGTTTGTCTTTTAGCGCGCCAATGAGCTTGCCTGCGACTTCAGGTGCTAACTGAAACACACCCGCATGGGCAAGCTTGATCGCCTGTATCAGATCTTGAGGGGGAATGTCCTTCATCAGATAACCGCATGCACCCGCCAGGAGTGACTGCACAATAAACTCTTCATCGTCAAAAGTGGTCAGCATAATCACTTGGCAAGTGGGCACGGCTTGTCTAATTTTTGCGGTTGCTTCAACCCCATTCATTTCAGGCATGCGCACGTCCATGAGCGTAATATGAGGCTTTAGCTCAAGGGCTTTTGCGATCGCGTCTTTGCCATTGGCTGCTATACCCACCACCTCAACGACCTCTTCAAGTTCTAGTAAAGAGGCAATCCCTTCTCGAATCAGGTACTGATCATCAACCAGCAAAATGCGGATTTTTATTGTCATGTTATTGACTCCGTATTTGAACTAGCCAGAAATTGAGCCAGAAATTGGGGCTGAGAATGGGCCTGAGGAATCCTGATCGTCAGCTTGGTCTCTCGGAACTGGCTGTTGATGTCAAGGGTGCCGCCCACCAAACTCAGCCGTTCCTGTAAGCCGATTAATCCCTGGGTCGTTTGTGCATTTGCCCTCGATTTCCACGCGGCCACATCAAAACCAGAACCATCGTCTACCAGTTCTAGCGTGGCTTTTTGAGACCCAAAATCTAACTTTATGGTCGCTCGGCTAGCATTGGCATGCTTGTGCACATTGGTCAGCCCTTCTTGAATCACCCGGTACAAGCTCATCAGCTTAAGCTTGCTGTAGCGTGAGCTGTCTCCTGTTTGATGGAGCGTTAGCTCAAGTTCACCGTGGCGCATTCGCTGCAGTAAATCGTCGAGCGCCTCCTGGAATAAAAAGGGTTCACTGCCTTGCCGTAAACTACTGACCGATGCACGCACATCCTTTAAAGCATCTTGTACAGTGCGTTGCGCGTACTTTACTGCTTCATAGGCGCGGTTTGGATCGCGTTCTCGATAGGCGTTGGCCTTTGCCAACTGAATATTAATCGCCGCCAAATGATGCCCAAGACTGTCATGGATGTCGCGTGCCAACCGATTACGTTCTTCAGTGGCGGCTAAATCAGCAACACGAGTGGAATACTGTTTCAACTGCTGATGGGAGGCTTCGAGTGAAGCAAGTAATCCAGTGAGTTTTTGCTGGGCCTGAATAGCTTGGGACATGGCTCGGGCTAACAGCAGCGTGAAAAATAGCGTAATCAGCGAGCCCATGCCTTCATCAATGGGTCTGCTTCCCCGTAATCGGCCATTGTTAGATATGCCATTGGGGATCTCAACATGAGGTGCGCCATTGATTAAGGGCGGCGGTGGCACCCTCATGCCCCCAAAGCCAGACAGCCTCAAGCCCAAAAGGGCTGTGACCCCCAAGATAGCGATGAAATAGCTCAGGCGTTTATTGATGGCTAAGTAGCTATACAAAAGGAGGGGTAAAAAAAGAATTTGCGAGTAGGAAAGGTCGGTGACTAAGCAAGCGCAGATAAAGAGAAATACCCTAACGAAAAAGGGAATGAATTCAACCTTATTTGAATGTACAAAATTAGCTTTACCCACGGCCCGCAGCTCTAGTCCTATCAGCACAAGTACGATTGCCACGAAAAGCAAGAAACGATAGGTCGCGGGTGCATCTACGACAGATCTCGGCCCAATACCGCCGTACATCCAGTCTACAAGCCCTGCCAGAAGCACGGCTGCATACACCGATAAGGCAATCAAGCGGTAACGCTGATAAAGGAGGTTCAATGCCTGAGCCATGGGAGAAAACCTGAGCGCAACTTAACCCTATCAAAATTAACGGTAAAGAATAACACCTCATCCGATGCTTAGCAGTGTTAGCCATTGGACACATGACTTTTGGCCACGAGAGCTTTGGTCGTTTGGCACATGGCAGCCTACAAAGCTTTTTATATGCTCAATCATATGTAGTTTTGACGGATTGCAGCAGCTGTTTAAACCGCGTCCACATCCAGACCCACAGTCTTTCCTGATGCTAAAACTCCAAGTTTCAAAAAAGACTCTGTCTCCATGTCGTTATCAATTGTATTTCGAGTCATCGTTCACTTGTTCAAGATATCTAACAATGAAAACGATCACGATACACCGAAATGATTAAAAAATTCCTTTCAACTTTCAATTCAGCCATAAAACAAGGGGTGCTTGGGAAGACGATTGAGAATTTTTCAATACTCCTGTTTCTGGTCACGATTGCAGCCTGTACCCACGCATCATCACCCCCCAACGTCATTGGCGTCGTAGTGGGCATCAGGGATGTTAGCACTGAAGGTGTTAGCGATGCTCAGGTCATTGATATTACGAGTGCAATACTGACCACCTCAAGTAGTAACTGTGCTGACTATGTCGCTTCCTACAGCGGAGAGGCATTAGAGGTTTCAAGCAACACTGTTTTCGTCGGCATACTGACTGTGAGCGTTGAGGATGACACCTGCATTTTTACCTCTAACGGCATCCCAAACCACGACATGAACGATGCAAATACGTTTGCTACACCTGTTTCAGAACAGAGTAAAGTTTATCGCGTTACCAAAAACCCACAGCACAATAGCCAGACAACGGCTATCAGTCCACAGTATGACAATGCCATTTTGCTGAATGGCGTCAAAATTGACTTGTTGTCGGGTGGTTGCTTTACGATGCGCTTGGGGTGTCGTGACGAAACCATACCGTGGCGATACAACGCGATGTCGCCCGTGAGTTTTTTGAAAACAGATTCTCATAATGCTCATACTCAGCCGAATGGTGAGTATCACTATCACGGCAATCCTCATGCCTTATTTGATGACAGGGATAACAGCCGCATTTCGCCTGTAATTGGGTTTGCTGCCGATGGTTTTCCCATTTTTGGATCTTATTTTGATGACAACGGTAGCATTCGCAAAGCGCTATCAAGCTATCAGCTGAAAAGTGGAGAACGGCCTTCGGGTGAAGGAAGTCCAGGTGGCACCTACGACGGAGAATTTAATGATGATTATGAATATATCGAAGGCTCTGGTGACCTCGATGAGTGTAACGGAATGACGGTTGACGGCGTTTATGGGTATTACATTACTGACAGCTATCCCTATGCCCTTGGATGCTTTCGCGGTACACCTGACGAGTCTTTTCGTAAGGTTGGCAGTAGTGAATAACCCAGACACAACGCCGATGGCAGCAAACCGCGCGGCGAGAATAATTGGGGTGCATCCCAGTTTGCGGCCCTCACTCTAAATCCCTCTCCCGGCGGGAGAAGGACTTTGATATCAAGTTCCCCTTCTCCCGAGGAGAGAAGGGGCTAGGGGATGAGGGGCAAGGCGGAAACGACAATTTACAAAAGTGGGATGTACTCAACAATTGAGACCCCAAAGCAGATAGTGACGAAAATAGGATGCCTAATTGTTAAGCCAATAGATTTCAGTTAAAGTGCCGACATTTTTTTTGCAGGTTGTAAAAATTGAGAGCTATGCGTATAAAACTCTGTTCGACCTTGTTGTTAATCATGCTAGGGATGGTTAGCGGTTGCACCAATAGCCGCGATCGCGCAGATTGCCCCCCTGCTGATGCGCCGGATCGTCCCCAAGAATGTGAGGGCATAGACGGCACCGCTCCACCGCCAGGTGGCCCGGGTGAAGGCGAACCACCCCCTGAAGATAGGGAACCCGACGACGGCGGATAATCAGGTGTTTTATGGGTACACCCAATCCTTCCTTTGTTAAGTAAAGAGGTGTTCTATGGATACAAATTCTACTCATTTGCCATTGTTGCAAACAGCTGAAAGAGTTTCTACATCACAGGTCAAAATCGCTTTTAAGTACCCAGCTAAACACCGCCTCGTTCAAGGGATCGCTGGCCTCTTCCTTTTAAGCCTCCTCACAGGTGGCAGTTATCTGCTTTATCGGCAGTTTGTTCTGCTGCCACAGCAGCAAGAACAAGCCCAAACGCAAACGGTTGGGGTCGAAACCACAACCCTACCGATTACCGTTGCGGCTAACGGGACTGTTGAACCTGAGCAGCTGACAAACGTCAGCCCCAAAACCTCAGAACGTTTGGAGCGAGTGACTGTTGTAGAGGGCGATGCTGTCGAAGCAGGCCAGATTTTGGCCTATATGGATGATTCTGATTTGCAGGGGCAATTGATTGAGGCGCAGGGGCAACTTGCGTCGGCCCGTGCAAATTTGGCCATGCTTGTCGCCGGGAACCGCCCCCAGGAGATTGCCCAAGCCGAGGCCACCCTAGCCAGTGCGGAAGCCAGTTTAAGCCAGGCTGAAGAAGACTTGCGCCGCTATGAGGCACTTTATGCCCAAGGGGCGATTTCTGCTCAAGAAACGACGACCTATCGGACAGTCCGCGATACGGCCCAGGCCGAAGTAAGGAGTGCACAACAGGCGCTCAATCTAAGTCAATCAGGCAGTCGTGAGGAAGAAATCGCCCAAGCCGAAGCCGAGGTGATACAAGCGGAAGGTGCCTTAACCACGATTGAAACACTAATTGAAGCGACGGTGATTCGGGCTCCTTTTAGCGGGGTTGTGACGGCCCGCTATGCTGATCCAGGCGATTTTGTATCGCCTTCAACGGCTGCCAGCGACACGTCTTCTTCTTCTTCTTCTTCTATTCTCTCCTTAGCGTCGAATTATCAGGTGGTTGCCAATGTGGCGGAAACAGACATCGCTCAGATTCAGGCGGGGCAAGCGGTCAGCATCCAAGCCGATGCCTTTCCGGATAGAGAGTTTGAAGGAACCGTGGCTCAGGTTGCTGAACAGGCAACGGTCGATTCTGACGTGACCAGTTTTGAGGTTCGAGTCAATCTTTCTGAAGCGGTCCAGTCACAACTCCGACCGGGGATGAACGTAGATGTAGAATTTCAAGCTGGTGAACTGACCGATGTACTGGTCGTGCCAACCGTTGCAATTATGCGAGAGGAACAAGGAGAAGGGGTCTTGGTAATGGGTCGCGACGGTACGCCTCAATTTCTCTCGATTGAGACGGGGCTGACAGTTGACGATAAAACAGAGGTGATTTCGGGACTTGAAGGTGATGAACAAATCGTTTTAAGCGCGGCTCAGGGGCTGCCTGAAAATCTACAAAACCGAGGGGGGCCGTCTTTCATTCCAGGCGGTGGCGGTGGCGGTAACGGTCCGCCTGACGGCGGCGGTCCTCCACAAGGAGGGGGGCCTGGTGGTTAAGATTAGTTCTAAAAAGCCTCTAGCCTCTATTCAGCCGCCATCAATCTCTATTGTGGAGATTTTGGCGATGGCGATCATAGCGCTGTGGAGCAATAAGCTACGCACCGCTCTCACCATGCTGGGCGTGATCATTGGGATTACGGCTGTGATTGCGGTTACCTCAGTCGGGCAAGGGGTACAGTCTGCTACCGAAGCGAATTTGCAGAACTTAGGCGCAGATGTTTTGCAAATTAGGGCAGGGGCCGCCAATAGCGGCAATATCAACCAAGGCCGTGGGAGTGCAACTACACTGATCTGGAGCGATGCCCAGGCAATTGCATCTCAGGTGACAGTCGCCGATACGGTAACGGCCTACCTAGAGCATACGGCCCAGGTGGTTTATGGAGAAAACAACACATCTACAACGATTTTAGGGACGGATACTGATTACCTAGCGGTTAATAACATCACATTGCAATCGGGACGTTATTTTACCGAGGAGGAACTCACAGAAGCGCAGGCGGTGGCCATCTTGGGATCAACTGTGAGAGATGATTTATTCGGTACAGATGGTGAGGCGATTGGTGCAAATATTCGCATTCAGGGGCAGCGCTACAGTGTGCTAGGGGTAGCCAATGAGAAAGGGAGCCAGGGACGAGAAAATCCGGATGAACAGATTTATGTCCCCCTCACGAATATGTCAGCCCGGTTAGTGGGTAACAATGCGCTGAGCGGCATTGCCGTTCAAGGGATTGCGGTGAAAGTGACTGAGCAGGCCGATTTAGAGGCGGCTGATTTTCAGATGACGAATTTACTGCGTGTGCGCCACGATATCCATCCCGCCAAAGGCGATGAAGATGATTTTGAGATCGTGAGCGCGGCTGATCTGGTTGAGACTCTCACCAGCACGGTGGGACTTTTCACCATTATGGTGGCGGCGATCGCAGGCATCTCCCTAATCGTCGGCGGCATTGGCATTGCCAATATCATGCTGGTCTCGGTGGTCGAGCGAACCCGCGAGATTGGCATTCGTAAGGCCGTTGGGGCGACGAATCAGGCGGTCTTAAGTCAGTTTTTGGCCGAAGCGATCGCCATTTCCGCCGCTGGGGGCTTATTTGGGGTGGGGCTAGGGGTGGCGATCGCTCGGATTTCAGCCACACTATTCGACTTTCCCTTTGTGATTGCACTTTGGGCGATCGCCTTAGGGGTAGGCCTGTCTTTTGTGATTGGCATCGTAGCAGGGGTGATTCCCGCCCGCAGCGCCGCCAAATTAGATCCGATTATTGCCTTAAGAAGTGACTAGCAGGATTCACTATGGCAGCCATGATTTGGATGGAAGACATCCGCAAAACCTATCGTTTGGGTGAAGTCGATGTGCCCGTGCTGAAGGGCATTGATCTGACCATTGAAGAAGGCGACTATGTCGCGATTATGGGCGCTTCAGGATCAGGCAAATCGACGCTGATGAACATTATTGGCTGTCTCGATCGCCCCTCGGCTGGCCACTATGTCCTGGAAGGGCGCAACCTGACCACGTTGAACAATGAAGGCCTCGCCTACATTCGCAATCGGCGCATTGGCTTTGTGTTTCAGCAGTTTAATCTGCTGCCTCGGTCAACGGCGTTAGAAAACGTCATGCTGCCTATGGTTTATGCCGGTGCGAGCCGGAACCAGCGCCGAAAGCAGGCCGCAGCAGCGTTGGTGCGGGTGGGATTGAGCGATCGCATGGCCAACCGACCCAACCAACTCTCTGGCGGACAGCAGCAGCGGGTCGCGATCGCTCGTGCCTTAGTCAACCGTCCAGCTTTAGTGCTTGCAGATGAACCCACAGGTGCACTAGATACCCAAACCTCTCACGAAGTCATGGCACTGCTCACCGAACTCAACAGTCAGGGCATTACGGTGGTGATCGTCACCCACGAACCTGATATCGCAGCACAAACCCGTCGTATTATCCATGTTCAAGATGGCCTACTGCAAAGACTCCAGAATTAGGCCATCTTTTTTGGGCTTAATTGTCATTATTTTTCTCGTATCGGCTTGCAATGAGAACACTGCCGGAGATCCTGGGTCTGAAGCGTCAACCCCAACAGTTTCAGACGAGTCATCCACAGAAGTAGCTGCGACCCCCAACCCCTCATCCTTGTTTCTAGAAGATGCATTGGTCAGCGGTATTACAGAAGAACCCTGCACCTTGTCGGGTGGCACTGAAACCATGTGTTATCGCATTATCGTTACCTCCATCCCCACTGATCATGAACCAGGGCCGTGGTGTCCAGGCACCATCACCGCCCCAGCAGCAACCCGGGCCACCCCCGCAGGGATAACCCCATAGCTTTTCTACTGCTTATGCGATTTGAAGCATGGCTTCAGCGGCGGATTCATCCGTAATCAGCCCGTTAATGAGCTTGCCTTTGAGTGCTGCTAAGATAGCCTCTGTTTTGTGTAATCCGCCTGCCACGCCAATCGTCAAGCGATCAACGGGCTGTTGGAGTGGCACGCCAGCCAGCCGTTGATTGGTTCCTGTTGGTAGCAACATGCCCTGTTGATCGTAGGCCCATCCGGCAATTTCTCCCACCGCACCCAGCTCGATGAGTTCAGTGATTTCCTGATCGTTGATAAAACCACTTTCGTGGAGGGGGGCATTCCAGGCAATGTCACCAATCCCAACAAAGGTGACTTTAGCCTGCTCGACTAAAGCTTTAACGGCAATAAACGATCGCTGTGTTTGCAGCAGTTTTCGCTCTTCAACACTGGTGGCGACGACCGGCGTTGGCACGGGATAGGCCGCTGCCCCGGTGCGCTCACAAAGATGCATGACGACCTCATGACGACCGGCTCGGCCATAGTGCGACATATTGCCCACAATCGATACAATTTTATGCTGGGGCTGATCCATCGAGGGGACCTGTTCAACCATCGCCCGCAGCGTCCGACCCGAAGAAAACGCTACGATAGTGGGCGCTTTAGCGACCAAATAAGTCTCCAGATAGTTGGCAGCACAAATCCCCAGCCCGGTGCGCAAATTGTCTGCACTATGGGGAACCACCTCACAGGTAGACAGGGCAAACTGATCGCGTAAGGCTTCAGCGATCGCAATACAGTTACTGAGCGGATGATTGAGCCGAAATGTAATCAGCTTTTCACTCACGGCTAACGCGACTAATCGCTGGGCAGCTTGCCGTGATACTTCTAGCTTAGTGGCGATCTCTTCTTGAGTATTGTCTGCAATGTAGTAAAGCCAGGCGGCGCGGGCGGCCAAATCGAGTTTGCGTCCACGTGAGTGACGACTTGCCGTGTCGCGTGAGCGCTGACCTGTTAGTTCGCGCCGCTCAGAACGAGAATCTCCCATATTTTCGTTTAGTCTCTTTGGTTCTAAATAGGCTACTTTAAATGTCTACAAACGACCAAAATTCGCTTTTATAATGCTGGCCAGATTGCTTAATGCACCGAGTATCGCTGGGATGCTCAGCACACAAGCAATCTGGCTCGCCGTAGCGTACAAAGCTTTGTGGCTACGGTTATACTGCCTGCTGGGCAAGAGCAAAAGCACCCATAATGCCGGCCTTGCTGCCTAGCTTTGGCGGCAGAATATAGTCGTCAATGTCAGTCATGATTTTGGGCACTGCCAAGTAAGGGCTTAATCGTTCACGCACTTGAGAACGAACCAGGGGAAAAAGCTGCGGTTGTTCCATAACGCCACCGCCAAGGATAACCCGCTCAGGCGAGAGCATGAGAATGAAGTTGATTAATCCCGTAGCCAGGTAGTGCGCTTCCAAGGCCCAAGCCGGATGGTCAGCCGGTAGAGACGCTGCTTTTTGCTGCCACCGTTTTTCCATGGCAAATCCCGAGGCCAATCCTTCCAGACAGTTTTGATGAAACGGGCACGCCCCACCGAAAGGATCGGTAGATAAATCGTGCGGAATCAAGATATGGCCCATTTCTGGGTGAAGCAGCCCGTGAATTGGGTGCCCCCCCACCATACCGCCACCGCCAATCCCCGTGCCAACGGTCAAATAGATAAAGGTATCTAAGCCTTGAGCATTGCCCCATCGATGTTCTCCCAAGGCGGCAGCATTGACGTCAGTATCAAAATCAATCGGTACGTTTAGCTCCCGCTCAATCACACCAGCAAAATCAATCTGCTGCCAGCCCGGCTTTGGCGTGTTTAAAAACCAGCCAAACTTAGGAGAGCCTGCCCGTACATCGACCGGGCCAAAAGCGCCGATGCCGATGGCATCGAGTTCTCCTTCTTGCTGGATCTGTTGACGAAAAAAATCGATCACCTGAGAAATGGTTTCTGCGGGGGTGGTCGTTGGGATGCGAACCTCTGCCCGCAGGTCGTCGAAGCCCGTCCCTACTGCACAGACAAACTTTGTTCCCCCTGCTTCTATTGCGCCAAAAAGTGCCATTACAGTTCTCTCATAGTATTCAAGTTCGAGATCAGCCCCTCCCAAGCGGAAAGCGGGACTAAAATCTGCCAGATGCTTTGAGTATATGCTCAATATTTGGATTGATGCTCAAAAATTACTTATAACTAGTTAGCTCAGTTCCATCAATCCTTGTGTCATCGACATCAGCGATTAAAATCGCCATAAAACTTTCCACGCTTATTTTTCTACCAAAATAGGTATTTTATAAATCCTAAAGCAAGAATTGTTGCAAATTATATCGCTGCTCTCATAATTTTCAATGCCGCCAGTACTATTTCATTAATGAGCTTTTGCTCAAGACTTAAGCATAAGGTCAAATAATTCTTTTTTGAAATACAACCGATAAGGAGTCGAGCGGTGCGCATATTTCGCTTCGCCAAGGTGGTAGCGACGTTCCTCGTAGGCGTCATGCTGATACAGCTGCTGCATGCCTGTGGCGCTAGACCACAAGCAACTGAAACGGCACGGGTAACCATTGCCACCGTCAACAACGGCGATATGGTGGTGATGCAGGGTCTCTCTCGTCAGTTTGAAGCTGACAACCCTGACATTGAACTGCAATGGGTGATGCTCGAAGAGAATATTCTGCGTCAGCGCACGACGACTGACGTGGCGAGTCAGGGCGGTCAGTTTGATGTGTTGACGATTGGCGCTTACGAAACGCCGATTTGGGCAAAACGGGGTTGGCTAAAGCCACTCGATCGGCTACCCGCCGAATACGATGTTGACGACCTGATTGATCCGATCCGGCAGGGACTTTCCCAAGACGGTACGCTCTATGCACTGCCGTTCTACGGGGAAAGTTCGATGCTGTATTACCGCCGCGATCTGTTTGAGCAAGCAGGGATTAAGGTACCCGAAAATCCGACCTATGCACAGGTGGAATCGTGGGCCAGCCAGGTAAACGATCCGGAGAATGAAGTTTACGGTATGTGTTTGCGTGGTAAACCCGGCTGGGGTGAGAACATGGCGTTTTTAACCACGCTGGTGAATACGTTTGGGGGACAGTGGTTTGATATGGACTGGCAACCCCAACTCAACACACCGGAATGGAAAAACGCGGTCAATTTCTATGTGGACGTGCTGAATAATTACGGCCCACCCGGTGCCAGTTCTAATGGCTTTAATGAGAACCTGGCGTTGTTCTCCACGGGCAAATGCGGCATGTGGATTGATGCCACGGTTGCAGCGGGGTTATTGTCTAATCCTGATCTGTCGCAAGTCGCGGATAAAGTCGGTTTTGCGCGGGCCCCGGTTGAGTCTTACCCCAATGGTTCAAATTGGCTCTGGTCTTGGGCTTTGGCAATTCCTGAAACGTCGCGATCGCCCGAGGCTGCCCAGCGATTTATTACCTGGGCCACGTCTAAAGCATACATTCAGTTAGTAGCGGATGAATCAGGGTGGGTTTCTGTGCCACCGGGCACGCGCACCTCGACTTACGAAAACCCTAACTATCAAGAAGTCGCTCCCTTTGCCAAGACGGTGTTGAGTTCCATTGAGTCTGCTGATATTGAAAGTCCTGCGGCCTCTCCGACGCCCTATAAGGGGGTTCAGTACGTCGATATTCCAGAATTTCAGGCCATTGGTACCCAGGTCGGACAGCGGATGGCTGCGGCATTAGCGGATAAAGTCTCGGTTGATCAGGCGCTGGCGCGATCGCAGGCGGTCGCTGAACGGTTTATGCGCCACACCGGATATATCGATTAGGAGCAAGCGATTATGACATCTTCCATCGCAAAATTACAGCCAACACCACCGTCTGCCTCTCGGGCGCGATCTCGAAAGGTGCCCAGTTTAGCGTTATTAGCCCCGTCAGTGATTGTGCTGCTCCTATGGATGCTGGTGCCCTTGGCAATGGCGGTTTGGTTCGCCTTCCAGCGCTACAATCTGCTGATTCCTGATAATCGTGGATTCGTTGGGATCAACAACTTTATCTTCATTCTCACCGATCCGGCGCTGTGGATTTCCATTGGCATCACGCTGGTTTTGGTGGCGTCCGTGCTAGTGATCACGATTAGCTTAGGGACGCTGCTGGCGGTGCTGTTTAATCAGGAATTTCCAGGACGAGGTATCGCCAGAGTGCTAGCGATTTCACCCTTCTTTGTGATGCCGACCGTTAGCGCCCTGATCTGGAAAAATATGCTGATGCACCCGGCTAACGGGCTGTTTGCTCAGATTACTCAGGCTCTAGGTCTAGGCGCGATTGACTGGTTTGCCGATCTGCCACTGCTGTCTATTGTCATCATCGTGTCCTGGCAATGGCTACCCTTTGCACTGCTGATTTTGCTGACGGCTATTCAGTCCCTCGATACGGCACAGCTTGAAGCTGCTCGGATGGATGGTGCCAAGCCGGTTGCCTTGTTTCGGTTTGTGGTGCTGCCTCACTTACACCGGGCGATCGCCATTGTGGCGATGATCGAAACCATCTTCTTTCTGACGATTTTTGCCGAGATTTTCGTCACGACCGGGGGTGGCCCAGGTCTGGCCACCACCAACCTGGCCTATTACATCTATCTAAAGGCATTGCTAGAGTTCGATGTCGGTGGCGCTTCTGCAGGCGGTTTGATCGCCGTTGTCCTGGCTAACATCGTCGCCATCTTTTTAGTGCGTAGTGTTGCTCGCAATTTGGATGCTTAATATGAAAACGAACAAATCTAATCAATGGCTGGTGGGGCTGTTGGCTTGGCTGGTCGCTAGCCTTTTGTTCTTTCCCATCTTTTGGATGTTTATCACCAGCTTTAAAACAGAAGTGGCTGCCGTTGCGACACCGCCTCAAATTTTCTTTCAGCCGACGCTTGAGAACTACGCGGCGGTTCAGGATCGGGCCGCCTACTTCAACTATGCCTGGAACAGCATAATCGTCTCGGTTGGCGCTACGGTTTTAGCCCTGGTGTTGGGCGTGCCCGCAGCCTATGCCATGTCTTTTTTCCCAACCAAACGAACGAAAGGCACCCTGCTATGGATGCTTTCGACCAAAATGTTGCCGCCGGTTGGGGTGTTGGTTCCCATTTATATTTTGGGCCGTGAGTCTGGCCTGTTAGACACCCGCATCGGTCTGATTATCATTTACACCCTGATTAATTTGCCGATTGTAATCTGGATGATCTACAGCTTTTTCAAAGAAGTACCGAAAGAAATTCTAGAAGCAGACCGGATGGATGGTGCCACAACCTATCAAGAAGTCGTCCATGTGCTGTTGCCATTGGCGCTACCCGGCATCGCCTCCACAGCCCTACTGTCCATCATTTTGTCCTGGAACGAAGCATTTTGGAGTTTGAATTTGACTACCTTCAATGCCGCGCCATTGACCGCATTTATTGCCTCGTTCTCAAGTCCCCAGGGCCTTTTCTGGGCCAAACTGTCGGCTGCTTCAACCATGGCGATCGCCCCTATTCTCCTACTGGGTTGGATGAGTCAAAAACAGCTGGTCCGCGGGCTTACCTTTGGAGCCGTTAAGTAAACGCACTGTTGCTGCCACGCTGTCATTTGGATTTATAGCAGTCGCCAGTCCGATTAGGACAAGACTGCGAGCCAGATTGCCTGTAGACTCAGCATCCCAGCGATACTTGGTGCACTAAGCAATCTGGCCAGCGCTATGTTTAGGCTCACATTCATTTAGTAAAGCGAGTTAATTATGTCAACTGTCACCCTCAGAGACATCCACAAAACCTACACTGATACCGAAATTATCAAGGGCATAGATCTTGACATTCAAGATGGTGAATTTGTTGTGTTTGTCGGGCCATCGGGCTGTGGTAAATCTACACTCCTGAGAATGATTGCTGGTCTGGAGGACATTACCGCTGGCGATCTGATGATGGATGGCCAGCGCATGAACGATATACCACCCGATCAGCGGGGGTTTGCAATGGTGTTTCAAACCTACGCCCTCTACCCCCACATGACGGTCGCTGAAAACATGGCCTTTAGCCTACGGTTAGCCGGTGTACCCAAAGCTCAACGCTATGAACGGGCGCGGGACGTCGGACGAATTTTGCAGCTGGAGCCGCTCTTAAACCGTAAACCCAAAGCCCTATCCGGCGGGCAACGGCAGCGGGTCGCCATCGGGCGAGCCCTGGTTCGTAACCCCAAAGTGTTTTTATTGGACGAGCCATTGTCAAACCTAGATGCAACTCTAAGAGGCGATATGCGGCTGGAGTTGGCGAACCTCCACAACAGCCTGGGGGCGACCATGATCTACGTCACCCACGATCAGGTTGAAGCCATGACCCTAGCCAACAAAATTGTTGTTTTGCAAAAGGGTGTCATCGAGCAGGTGGGAACACCCATGGAGCTATACCACCATCCCCGCAATCAATTTGTGGCCGGATTTATCGGCTCGCCTAAGATGAACTTTCTGCCGGTGATGACCACGAGCGTCCAAGACTCAGGGACGACGCTTAGACTGCCCGGCGATGCAGCGGTAACCGTACCTGTGCAGCCGAAAACGCTAATGGTGGGCGATCGCGCCACCCTCGGCATTCGCCCCGAACACCTTTACATTGACGCTGAGCAACCTACCCTGATGGGCGAAGTACTCGTCGTTGAGCATCTGGGGGATGTCACTTATCTCTATGTCAAAGTGGCCGGTGGCGATACATTGATCATCCAAACCAATGGCGACAGACCGATCGCGATTCGGGATCAAGTTCCCATTCATATTGATGGCAACCTATGTCACCTATTCGATGCTGAGGGCATTGCAATTCCCAAAGCCCAACGACATCACCTCACCTTAGAAAAACCGCATGAGCAGCAGCCCCAATCTATCCAACCCGTCCAGCAATCCAAACCCCAGCAGACAGCCCATAAAAAACACCATCCCGCTGAGTGACAAATCACTCTTACAACAGTCCGAGCAAGTTCGTACTCCCCGGTATGACCGTCAGGCCGTCACAAATGGCATTGTCCATATCGGCGTAGGTGGATTCCATCGGGCCCATCAAGCCCTCTATCTGGACAACTATATAGAGCAGGCACAGCACTCAAACAGTGAGCCGGGTGATCATTGGGGCATTTGCGGCGTTGGCTTGCTGAAATATGACGAAAAAATGCGAGTGGCTTTGCATGCCCAAGACTGTTTGTACACGTTGATAGAACGGTCTCCCCAAAAAGACACGGCCCGGATTATTGGTGCAATCACCCGGTATTTATTCGCGCCAGATAACCCACAGGCTGTCATTGATACCCTTGCCAGTGCGCAATGCCGCATTGTCACACTGACGATCACAGAAGGCGGCTACTTCGTAATCGAAGGCACTGGCGAGTTCGATGCCCACCATCCCACCATCCAGCATGACTTGCAGCATCCCAATCAGCCGATCGGAGTTTACGGTTTTCTCACCGCTGCGCTGAATCAACGACGACAAAATGGTTTGCCCCCTTTTACGGTCTTGTCTTGTGACAACATCCAGGGTAACGGCAACGTTGCGGGCAAAATGCTGACGACCTTTGCCAATCTGCAAAATCCAGATTTAGGCCAGTGGATTGCTGAGCATGTCACCTTTCCCAACAGCATGGTGGATCGAATTACCCCAGCAATCACCCCTGCCGATATTCAAATGGTGAGTGACCAGTTTGGCATTGAAGATGTCTGGCCTGTCGTTGCAGAACCGTTTATCCAATGGGTGGTTGAAGATCGCTTTTGTGCGGGGCGACCCGCTTGGGAATCTGTCGGGGTTCAAATGACGGACGATGTTCATCCCTACGAGATGATGAAGATCCGGTTGCTCAATGCCAGCCATTTGCTAATCGGCTACCTGGGATCGCTGCGGGGCTACACCTACACCTCTGAGGCAATGGCCGACGAACTGATTCGAACCGCGACTCAGTGCTTGATAGCAGAAGTCATCCCGACCCTACCGCCGCTGCCAGGCATTAACCTTGATGACTACCAACACACCCTCATCGAACGATTTTCCAATCCCAAAATTCGCGACCAACTATCTCGCCTGTGTCTCAACAGCTCAGATAAGCTGCCTAAGTTTCTTCTCGGCAGCCTGCGAGACAAGCTCAAACAAGGTGGCTCCATAGAATTTCTCAGCTTTACCATCGCCGCTTGGTGCCGCTACTTAAATGGTGAAGATGAACAGGGGCAGCCGCTACCGATTGACGATCCGATGGCAGACACGCTGATCGAAAAAGCTCAGTCTGGGGGACATGACCCAACCCAACTACTCAATATGCAGAATCTCTTTGGTGATTTGTCTAAGTCTGCGCACTTTACAGCGTCTGTCACCAAGTACGTACAACAGCTGTATGCGTTGGGAACTGAGGCAGTCTTAACAAGCCTCTTATCGAATATCGCCGGAAACTAAGGTAAGCTGGCCACAACGCGCGCGCGTTGACTGCAGAGCGCGGTATTCTCTCTTCGATCATGCTGAGAATCAAGCCTTTGAGATAGGCGTTGAGGGGGATATCAGTTAGAGACTGCTTTAAAGGTCTTAATTTTGGTAGCAAAATGCTTGAGATCCCCCTTAATCCCCCTTGAAAAGGGGGATTAAGAGGTTGTTTCCCCCTTTTTTAAGGGAGGTAGAGGAGATCATGCAGTGCTTAATGGCATAGTCAATCACCTTTAAAGCAACCTCTTAACCGCGATCGCCTTTCTGATTAATTTATCGTGACTTTAGACATAGGTTGATCGTGACTTATGACTATAGGTTGATCGTGACTTATGACTGATGTTTTCTATTGGCATTTTTTCTATTGTTTATGTAGTCAAGCGTTGTGTAAATCTTGAGTTGCGGGTGTTAAAAAAAAACTTGCAATGAGAGGTTCCAATCATCACTACTCTTTAGATTTTAGGAGCCGTAAAATGAAACTAAATCGAAAGGTCAAAGGTTTTGTGACCACAACGTTGGCAAGTGTTTCTTGCGCAGGCTTGATCACAGCTACAGCCGCGAGTGCACAAGCCTATGAAGTGGAGGAGAGGCCTCATCATACTGTTGCCCAGAGAGTGGAGAGGTCAGTACCACAACCCGCACCGCAACCCGCACCACAGCCAGCGCCGCAACCCGCACCACAACCCGCTCAGGAACCGGAACCGAGGTCACCTGCCAGACTCACGATAACCATAGGATAACAACAGGTTGCAATTTTAATCGCCCTGTCAAATCGTCCGTAAAGTACCTGACAAAATCATGGGGCAGGAATCTCTATTCTTGCCCTAATAACTGCCATGTCTCCAAAGCTGGCGACTCTAAGTTTTGTTATCACTGTCCTTTTAATATCCTTCTCTTGTACGCTAACTTCGCCGCTTGAGGGGGTGCAAGACACGCCACCCACAGCTGCTGATGTATCAGATCCGATATCACAAGTACCTAGTCCACTCGGTTCTACTACTCAGGGGCGGGCCCCGATCATAATCATAGAAAATTTACTCAATTGTTCTATGTCCGGAGCACGCATCAGTGCTGTGGGCACCATTACGGCAGCCGATGGTACGGATTGGATTGTGCCTGCAGAAAACAACTTTGAAGCAGGCCCTAAAGCGGCTGATCTGTATAACGAGTGCCTTCAAATTACCTACAACAGCGTTCAAGAGGTCGATTTAGAATCGATTCCTGTTGCGGAAATTGATCCGGATGGTGAAATCATTACCGGCTATATTTTTGCAGATAATTACTTTGAACTTTACGTCAATGGAGAGCTGGTTGCTGTCGATCCGGTACCCTTTACGCCCTTTAATTCTAGTATCGTTCGTTTCAGAGTGAAAAAGCCCATCACCTATGCCGTTAAGCTAATCGATTGGGAAGAGAATTTGGGGTTGGGAACAGAAAGCAATCAAGGGTCAGATTATCATCCGGGTGATGGCGGTTTTGTGGCTAGCTTTAGCGACGGTACTGTCACCGATGCTAGCTGGCGAGCCCAGACCTTTTATATTGCGCCGCTGGAGAATCCACAAAGCGTCAGAGAAGACGGTAATGTGCGCGATTCTTCTGATGCTAATGCAGAAAGTCCGAACTGTGATGAATCTTGCTATGCCCTGCATTATCCAGTTCCTGAAGACTGGTTTTCAGAGAGTTTTGATGATGCTGGTTGGCCTGAGGCCGTGACCTATTCCAATGAAACAGTCGGTGTCAACAACAAGCGTAGCTACACCAATTTTTCTGACGTTTTTATCGGCGCTAATGCTGAGTTTATCTGGTCTTCTAATCTAGTTTTGGATAATTTAGTTCTGGCCAGAAAAACCGTTCAGTAATCTTTTCGCCGTAATAAAGTGGGTCAGCGATCGCTGATAAAACACCAGCTTACTCGTGCTATTTAGCTTTCTCTTTGACTGGAGCTATATCAATGAAAAAAGTAGGATTAATCGTTCTCGCATTGGGCGTTGCGATCGCGGTGCTGGCATTCGGATTACATAGTCCGATGGCCCAGCAAGGTCACGAAAGCGTGACTCAAGATGTTGCCCAAGTCAGGCCAGAAGGTGGCCCACCCGCAGGCGGTTCACCCGCAGGCCGGCCGGGTGGCGATCGGCCAGAAGGTGACTTAGGGGAACCCATTGCATCCACCGAGGCCGACACATCGGGCGTCCTGTGCGATGCCAGCATCAATGTGCTGAACGAGCAATTGGGTCTGCAAAGTGAGGCACAGCCGCATGCTTGACAGCGCGGTCAACCAACACGAGTTCACTTGGATACACGAAGCCGAGATCGCGCCTTGCGAGGTATTCTACCAAATCGGGGTCAATTTGCCCTGGAGTCAGTCGAGCTATGTCTTTTTGCAGCGCAGCATTTTCCTCATTCAGTTGCGCTAGCACGGCCTTTTTGTCTGCCAGCTCTGACTGTTTGTCCGTCCATTTACCAAGCCCCTGCTCTCCCGCAAAAGCGTGGTAAGCAAAATAAGCCACTGTCAAAGATAAGGCCCCAGCAGCCCATTTAGACGTCATCAGTTTCAGCTCCGAACTTGGCTTAAGAATCACTGACGCGTAGTTACTATTCCGTTAAAGCGGGCAGCCATGGTTCAGGCAGAACGAACTTATTGCGTCCAGTACCCTCGTGCTGAAACGCCGGCTCAATGGCGCAAAGTCTTTCCGGGTTTGATAAATCTGGCAGAAACCACATGCCACCTATTGGTTCGAAGTGCTCGAAATATCTAAACCCCAGCAAAGTTTGCGGCCATAGCTTACCAAACATTCGCACAGACTGTTGGAGCTCTATGAAGCCCTCAGGTCTCGTTCTCATCAAATGCACCAGATGTGTTTCCATGGAATCGAGATAATAGCTTTTTCGTGGGCGCACCCGGATCACGAGAACGCGCGACTGATCTCGCCAGCATACAGAACGATCTTCACTCATGCCCGTAATCTCAGGACGTGCATCGTAGTGCAGTAAGCCATAATATCCTGGCTTGAGGCGCGTCCACCCAAAGACGGCCGCGCCATCTTCGGTCAGAATCCAATTCAAATTTGATTCGACCTTGGCAAAGTCTTTGTGCTGTTTCAGCGGTGACACGCTTAGATGCAGCAAGCGTT
>JBCBZT010000014.1:0-142435 GCA_039815185.1 Cyanobacteria bacterium P01_A01_bin.123 | reverse complement strand
CCAATAGATTATGATTACACCCAGTCAGATAATATAGTCGCAAACTTTCAACAAGTATCAAGGAAATTAAGTGTTGAAGATACCACTAATCTCCTGGGTTCAGTCAATGAAGCCCGCTCTCCCCCTCCACCCCACCGACCTCTACCTCGAACTCCACCGCGGCTGCTACACCACCCACGCCGATCAAAAACAGTTCAACCGCCGCTGTGAAGACCTGCTTACCCAGGCAGAAATCTTCGCCGCGATCGCCCAACTCACCACCCCCTACCGGTACCCCCAAGCCGAATTAGAAACCGCCTGGAAGGGAATGTTATTCAACCAGTTCCACGACATCTTGCCCGGAACCTCGATTCCAGAGGTGTTTACCACCGCCAATCAAACCTGGCAGCAAACCCAAGCTACGGGGGAACGAGTTTTGCAGGAGGCCCAGGCCGCGATCGCCGCCCAAATCCCCTTACCAGACCCACCAGTGCCTGACGCAATTCCTTTTGTCGTGTTCAACGGACTGAGCTGGGCGCGCACCGAGTTAGCCACCATTCAAATCCCTGACGAGATTGACCCAGATATGAATTGGCAGGTGTATACCGCCGCAGGTGAAACGGTTTCAACTCAAATACAGGCTAAAACTGATGAATCCAATGAAACGCTACTATTTTTAGCCGAAGCAATTCCCTCCGTAGGCTACCGCCTCTACTGGCTTGCCCCATCGCTCCCCGTGCGGTTGAGCGGTTCGGCTGAGCTCACCGTCGAAGCCTCACGTCGAAGCCACTCCCCCACTCCCGCATCCCCCAACACGCCAGTTCTAGAAAATGCCCGGCTCAAAGTCACCATCAATACCACCACGGGAGACTTAGTCAGCCTCTATGACAAAACCGTCGGCAGAGAGGTGCTGCGGGCACCAGGCAATCAGCTCCAAGCCTTTGAAGACAGCGGTCAATATTGGGACGCCTGGAACATTGCCCCAAACTATGCAAAACATCCCTTACCGCCGACCCAGTTGCAATCTATTGCCTGGGTGGAATATGGGCCGCTACGTCAGCGATTGCGAGTGGCGCGAACGTTGACGCTTAAAACCCGGGGGACATCCACCTTTACCCAAGATTATGTGCTTGACGCGGCTAGCCCAGTACTGAAAATTGAGACGACAGCTGACTGGCAGGCAGAACAGGTGGTGCTGAAAACGGCCTTTCCGTTCACGCTTCACGCTGACCAGGCGACCTATGAAACAGCCTATGGGGCGATCGCCCGTACGACCCAACCCCAAACTCCTCAAGAACAAGCCCAATGGGAAGTTCCAGCAGTTCGCTGGGCTGATTTGAGCCAGCGCGACTGTGATCTTAATTATGGTGTCAGTCTTTTAAGCGACTATAAACATGGATATGATGCCGCCCCCAATCAACTGCGGCTGACCCTGCTGAAAGCACCGTTGTGGCCTGATCCAACCTGCGATCGCGGTGTTCATCGGTTCACCTACGGTGTGTATCCCCACAGCGGTTCCTGGCAACAGGCCCATACAGTTCGCCAAGCCCACGGGCTGAATGTATCGCTCCAAAGCGTCTTTTGTCCGCCAGCGCCACACCCCAACGCCCCCATTCTCGATTTGTCAAACCCCCATTCAGGCGGCCAAGTCCTCTGGGCGCAAAGTTTCTTAAGCATGGGCAGCCCAAACGTGGTTTTATCGACCTTCAAACAATCAGAGGATAACCCCAACCAGTACATCCTTCGGGGTTATGAGGCCCACGGAGATAGGGGAGAACTCAACCTGGAAACGTCTTTACCGATCGGGCAAAGGCAACCTGTAAACTTGTTAGAAACTGATCTCCGTGAAATCGCTGACAATCCTCTGATTACGGGCATTTCGCCATGGCAAGTACGGAGTTATCGCTTGACTTTGATTGCCGAGGCACCCTAGTTTTTTCAAGTATGATGACATCTTCGTAAGGGACTGTGAGAATTCTCGAAGACTGCGCTAATCTAGGATTACTCAATGGCTTCATCATTGATTTCTAGCATTATCGAATTGAGGATCTCCCTATCGCTAAGAAACAGCTTGTCAACCGTCAGATTCGTTCTCAGAAAGTCCTTCTCATCGACCATGAAGGCACTAATCATGGCGAGATTGATACCCAAGAGGCGCTAAAGCTCGCCCAGACTGCCGAATTAGATTTGGTCGTTGTGTCTGAGGGGAAAGAGATTCCCGTAGCCAAGGTAATGGACTACGGTAAGCATCAGTACCAGCAGAAAAAGCGCCACAAGCAAAATACCTCCAAACCTTCGCTAAAAGAAGTGAAGCTGCGCCCCAATGTCGGGGAATCCGACTATACCCTGCGGATTCAGCGCGCCCTCCAATGGCTCGATAAAGGCGATGCGGTTAAGTTTCAAGTCCGGTTACGAGGGCGAGAACACCAGCACCGCGATCGCGCCGCCGAACTTTTGGAACGGGTGGTGCAGGATCTAGGTGAATCTGCCAAAGTGCAGTCGTTTGACCGACGAGCCTTGGTAGTCCAGGTAGTCCCTTCTTAGGCTGAGCCTGCTGTTGTTTGCAAGAGGATGCTTTGAGCTCTCAGGAAGCTTTGGTTGGAGCACCTTTTGGAGAATGGGCAGTGGTGGTGATTCCTCAATACATTGAATCTGATTGTTGACAACAATCACAAGCGGGATTGGCAATCGTTTCGAACCAGTCCCTTTTTTGTCTTGGCCAGATTGTTTAATATTGCTCTGGCCAGATTGCTTAATGCATCGAGTATCGCTGGAGTACTTAGTCTACAGGCAATCTGGCTCACAGGCATGTCCTAACCGTGCGGATGACTGCTATACCCTGAGCATTGCTGAACGGCTTGACTAGCCGAGCAATGCGGACTGTTGGCAGTTAGCCCCGAATCGCACTCATGGTGTTTTTCCAAGAGAGCTCTTTACACAACACCTCTAAGGCACGCTGGTCGTCCCCGGAAAACAGTTGAGCATCAATCAACTCAGCTAAGACTTGCTGGATTAACTGGGCCGCAAACATGCCGCCACTGCGTAAGAGGTGGCTGTAGTAACAAAACTGAGGTTGCCCCTGGGCATTGAGGTGAAACCGATAGACTTCGGCTTGAGACATCTGATACACCCCCGTATTCACAGGCACCACCACCTTGGGAATGCCATGGCGTCCATAGGTTAGGCCTGGCTGATCTCCAGTTTCAGCCGTTGCCGGATCAGCCGTTGCCGATTGGACTAGACTGCCTACTAAGGCAACGCCTAATAACGTCCGGGTTTCGTTAATTAAATCTGGGGTAAACATGGGGTCGGGTTCGCTCGAAAGCCGTGGCCCATTGTTGAGAAACTGGGGATTTAACAGCAACGAGTTGTAGACGATACCCACAGCCCAGTGACGATCGCGGTCTGCAAATTTGACAAACTGGCCAAATCCATAGTCTTCAGGCGTTGGCGGTTGTGCAACATCAAACTCGTCGTCAAGTTGCACCACATAGTCACAGTGGGAATTTGACTTGACGACTTTGCCAATTTGACGACTCGAACGCATGGAAGAACTCGTAGAACTCTCAAGGGGAAGCAAACGTATCTATAAAAATAGAAATGGGACGTGGTGTTGCCACGTCCCAATCAGTATATATGAACTGTTCAAACATGGCGGATAGGAAGAATTGTCGTCTACCCCACTCTCCGAGAAGAACAAGATTCTAAGCCTTTTACACCTTACCCTTGACTCGAAATCTAGGCGTAAAAAACGCTTACCAAACTGGCTTCAGCCGATGCTTAGGACATTGCCTGAATGATGTAATCGAAGTAAGGCGCTGCTTCATCTGCATCCTCTTCACTGAGTAAACCGAGAGAGGCCTGTTTGAGACAGGTGATCGCCTCGACCATACCGGGTACAGGGACATCAAGCGCATTGTACATTTCGCGCACACCGATCACGCCGATGCTTTCAATCGGATCAATGCTACCAGAGAGCACCCCATAGGTGACCAGACGGAGATACCAGCCATAGTCGCGTAGGCAGAGGGCACGCTGTTTCTGCCCGTAAGCATTACCACCGGGGGCGATAAAGTCAGGGCGTTTGCGCCAAAGGGCACGGCTAGCCTGGTCGACAATTTTCTTTTCACCTTCAGCTAGGGTGCTGGCGATGCGCATGCGCTGGGTGCCAGTTTTCAAAAAGTCTTCAATACTTTTGAGTTCGCCGCTGGTAGGATAGCGAAGCTGATCGTCGGCATTCAGGATTACTTGGCTAACTACAGACATAATCTAAAGGGTTAATAATTGCGGTGGGTTGCTATCTATTAGATAGTTTAGCGATCGCAGTAGCACAAGGGAAGTCACGACTGCTGCGAGGAGTCACTGGTAAACATACCCCAAAGCCTGGAACAGGCAGAACCTTTTTTTACAATTGGTGACTGAATCGCATCAGCAATCGAATTCGTTGATAAGAGATACAAACCATGAGCGATCGCTGGCAGCAAGGCCAAACCTTAGCATTTGACATCACTGATCTCAATAGCAGTGGGGAGGGAGTCGGCCGCTGGGAGGGACGCGTGGTGTTTGTTCCTGACGCGGTACCGGGCGATCGCATTACCGCTCGTTTAGTGCGGGTAAAGCCGACCTATGCCACGGGTAAGCTGCTCGCGATTGAGACAGCCTCTCATGAGCGAGTCCGGCCTCCGTGCATTGTGGCCGACAAGTGTGGCGGTTGCCAATGTCAAGCGCTCTCCTATCCCGGGCAGCTTGCCGCTAAGCATCAGCAGGTAGCCGATGCGCTGCAACGTATTGGTGGATTTGCAGCGTTGCCCCTTGACCCGATTATGGGTGCAGACCAACCCTTGCACTATCGCAACAAAGCGACTTATCCCCTGGGTCGTTCCGACCAAGGCACGATCCAAGCAGGCTACTACCGCAAAGGTAGCCACCGACTGATTAATTTAAATCAATGTCCGGTACAAGATGAGCGGCTCGATCCGCTGCTAGCTCAGCTCAAACAGGATATCCAGGCCCAAGGTTGGAGCATCTATAACGAAGCTAAACACCAAGGGCGACTCCGTCATCTGGGGTTGAGAGTGGGTCGCCGCACAGGGCAAATCTTGATTACGCTGGTGAGCACGGTCGATGAGTTGCCTAATTTAACGACGCAGGCGGAACAATGGATCGACCAGTTCCCGGATGTGGTGGGCGTGGCGCTCAACCATAACCCCCAGCGCACCAATGCCATCTTTGGGGCCACAACCCGCTGTATCGCTGGCGCGTCCTATCTAGAAGAACAGTTTGCTGGATTGCGGTTTCAAATTCAGCCGACCACGTTTTTTCAAATTCATACCGAGCAAGCGGAGCGGCTGTTACACAGCATTCAGCAAGACCTCCAGCTACAGGGCCACGAGGTAATCATCGACGCCTACTGTGGTATCGGTACGCTTACCCTACCCCTGGCGCGTCAAGCCCGGTTTTGCAGAGGTCTAGAGGTGCAACCGGATGCGATCGCCCAAGCTGAAGCTAACGCCGTCCTTAACCAAATCGAGAATGTCGAATTTCAGGCCGGTACCGTTGAAGCACTGCTGCCCCAGGCATTGGTAGACGCTGATATTTTAGTGATTGACCCCCCGCGTAAGGGCTGTGCAACTGAGGTGCTAGATGCGATCGCGGCCCAGCCCCCTGCCACGCTGGTTTACGTCAGTTGCAACCCGGCTACCCTTGCCCGGGATCTAAAGCGGCTCTGCCAAGCCGCAGGCTATACTCTCCAGCGTATTCAACCCATCGACTTCTTTCCGCAAACGGCCCATGTAGAGTGTGTGGCCCTGCTCAGGAGAACGGGGAGTCCTGACCATCAGGATTTATAGACTTAACTTTTGCTTTACATTTTGTTTTACAATCTTTGCAATTAACCTTATTGTTCAGCTTTTTGCTTTAGGGTCTTCTGAAAGTTTTAAGATCGAATCGGGCTAAATCGGTTGCCCCATTGCTGTTGTCAGAGCGCTTAATACTATGAGTCTTGGATACGTTGCTTTAGTTCTCCATGCCCACTTGCCCTTCGTTCGACATCCCGAAAGTGACTATGTGCTCGAAGAAGAGTGGCTATTTGAAGCAATTACCGAAACCTACATACCGCTGCTGTCGATGTTTGATGGGCTCAAGCGGGACGGCATTGACTTCAAAATGACGATGAGCATGACCCCACCCCTGGTGTCGATGCTGCAAGATCCACTGCTGCAAGAACGCTACGATGCCCATCTGGCACAGCTCGAAGAGCTGACTGAAATGGAAATTGAGCGTAACGCCCACAACGGGCATGTGCGCTATTTGGCAGAACACTATGCCAAAGAATTCAACACCGTCCGCCAGGTATGGGAACGCTACAGCGGCAATCTGGTCACCGCCTTTAAGCAATATCTGCAAAGCAACAATCTCGACATCATCACCTGCGGCGCGACCCATGGTTATTTGCCCCTAATGAAGATGTATCCCCAGGCAGTGTGGGCTCAGATTCAGGTGGCCTGTGAGCATTACCAAGACACTTTTGGTAGACCCCCTGTGGGCATTTGGTTGCCTGAATGTGCCTACTATGAAGGTCTGGAGCGCATGTTAGCCGATGCCGGGCTGCGCTATTTTCTGACGGACGGCCACGGCATTCTTTATGCCCGCCCCCGGCCCCGCTTTGGCAGTTATGCGCCGATTTTTACTGAGGCTGGGGTGGCAGCTTTTGGTCGCGACCATGAATCGTCTCAGCAAGTATGGTCGTCTCAGGTGGGTTACCCCGGTGCAGCAGAATATCGGGAGTTTTACCGCGATTTGGGTTGGGATGCGGACTATGAATACATCAAGCCCTACATCATGCCCAACGGTCAGCGCAAAAATGTAGGCATCAAGTATCACAAGATCACTGGGAAGGGCCTAGGGCTCTCAGACAAACAGTGGTATGACCCCTACTGGGCGCGGGAAAAATCGGCCGAACATGCCGCTAACTTTATGTACAACCGGGAGCGCCAGGTGGAATATCTCCACGGCATTATGCATCGCCCGCCGATTGTAGTTTCCCCCTATGATGCAGAGTTGTTTGGTCACTGGTGGTATGAAGGGCCTTGGTTTATTGATTACTTTTTCCGCAAGAGTTGGCATGACCAGGGTACCTACCAGATGACCCATCTATCTGATTACCTACGCGATAATCCAAACCAGCAGGTTTGCCGCCCGTCTCAATCAAGCTGGGGCTATAAGGGCTTCCACGAATATTGGCTGAATGAAACCAATACCTGGATTTACCCCCATTTGCACAAGGCGGCTGAACGTATGATCGAGCTATCCAAGCGAGAAGCCGCTGATGATCTCGAACGCCATGCCCTCAACCAAGCGGCCCGCGAGTTGCTGCTGGCCCAATCTTCTGACTGGGCCTTTATCATGC
Source organism: Cyanobacteria bacterium P01_A01_bin.123 (assembly GCA_039815185.1). Lineage (GTDB taxonomy): Bacteria > Cyanobacteriota > Cyanobacteriia > Phormidesmidales > Phormidesmidaceae > JBCBZT01. Next base: position 135,048 of record JBCBZT010000014.1, on the reverse strand, counting down.
GCACTGGCACAATGGTGCCCTATGCGGTACGTAGAACGCGATCGCACTTGCAGCGCTTCAACAAAATTTGGGAAGACGTACGAGCAGGCAAAATCGATTCGGGTTGGTTAGAAAAAGTCGAAGCGATCGACAACATTTTTCCAAACATCAATTACAAGACCTATCGCCCGTTATAGGGTTGTGCAGCGGTTGCTTAAAGCACCGTTAGACTCCACTAAAGACATATCAGGTAAGACACATCAGGCTACCTAACTCCTGCTCTATTCAGAGCGATCGCATTCACTGCAAAATGCGATCGCTCTGAATTGTCCAACAACGATTTTGGTCATGACCAGCACGCGCACCAGCCCGGTAATGCCGCTGGATAGCTAGGTTAACACCCAGGTCACGAGTTGAGGGAATCGAATGATCAGCAGCAATGCCACCAATTGAATCGCAATGAAGGGCACTACACCTTTATAGATATCTGTAGTTTTCACTTCCGGCGGCGAAACCCCTCGTAGATAAAACAGCGAAAACCCAAAGGGGGGTGTCAGGAAAGAGGTTTGTAGATTCACCCCCAACATGACGCCAAACCAAACCAGGTCGTAGCCAAAGTTCAACGCGATCGGTGCCATCAGCGGCACAATGATGAATACGATTTCAAAATAGTCTAGGAAAAAGCCCAGGAAAAAGACGAGCACGTTGACAAACAACAAGAAGCTGAGTTTTCCTCCCGGTAAACCCAGCAGGATGTCTTCTACTAGGCGATCGCCCCCCAAACCCCTAAATACTAGGCTGAATAGTGTTGCACCTACTAACAGCACAATCACCATGCTGGTTAGTTCCACCGTGGCTTTAAGCGAATCAATTAGGGTGCGTAGCTGCAAGCGTTTGTTGAGTGCTGCTAACACCATCGCCCCCAAAACACCCATGGCACCCGCTTCAGTGGGGGTCGCAACCCCACGAAAAATACTACCCAGCACAATCAAAATCAAGAATAGCGGTGGCAACATCACTAAAAACACCCGCTTAGCTAAGGCGGCTTTAGAAATGTCAAGCATCTCTGCCGGTAGCGCGGGCGCAGCTTTGGGCTGAAAAATTGCCACTCCTGCCGTGTATAGCAGATAGAGACTGGCCAAGGCTAACCCTGGCAACAGCGATCCTAAAAATAAATCGCCCACCGAAACGCCGAGTTGATCCCCCAAAACAATTAGCACCACGCTGGGGGGAATCACCTGTCCCAAGGTGCCAGAAGATGCAATTACTCCAGTCGCTAGGGAACGACTGTAGCCGTAACGCAACATGATTGGCAGGGAGATCATGCCCATGGCGACTACTGTGGCACCGACCACACCCGTTGCTGCCGCCAGTAACGTACCCACCAAAATGACGCCGAACGCCAACCCCCCCCGTAAGCGTCCAAACAGGACACCAAAGGTTTCAAGCAAATCTTCCGCCAACCCTGATTTTTGCAGTAGCGTTCCCATCAAAATGAAATAGGGGATTGCCAGTAGCACGTAATTGCCCATGATGCCGAAGATACGCTGGGGTAGGGCTGAAAATAAAAACCAGTCAAAATGACCCAAAAATGCCCCCAGCAAGGCAAACAGCAACCCTGCACCACCCAGGGAAAAGGCCACAGGATACCCTGAGAAGATCAACAGCAGGGCACCGGCAAACATCAACAGTCCTAAGACTTCACTCATCGAGATATCTCCTGGCGTTCGGTCTCCACGTCGAGCAAAATGGCTATCTGCTTGATGGCTTCCGAAATACCCTGGAGCCCCAGCAGTACAAACGCCAACGGAATCATTGTCTTCAGCGGATATCGAGGCAATCCACTGGGGTCAGAGGACTGTTCTAGGATTTTCCAAGAATTTGACACTGCTGGAATGGCATAAAACACAATCAGCCCACACACCGGCAGCAACAACACGCAACTCCCGAACAAATCAACCCAGGCTTTACCTTTGCGGGAAAGACGACTGTAGAGAATGTCAACCCGCACATGCTCCCCTTGCTTTAGCACATAAGCCGCACCGAGCAAAAAGACCAAACTAAACAAATACCACTGCACCTCGATGTAGAGGTTGGAGCTAAAGTTGACTCCAATGTATTTGCTTAAGGATCGGGTTATGGCATTGTAGGCACCCACTACGACCATCACTAGAGTAAGAAAGAAGGTAAATTTGCCAATCCAATCGTTGATGCGATCAATCCAAACCGCAATGCTTAACAGCACGCTCATCGTGTTGCTCCAAAATGCTGCTCTGATTTTGCTCTAAGGGGGGGATTTGCACAGAATAGCGGGTTGCGTTCCCTAAACTCCAGTGAGTCGAGAGATTTTTGGACTGCGATGGTCAAAGACCAGCTCAGAAGGGCGATCGCGTCCTGTGCTAATTCAGCATCATACTAGAGCCTTTTGTAAAACTTGCAACCTCACCATTGATGGGTTATCAATACGCTGATGATCTAAACGCCATCCGATTTGAAACCTTGAGTAGGGGGGGTAAGGCCTTGCGCCCCGACAGGGAAAAACAAAGGATCCGGATGTGGACGCGGTTTAAGTTGAGACAGGAACAAGTACACACGCGGATCAAAGATTGCTTAGGGATTTTTATGGACAACCTTAACGTCGTCATTATCGGGGCAGGCATTGGCGGTCTTACAACGGGCATTGCGATGCAACAGGCAGGCTACACCGTTGAGATTTACGATCGCGTGCGTGAGTTGCGCCCCGCAGGTGCCGGGATTTCCCTTTGGTCCAACGGTGTCAAGGTGCTCAATCGATTGGGCCTGGGCTCCAAAATAGCTGCCATTGGCGGCGAAATGAACCGCATGGCCTACCGCAGCCACACGGATGAGTTGCTGAGCGACATTGATCTAACGCCCTTAATTGAGCAAGTGGGTCAGCGACCTTACCCCGTTGCCCGCACTGACCTGCAAGGCATGTTGCGCAATGTTTTTGGCGCAGATAAAGTGCATTTGCAAATGCGTTGTGTCGCGGTGGAGCAAGATGAGCACAGTGCAGCAGCGATTTTTGAAGATGGCACTCGCGTTAGAGGAGATCTGGTTGTGGGGGCTGACGGGGTACACTCCTGCCTACGCACCCATGTGGTGGGCTATCAGGCGTCTCCGCGCTTTGCCAACTATGTCAATTGGAATGGCTTAGTTGAGGCGAATCCAGCCATGGGTGATAAAGACGCTTGGATTTTGTACGTGGGTGATGCTAAGCGAGCCTCCTGGATGCCGGTAGGAGAAAAGCGGTTTTATTACTTCTTTGGGTGTCCAATGGCGGCAGGTACTACCGTTGAGCCAGCCCATCGGCAGGCTGAACTCGCTAAGATTTTTGCAGGGTGGCCTGAACCCGTCCAAACTCTGATTGAACAACTCGATCCGTTGCAAACTAATCGCTTAGAGATTAGCGATCTCGATCCGTTAGAAGCTTTGGTGAAAGGGCGAGTGGTTCTGGTAGGCGATTCGGGCCACGCGACAACACCGACCTTGGGCCAAGGTGGCTGTCAGGCGATGGAAGATGCCGAAATTTTGACCCGTTATTTGCTGACCACCAATATTAGCGTGGCCGATGCCCTTAAGCGCTATGAAGCAGCTCGTAAAGAACGGACAGCAAAGCTAACGCTTAAAGCCCGCAAGCGCACCGCCACTATCTACGGCCAAGATCCGGCAGCAACAGCGCAGTGGTATGACGAAATGCGGGCAGAAAAACCGAGCGATGTCACTGACGCGATCGCGAAGATTATCTTAGGGGGGCCTCTAGGTTAAAGTTTGCAGCAGCCAGATATAGCGCTGGCCAGATTGCTTAATGCACCGAGTATCACCAGGATGCTTAGTCCACAAGCAATCTGGCTCGCGGTAGCACACCAAGCTTTGTGGTTACCGCTATAACTGTCGTGAACAGATTTCAGATTTGGCGAAGAATTCTTGGGATTCTAGACTAGCGCGATCGCACTGATGCGTATGATTACTCAGTAAAAGTATCCTCCGGCAAAGCCGGAGGCTTTAGCATGTGGGAACCGCTCAAAGCGGATTAGAGCGTTCGCCCCTCAAAGGGGCGCTATTCCTTGAATATCTCTAGTGGCTCCAATCGCTTGTCTTCCTCCTCTTGATGGCGAATATACTGCCGAACCACTGCTTCATCATGACCAACTGTCGAGACGTAATAGCCTCTGGCCCAAAAGCTCTGTCCAGAAAAATTCCGGCGACGGCCCAGGTAGTTGCGGGCAATGCTAATCGCACTTTTCCCCTTCATGAAACCCACCACTTGAGAAACCGAATATTTCGGTGGGATCGATAGCAGCATATGAACATGATCCGACATCAAATGCCCCTCTTCAATCCGACATTCTCGCTGCGCTGCTAAACGTCGGAAAATATCGCCTAAGTACTGACGAAGCTCATAGTACAAAGCTTTGCGACGATATTTGGGGATGAACACCACATGGTATTTACACTCCCATTTCGTATGGCTTAGACTGCCAACATCTTTCATTTTGAGTCCCCTTACATGAACCTCAGTTGTTCATGGGCGAGAGACTCTTTCCTACAATCCCGGAACTGTCAAACTGGACGAGTCCCCCAGCAGAGCTGGGAGGTTACCCTTATTAATTAAAATGTCAGGAAACTCCTCCTAATCTCATAAATCAGAGCTAGGAGGAGTCATCGAGTGCCCGTGAGGTATGTAATGCCGTATGAATTACGGTTAGAAAAAATGCGTGGTTTAGAGCTGCTAAAAGCCAGTCATTTCCATCAATCCTTCAACTTGCTCAGGGGTTAAAACCCCTTGCAATTCTGTAACCATTTCTTCGCGTGCAACGGCAAGCTGCTCCGACTGGGTCTCTGTTAAATTCAATTCTGCCTGTAGTTCCTGGGGATCCTGAGCCTGAGATTGAGACTGCTGCTCTTCCCGTGCGGACTGTAGGAGTTCAACTTGCTCAGGGGTAAGAATTTCTTGAATCTCAGCGTTAAAGCTTTGCATAATACCACCAACGCTCTGCATCTGAGATCGGCTTAAGTTGAGTTCTCTTGCTGCTTCACGAAAGGCACTCCGGTCAACTTGGGCTGCAGCAGGCTGGATATGAAAACCACCAACCGTCAGGGTCATGGCCCCGATTAGTACTGCGTTAACGATTCTTTTACGGGTGAGTTGAATTTGCATTAGGATGCTCCGAATTAGTAATGAGTTTGTTCCTTTGTTTGGAACATGTTCATCCTATGAAATTTGAATTGATCAACGCCTGTACCAAACTTCCTAAATCAATAGGACATATATCCCAGTTGGATTTAGTAGAATTGACCTAAAATCAATGAATGTCATTAGAATAATCTCAGCAAAACGCATGACCCGGAAGGAACACAAGGCATATGAAAGCTTCACGATAAGTTTTGCCGTCTAGTGTATCTTGCCACCTAGTTTCAACGAGTCATTTCGTAGGCTAGGTTGAATCACGAACCCTAGCAGTCTAAAGTGTTTGCTTGCCTAACTTGGCGTTGGAGCTGATGTAAAGGGTGCAGATCTGGTCAAGGCGCGATCGCCCACTGTCCTTCGTAAAACAGCAAAAATCCTCCTGCCGCGGAATGGGAATGCAACCCCATCATCCAAGACGTTGAGCACATAACCCCCAATGTCATCAGATTCTGTCAGCAATGAGCGGGGAAACGCACCAATTGGGTAGATAATAAAATGCTTGTGGCGTTAGAAGGTTCTCACTATGGGTCGCGCAGAAAGAGTTGTCCTGGCATATTCGGGCGGAGTGGATACCACCGTTTGCATTCCTTACCTCAAGAGTGAATTTGGGGTCAAAGAAGTCATTACCCTAGCGGCAGATTTGGGCCAGGGTGACGAGTTAGAACCCATCCGCAAAAAGGCGCTAACATCTGGCGCCAAAGAATCCCTGGTGATCGATGCCACCGAACGCTTCGTTAAAGACTATGCGTTCCCGGCTATTCAGGCCAATGCGCTCTATGAAAATCGCTACCCGCTCTCTACAGCATTGGCTCGCCCGCTGATTGCTAAGCTTTTGGTCGAAGCCGCAGAAGAGTATGGTGCAGACGCTGTAGCCCATGGCTGCACGGGTAAAGGTAACGACCAAGTTCGCTTCGATGTCTCCATTGCTGCCCTCAATCCCAACATCAAAGTGCTGGCTCCAGCCCGAGAATGGGGGATGAGCCGAGAAGAAGCGATCGCCTACGGAGAACAGTTCGGCTTAGAATTTCCGGTGAAAAAGTCTTCTCCCTACAGCATCGACCGCAACCTATTAGGACGCAGTATCGAAGCCGGGCCACTGGAAAACCCCTGGACCGAGCCCCCCGAAGAAATCTATGTGATGACCCGCGCGATCGCCGATAGCCCTGACGAACCCGAATATGCTGAAATCAGCTTCGAGCAAGGAATTCCGGTTGGGCTCAACGGCACCGCCATGGATCCGGTCACACTGATTACTGAACTCAATGCAGTTGTCGGTCGTCACGGCGTCGGTCGAGTTGACATGATTGAAAATCGCCTAGTCGGCATTAAATCTCGGGAAATCTACGAAACCCCAGCTCTGATCGCGTTGATTCAGGCCCACCGTGATCTTGAAAGCATGACCCTAACCGCAGATGTTACCCAATACAAACGGGGCATTGAAGAAACTTACAGCAAGCTAGTTTACAACGGTCTTTGGTACAGTCCGCTAAAAGGTGCACTTGATGCGTTTATTCAGCAAACCCAGGAACGCGTTTCCGGTACCGTACGCGTGAAATTCTTCAAAGGCACAGCTACGGTGGTAGGCCGCAAATCTGAAAAGGCTTTGTACAACGAAGATTTGGCAACCTACGGCACTGGCGATCAGTTTGACCACAAAGCAGCGGAAGGCTTCATCTACGTTTGGGGGCTTCCCACCCGTATTTGGTCTGAAAAGACCCGCCTAGATCATTAGAAAAATCGTCGTTTGCCGTTGGGGTAAACCGTCGATAGGTTTGTGCGGGCCATGGCTAGCTGCTCATCGCTGATCTGGGCTCCGGTCAAATCGGCACCGCAGAGATTTGCACCCCGCAAATTAGCGTGGGTGAGGCAAGCATAATTTAGATTTGCGCCTCGCAAATCTGCCCCTTCTAGATTGGCATAGCTGAAGTAAGCCCGCCCCAACTGGGCATTTTTCAGACTCGCCTGGGTCAAATTTGCTCGCCCAAAGTTTGCCTTAGCTAAATCAGCCTCCTGAAAATTGGCTTTATGCAGCTTAGACTGGGCAAAGTTTGCATCCGCCAACATCGTGCGCTGAAAATTGAGCAGTGTCAGCGTCTGCATGGAAAAATCTCGCCGACCCTTTGTGTAGGCAATTTGGACATCCTCTGCCGTCAGGGTTTTCTGGCGCCCTCGTTGACCAACGGTATTCTGTTCGCTGGCTCCATTCCGAGACATCGGCATGCCGATGCGAGTCCCAGAAGGCCCGAGGCCAGTCCCTGTAGCTGAAGACTTCGAGGCTGCACGGGCGCGCCGGGCGCGAATCGCCTCAGCCATCCGAGACGACGGGGAAGAAGGAGACGTTAACTCACTGCTGGGAGAGGTTACAGGGCCACTATTGGGGCCATTACTACCCGATCTAGCGGATGAATTGACCGGAAACGCCATGTTTTGAGCCAGACTTTCTAGATAGGGCTCTAAATCTAAATCTCGAAAAATAGCCTCGGCAGACTGATAGCGATGGCGAACTGAAATCTCCAACATCTTTTGGAGCACTGTCGCAAAGTGGTCGCTAATGTTAACCTTGTCGCGCCATAGAAGCTCCCCTGTGGTGGGGTCATAGGCCAAATCTTTGGGGGATTTGGCCGTGAGCAAATAAACGCAGGTCACTCCAATCGCGTAAATATCGCTAGCGTACACAGGACGCAAGGCCATTTGCTCAGGGGGGGCATAGCCTGGGGTACCAATGGCGTAGGCCGTTAAGGCCGTTTGTTCAGAGGCGTTATTTTCTTCAACTGGGTTGATTTTGTCCTTGACGGCCCCAAAATCAATCAGCACTAGCTTCTTGTCTTGGTCGCGGCGAATTAGGTTGGCGGGCTTGATATCCCGGTGAATCACTTCCTGGCTGTGCACGTACTGCATCATCGGCAAAACTTCACAGAGGAACTGCTTAACCCCAGCTTCGCTGAAGGGCCCCCCTCGTTTGACCTCTTGTTGGAGGGTGAGCCCACTGATAAATTCTTGAACGAGATAAAACTCGCTTTCCTTTTCGAAATAGTCCAACAGGCGCGGGAGTTGCGGGTGATTGCCGATTTTACCCAGAGTTTTCGCCTCTCGCCTAAACAATTCCCGCGCCATGTCTAAGACATGGGGCGCATCTGCCGAAGGCCGAAGCTGCTTGATCACACAAGGTGGACGCCCAGGGAGAGACTCGTCTCTGGCGAGGAAAGTTGCCCCAAACCCCCCTTTCCCAAGTGCTCTGGCAATACGATAGCGATCGCGCAGAAGTAGGGGCGATCCACAGTGGTTGCACTGTTTTGCAGACGGTGGATTTTTAGGTTGGGTACAGGCTGGGTTTATGCAATAACTCATGCAGCCTCGCTGAACTTTTTGACCGCTGGTAACTTTTTGACCGCTAATAACCACGGTTTTAATAATCTAAATCACAACAAGTGTTTCTTAGGAATAACCTTGTCAATGCTGATTCCCTAGATCTTTGTTGCTGATGCTCCCAGGGGGTTCCAACCATTGTTAGGTTACTTCAATTATTCCCCGAAACGAAGGGGGGTGTAATGCCATATACCCCATAAATGTATTAAAGAGTTGCTAAAGATATCCTGAGCCTTGGCATTTTTCCGATAAAACTGCCTGCTAATCCTTTATTTCTCTAGGCTCAATCACCACTCCCCTCTGTAACCGTTTTACGCGCTAAGGGCTCTATTCTCAGGATAATCACTGTAGCTCTACCCAGGGGTTTATGTGAGGTAATATGACGATTAGGTTCCATTACTGTGTCTTAATTGGGGCCTCGATGTTAAATCACTCGATAACATAAGCTGTCTAGATTAGCTTGCCCATGTGCTCAGTTGTTTTACCGATGGGTTCAATTTTTTTAACCCTGTGGAGCGGATCACGACTGGGCAGCAGCGATTAATCAAGCAAGCTAGGGTTTGGGCGCGTAGTCTATGCTAATCCTCCAGGGTTGAGTTTAGCGGCCCTTGATGGAGTGAAAGCGGTAGAATAAAATTCGCCCATCTTCAGATCCACCGCAATGCGCATCTCTCTCAACTGGCTGCGAGACTTGGTTGACTTTGACCTGCCCCCCGAAGCACTGGCAGATGCCTTAACCATGGCCGGGTTTGAAGTTGAAGACATTGAAGATCGACGCACTTGGGCAACAGGGGTGGTGGTTGGGCAAGTGTTGCAGTGTACCCCCCACCCAAATGCGGATAAGCTGAACGTTTGTCAGGTGGATATTGGTGGTGAAACCCCATCGAGTATTGTCTGTGGTGCCGCCAACGTAAAAGCTGGGATTCAGGTGGCAGTGGCTACGGTCGGCACGTATCTGCCTATCGTCGATCTGACAATTAAGGCCCGAGAACTACGGGGTGTGCCGTCAGCCGGGATGATTTGTTCCTTGGCTGAGATCGGTCTGGCAAAGGAGTCTGAGGGAATTCATATTTTTGATCCCGCAGGGCTATCTGGGGAACTGTCGGTGGGAGAAGATGCTCGTCCCCATTTGGGCTTGGATGATGTGGTATTAGATTTGACATCGACGGCAAATCGGGCAGATGCTCTCAGTATGGTCGGTATTGCCCGTGAGGTTGGTGCAATTACCGGGGCAACCCTGAAACTTCCTGATGCGCCAGCACCAATAATCGAGGGTAATGGTGCCACTGGGTTGTCGGTGACACTTAGCGATGCCAAAGCCTGTCCCATATACACGGGCACCGTGTTAACACAGATCAAGATCACCCCGTCTCCGCTGTGGTTGCAGCAGCGCCTCCAGGCAGCAGGGACTCGGCCGATCAATAACATCGTTGACATTACCAACTATGTATTGCTGGAATGGGGCCAGCCTCTCCACGCGTTTGATCGCGATCGACTCTTAACTGTGACCCAAAGCGACCGACTAACGCTGGGTGTCCGTTATGCCAAATCTGACGAAACCCTCGTCACCCTTGACAGCCAAAAGCGCCAACTCGAGGCCGAAACCCTGCTGATTACCGCGAACGATATCCCCGTTGCTTTGGCTGGGGTGATGGGGGGCGAAGACACAGAGGTGCATGGAGACACCCAAACGGTGATGCTAGAAGCTGCCTATTTTGACCCAGCCGCCATTCGGCGCTCGGCCCGCAGTCAGGGGTTGCGAACAGAAGCCTCGGCCCGCTATGAACGGGGGGTAAATCCGGCAGAACTCGAAGCTGCCTGTAATCGGGCTCTGCAATTGATGCAAGACTTGGCTGGTGCCACCGTAGTTACCCAAGCCAGCGATCGCACTGAAAGCGGCCATATCACCCCGAGTCGCACCTTAACCCTGCGGTTAACCCGCGTGAATGAGATTTTGGGGCCAATCAAAACAGACCAGGGGTTATCGTTACTGTCTGCGACAGATGTGGAAACGGTGCTGACCAAACTTGGCTGCGAGGCGGAGGCTAACACTGCTGGGGTGTGGACTGTGAGCATCCCCCCTTACCGTTATCGTGACTTGGAGCGCGAAATTGACCTGATTGAAGAAGTGGCCCGGCTTTATGGCTATGACAACTTCGCTGATACGCTGCCCAACGAAGCCGACGCTGGCTTTCTTTCCCCAGAAGCAGCCCTAGCCCGTCGAGTGCGAGAAGCTTTCCGGGGGGCGGGGTTAACCGAGCTCATCCATTATTCAGTCACGCGTCCGCTAGACGCGAAGCAGGTTGTGATCGCCAACCCGCTGTTTTCCGAATATTCTGCCCTGCGAGCTGACTTGATTACGGGTCTAATTGATGCCTTCCAGTTCAACCTGGAGCAGGGTAACGGCCCCCTCAACGGGTTTGAAATAGGGCATATCTTTTGGGTCGATGAGTCAGGCCAGCATGAAGCCGAAGCCCTGGGTGGGGTGATAGGGGGCGATCGCCGCTCGGGTCAATGGGTCAGCGCAGGTCAAGATCAACCCCTTACCTGGTATGCAGCCAAAGGCATTTTAGATGCGGTGTTTCAACGTATTGGTCTGGCTGTAGACTTTCGCCCCGACAGCGAAGACACGCGGCTGCACCCAGGACGTACGGCTTCCCTCTGGGTAAGGGGCAGAACTCGCCTAGGCACCTTTGGACAACTCCATCCCCAGTTGCGCCAGTCACGGGGGCTACCGGATGAGGTCTACCTGTTTGACCTGGATTGGTCAGTGATGGTGACCTGTTTAGCCCCCACCAAGCGCGGTGCAGCGACAGTATTTAAGTCGTATTCGACCTTTCCCCCCAGCGATCGCGATATTGCCTTCTATGCCCCTACTGAAGTTTCGGTGGGCGAGCTTGAACGGCTGATCACCAAAACCGGGGGCAAGTTACTCGAATCAGTAACCTTATTTGATGAATATCGCGGTGACACTGTCCCCGAAGGACAGCGCAGTTTGGCCTTTCGATTGATTTACCGGGCCAGCGATCGCACCTTGACCGACAATGATGTCGAACCCGTGCACCAAAAAGTTCGCGAAGCCTTAGAGAAACAGTTCAAGGTGAGCCTCCGCAGCTAAGCCATCCTCTGTAGCCCTCCGAATCCTAAGAAAACCTTTGCACCCCCTGGGGATCGTTAAAACCTTGACTACCCTGTTTATCAGGCAATGCAAGATTCTAAAGCAAGGCACAGTCTGAAAGTAGATAGGGAGTCTTATGGCACAGAGTTTTGGTGTAATTGGTCTGGCTGTGATGGGTGAAAACCTGGCGCTCAACGTTGAGCGCAATGGGTTCCCAATAGCCGTTTACAACCGTTCCCGCGAAAAAACCGACAAGTTCATGGCCGAGAGGGCTCAGGGCAAAAACGTAAAGGCAGCTTACTCCTTGGAAGAGTTTGTTACCTCCCTCGAACGCCCCCGCCGAATTTTGGTGATGGTGAAAGCAGGTGGTCCAGTCGATGCCGTGATTCAGCAACTCAAGCCCTTACTCGACGATGATGACATGATCATCGACGGCGGCAACTCCCTCTATGAAGACACCGAGCGCCGGGTTAAAGAACTTGAGTCCACTGGGTTAAGCTTTATCGGCATGGGGGTTAGCGGTGGAGAAGAAGGGGCGCTTAACGGCCCCAGTATGATGCCCGGCGGCACCCGCGCCGCCTATGACTCCCTCGAACCTATCGTCACCAAGATTGCGGCCCAGGTCGACGATGGCCCTTGTGTCACTTATATTGGCCCCGGAGGCTCTGGGCACTACGTCAAAATGGTGCACAACGGCATTGAATACGGTGATATGCAGCTGATTGCAGAAGCCTATGACTTGCTCAAGAACACCCTGGGGTTGGGTCACCAGGAACTCCACGAAGTCTTTGGTGAGTGGAATTTGACCGATGAACTCAACTCCTATCTGATTGAGATCACGACCGACATCTTCACCAAAATTGACGACGAAACGGGAACGCCCCTAGTTGAGCTGATCAAAGATGCAGCAGGGCAAAAGGGCACGGGTCGCTGGACGGTGGTGAGTGCCTTGGAAATGGGCGTCGCTATTCCTACCATTACGGCTGCGGTCAACGCTCGGATTATTTCGTCAATTAAGGACGAGCGGATGGCGGCCTCAGAGCAGCTCACAGGGCCAAACAGCCCCTACACTGGCAGCGATACCAAAGCATTCATCAATAAGATTCGGGATGCTTTGTACTGCTCTAAGATTTGTTCCTATGCCCAGGGGATGGCCCTGATTGGTAAGGCCTCACAGACTTACGAGTATGGGGTTGACTTGGGTGAAACAGCACGAATTTGGAAAGGCGGCTGCATCATTCGGGCAGGCTTCTTGAACAAGATTAAGCATGCCTACGATGAAAATCCAAGTTTGGCAAATCTGCTACTGGCCCCTGAGTTTAAACAAACCATCTTGGATCGTCAGGCTGCCTGGCGTGAAGTGATTGCTATGGCAGCCCAGCTGGGTATTCCTGTGCCAGCCTTTAGTGCTTCCCTAGACTATTTCGACAGCTACCGTCGGGGTCGCTTGCCACAAAACCTGACCCAAGCTCAACGGGACTACTTCGGAGCGCACACCTATGAGCGCATCGACAAAGATGGGATTTACCACACCGAGTGGATGAAGGAAACGGCGGCTGTGTAAGTCGCGTGATCGCCTTTTAATTCCCTTTACGCAACGGGCACGGCATAGCTGTGCCCGTTACTTTTAATCCTTCGCCAATAGCAGATCTGGCAGTTGTGCCATAACCCGATCAAACAAGCTTGTATCCTCCAAGCCACGTACCAGCACCAGTGCCCCTTGAATTTGCATCACCGCATTTTCAGAGCGCTCCCGGGCCGTGTTCGGTTCAATCCCTGCTTCAATCAAGACTTGGGTTAGGGCATTAAGCCAGCCTTCGAGCGATCGCTTAACCGCGTCATGAAACAGCCCATCCGCTTCTCCCAAAGACAACACCGCTAGCAGGCAAGCGCTTTGGCCTTGATGATAAAACTCACTCACCCGTTGACTCATCGTGCACAAGCGTGTCAGCGGCTCCCCTGGTGCCTTGAGGGGGGAAATAATCGTTTCACCCACCACTTCGCGAGCATAATCCAAAACCCCTGCCGCCATTTCTTCCTTGCCGTTCGGAAAGTGATGGTAGAGGCTGGCTCTTCCCAACCCAGTTGCGTCTGACAGGCGGGATAGGGTTGCTCCCTCATACCCATACTGCCGAAAGACAGGCAGTAGTTTTACCACAGCGTTTTTGCGTCGATCCTCAAGCTTTGCACCTTGCTTTACCATGGCTCAATTTTTAAATGGCTGATCACCATTATATACCGAACATTCAGTCGGGTGTTGGGCGCGCCGCTAAACTACATTCGATTTGAAAACATGCCTTTTTAGGCGCTGGCAAAATGCTTGAGCTTAAAGCTCAGGGAGGCTGTAAGTCTGGCTTTGGAGGAGGGTTGATCCATCATGCCAGTGGCGTATTGAGGTCATCCGTGGCTGAAGCTTGTTTGAGATTGGCCTTAGCTGCCTGCCAGAAAGCTTCCAGTTCTTCAATCGAAAAGTTGTTCAGGGATTGTCCCGCGGCGGCTTCTACCTGGGCAAATCGGTCAATGAAGCGGCGGTGAGTACCTTGGAGCGCCGCTGAGGGATCGAGACCATACCAGCGGGCTAAATTCACTAGGGTAAACAGCAAATCTCCCAATTCTGCCTGCTGATTAGCTAGGGGTTCGTGGGCGATCGCGTGGCGAAATTCGCCCAGTTCTTCTTGAAACTTGTCCCAAACCCCATCGACGCTGTCCCATTCAAATCCAGCTTTAGCCGCTTTTTGAGAAATTTTCATGGCCGCCATCAGTGGCGGTAGGGTGCGGCTGTATTTGGTCAATTTGGGGGTTAACCGATTAGGCTCGTGGGCGATCCCCTTTTCTTCTGCTTTGATTTGCTCCCAGTTACGATGGACAGCCTCTACCGAATCCGCTGCCACGTCGCCAAAGACATGGGGATGGCGACGGATCAATTTGTCAGCAATTCCCTTGGCAACCTGGGTCAAGTCAAACTGCTGGGCCTCACTGGCAATTTGGGCCTGGAGCACCACTTGGAGCAGCAAGTCGCCCAGTTCCTCTGCGATCGCGTTGGCATCTCCCAACTGCAAGGCATCTACCACTTCATAGGCTTCTTCAATCACATAGGGAATCAGGGTTTGGGGGGTTTGGGCTAAATCCCAAGGGCAACCGCTTTCAGGATCGCGCAGTTGACGGACAATGTCGATCAACCGCTGGAGGGCCGCCAAGGTGGCATCGGCTGGAGAAGTATGGGCAGTTGGAGTGTCAGACTCGGGGATTTTGGAAGGTGAAGCCATGGGTTAGAAATAGATTGCGAGCAAAGTTGGCGGACTCTAGGTAAAAATTTGCCTCCCCTTAGATTAAAACGCTTGGAGATTAAAACGGTTGGCAATGGAATCACCTATCAGTGACTAAGCCGCTGATCTCATTTGCGTTTTCGCTGTCGTCGCGACCGCTTAACAGAAGACACGACCCAATCGCTGACAGAGTGGCTCAAAGCACCCAATTCTATGCCAATCAATAAACCTAACCACTCTTGACTATGCGCTTGTAGCAGTTGACTGACGCTCAAACCTAAATCTCGCCAGGTAATAGCGGATTGGGCGATCGCGTTGAGACACCCTGCCACAATAACCACGACTACCCCCAACCATATCGACACATAGATCACTCGTAGCGTTGTGCCAATGATTGGCCCATGGGAGAGGGTTGAACGATGCAGCAAACTACCCCGATAGGGTAGCCAAATCCACCGAAAACAGCCCCACCGTTTGTACTGCACTGAATGAATATCGAGATCAGGGCCAAACATCAACCCACCAAAGAGAAACCCAGCGCTGACAACTGCCGTGATCCACAGGCTGACCGTTAAGCGCATCGTCAGGGTAGTGACCAGGGGCAATGTCCAAAGCGTAATGCGATCGTGGGTTCGACCAGAGGGCATAGTGCGTTTGTATTGACCGTGTCGCCCATCCTACCCTGTTTATGGTGATTGCGACCCCTTTTTGAATGGCCTATTTAGAATTCATGGGCTGAAATTTTACATTCTGCGCGCAGATGCACAAGGTTGTCTGCTAGTATCTATAACTGTGCTTATGCAAGGGCGATTAGCTCAGTTGGTAGAGCGCCTGCCTTACAAGCAGGATGTCACTGGTTCGAGTCCAGTATCGCCCATGGTTTACTGTACAGCGCTGATCTCACAGAGCGTCTCCCCGAATGGATCGATCCAGGAGCGTAACGGGGTGATATAGCGGTATCGATTGGCCTTGCTCAGCCAAATGTTTTTTAATTTGCAGGGAACAACCGGGGTTTGCCGACGCGATCGCGGTCGCCCCTGTCTTCACTAAATTCTTGGCTTTCATTGCCCCTAATTCTTCAGCCACCTGGGGTTGCAACATGTTGTAGACCCCAGCACTGCCGCAACACAGGGCGGCATCCAGCGGTTCCCTCAGCTGCACCCCCGGAATTTGTCGCAGCAACTGGCGGGGTTGGGCACTAATTTTTTGACCGTGGATCAAATGACAGGCATCTTGATAGACCAGCGTCAACGGGTCACTCTGCAAGGGATGTAGCTTAGCCGTGATACCGATTTCTGCCAAGAACTCATGAATATCTCTCACCTTGGCCGAGAAAGCCTCGCCCTTGGCCCGATAGATAGGGTCGTGGCGCAAAATGTGGCCGTATTCCTTAAGCGTATGACCACACCCTGCCGCATTGATAACGATGTAATCAACCTCGCGATCTTGAAAGCTATCAATCATCTGCCGTGCTAGTGCGGCTGCTTGGGCCTCTTCACCCTGGTGTTCGGGTAGGGCTGAGCAACACCCTTGGCTTTTGGGAATAAAGACTTCACAGCCATTGGCAGAGAGCACCCGCGCGGTAGCTTCATTTACCCCTGAGAAAAAGACGCGCTGTACGCAACCCAAAATCATGCCGACCCGGTAGCGTTTTTCCCCTTGAGCCGGGACCGTTTCAGACAGATTGTCTTGGAAACATTTGACGTCAACCGAGGGCAGCAATGATTCCATCGCGGCTAAGTTGGGTGAAACTCGCCTGAGCAGCCCCGTACGCTGCACAAGTTTAGACACCCCTAAGCGTTGGTACAGGGCTAAGGGGGTTAACAACAACCGAATCCGATCTGGATAGGGAAATAGGTTAAAAATAAGTGCCCGCAAGGCTTTGGCAGGTAAACTGCGGGGATGGTTACGCTGCACTTGGGGGCGAGTTGCGGCAATCAATTTGTCATATTGCACCCCAGAAGGGCAGGCTGTAGTGCATGCCAAACAGCCTAAGCACGAGTCAAAATGCTGTACTGAAGCGGGGGATAGGGGAGCCTCGCCCTTATTGATCGCATCCATTAAGTAAATGCGGCCCCGAGGCGAGTCGTTTTCCTTGCCAATGACGCGATAGCTGGGACAGGTGGTGAGGCAAAACCCACAGTGGACACAAGCATCAATTAACTCAGGCTTGGGCGGTTCGTGGGGATCAAAGCCAGAAGCTTGATTCGACTCTAAACTGGTGTCGAGCTTAAGCGGTTTTTCGGACGTTTGCATAACCAGCGATCGCAATGGAGGATCAATTCAGCGTGTCTTTAGCTTATCGCGGTAGATGGCGGTATGTTGGGCATCTTGCCGCCGTCAATCGACATGATCCTGAATCCTCTGTATCTACATATGTCTATGCGCCCAGGAGGGTCGTGGCCTTAAATATCGCCCACAAACCGCCCCGGACTGAGGAGTGCTAGCGGATCAAATTGCGCCTTTATTCGCTTCATCAGTGGTAATGCTGAACCAGCGTAACCCCAAACGTCCAAGGTTTGCTTGAGAGATTGGGGAGCCTGCAATAGGGTTAAAAATCCTCGCTCACTTTCGCAGCGGGCTCGCAGTTTGAGCAATTTTTCTCTCATGCTTTCAATGTTGTGCTGATCGCAGGCGATCGCGACTCTGCCAACCCCGCTACTGACATGAATTCGGCCATACCAGGCGATATTAGCCAGCAATAGCTCTAGCTCAGTCAATAGCGTCACAGCTGCGCTGGGCAGGATGCCAAGTTTTAGCACAATTAAATCGTTGGGTGATGCCTGGGGAGAACAAACTTGATTACCCAGGGTATGCCAGCAGTAGACATCGGCAGCACCGACCAGGTCTTGGCAATTGAGGGCTTGAGCAAATTGGCGCGATCGCGTCACTTGTTCAGCTACCCCGTCAGGAATGCCTTGAAACTGAAGCGCTAAGCCTAATTGGGGCTGTAAACCTAAATTTTCCACCATCCTCGGCGACAGTAAATCAAACGCCACTGGCGTTAGCACCGATTGTTTGAGCGCGGCTAGGGTGGCAGCGATCGCCCCGGATTCTCCAGCCATCACCACTGTTTGTGAAGCCTCTGGCAAGGGATAGGTGCGAAACGTCAGTTGAGACACAATGCCCAGCGTGCCATAGGCACCCGTCATCAGTTTCATCAGGTCATAGCCCGCGACATTTTTCACCACCTGTCCACCCGCCTTGGCAATTTGACCATCTGAGCGCACCAGGGTGAGGCCAATCAGCATATCGCGGACGCCACCATAACGTTGACGCCACGCTCCGGCATCGGCAGTGGCCACGATGCCACCCAATGTCGCTTGGTCAGCATAGGCCGGATCTAACGCTAGGAACTGGTGAGTTTTGACCAGCACCGCCTGCAAATCTGTAAATTTGACCCCAGCTTCTACGGTTACCGTCAAATCACCCACCGCATGGTGAACGATGTGATTGAGGCGGGCTGTACTCACCATCAGATCAACGGCTGTACCTACCCCACCCCAAGCCAACTTAGTGCCTTGACCAAAAGGAATGACTCGCCAGCGATTTTGGTGGGCACAGGCCATCACTGCTGCCAGTTCGGCTTCAGTTTCAGGGCAAACCACACAGGCCGGTGGAGGGGATTGGGTAGCGAACTGAGCCATTGGTGCTGGCGCGATCGCCGGGTTGGGCGGAGCGGCTTGAGTAATCCAGGTGTCCCAGGGAAAGACTTGCGCATCACTCAACAAATCCACCAAAGTCCCAGTAATGGTAGTCACGCCCAACCGCCCTCAACACAGCACGTCCCCTCAGTGTAAGCCTTCGGGGTTGGTCTAAATGACTAATCGATATTGTCTTAAATGACTAATCGATATTGATAGATTGGGGGCTACTGCCACCGGAACTTGACGGTGTGGTGGGCACACGCACCTCGCGGTAATCGGCATAGAGGCGATCGCGCCAGGCAAAGAATTCTTGATAGGCGGGATCATCGGCCAGACCAGGAACCCCCTTATCGCAAATGCCCGGTGGCAAATCCACATATTGCTGGGCTGGAAACTTGATATACATCGACAGGCCAGCCACGGCAAAGTCAGCCAGTGTAGGGTGGTCAGCGACCAAATAGGGGCTCTCTAACAGAATTAGACAAAGGGCTTTGAGGTCTTGGCGCAGATTATCATGGGCTTTTTTGACGGCATCAGATCCAAAACCAACCCCAGTGCCAAGTAGGTTGAGCAAATCTCCTGGGACAGCCCCCACCAAATCTTTAATCAAGTTGGGCGTAGTTGCGGGTAAGAGGGCGGTGCGAAAGTTGGGATGCTGATTGAAGGCCCCAATCATCGCCTTGCGCGCATTCAGACCAATGGACTCATCTGCCCAGGCTTCCATCATCAAGCACAGCCCTCGCTGTTTGGATTCAGCGGGAATCACAGGCTGCTCTGGATATTTTTGATCGAGATACAGGGCGACCGCAGTGGAATCGGGGATCACTTCGTCGCCATCCTTGAGCACAGGCACTTGACGCTGCCCAGATTTTTGGAATAGGTCGATTTGCCCAACGCCTGGGGTGACTTCAATTTTGCGGTAGGGCAATTTTTTGTAATCGAGAATCAACCTAATTTTTTCGCTGTAGTGGGAGGCTTCAAATTGGTAAAGTTCAAGCATAAGAACTAAGGGGATAACTCCTGAATGCGATCGCACTGAATAGTCTAATGGGGAATCATCATGTATGACGAATCATTTTGGAATAACCGCTACGATGACAGTGGTTACCTATATGGCACTGCACCCAATTCATTCCTAGCGCAGCATGCAGACATTCTCAGCGGTCCTGTGTTGTCGCTATCTGAGGGCGAGGGTCGCAATGCCGTTTTTCTCGCATCACGCGGTTTGAGTGTGCTTGGTGTCGATTGCTCAAAAGTCGGGTTAGATAAAGCCAAGAAATTAGCTGAATCAAGGGGAGTCACGATCGAAACAGAAGTAGCCGATTTGACTAACTTTGAGCCCAAAGAAAATCACTATGGCTCCGTTATATCAATCTCGGCCCACCTGCCGAGCGTGATTCGCAATAAGCTCTATCCATTAATTGAGCGATCCCTCAAAGTTAATGGAATATTATTGCTAGAGGCCTACTCCGAAAATCAATTGTCTAAAGATACGGGCGGGCCAAAGGATGTAGATATGCTGATGACAATTGACAAGCTTAATAGAGAATTCTCAAGCCTAGACACAGTGATGTTGAGAGAAATTGAACGAGAAGTTTCTGAAGGAGAAGGCCATACGGGGATGGCTTCTGTCGTTCAGTTCATCGCCCGGAAGAAGGCCTAACAATACCTTGCAGCCAACCCACATTCTGCTACTTACTACTTACCTTGGGTATAGGAATACTAGACTAGTCGTTCAATTGTATTCGGATGGCTTGTTCAACGGCTTCAGGAGATTGCGTACCATCTATCTTTAATAGTCGCTGGCGATAGCCGTAGTAATCCAAAATGGGGACGGTTCGTTCGTAAAGGAGGTCAATCCGGCGCTGCACGGCTTCTGGATTATCATCGGTACGCGATCGCTGCAAAGACCGCTCCATTAAGATCGTTTTGGGCACATCTAGCCAAATAGCCCAGTCTACCTTTTGCCCCAGCTGATCGAGCAAAAAGTCTAACTCTTCTGCCTGGAACGCGGTGCGGGGATAGCCATCCAAAAGCCAACCATTGACCGCATCGGTTTGCTGGAGGCGATCGCGCATCAACTCAATCATGGTGGTGTCATCCACCAATTCACCTTTTTCCACAATCGGTTGGATCTTTTGTCCCAATGGTGTCTGAGCTGCAATCGCCTGATATAGCAGATCTCCCGTTGAGATCCAGGGAATGTTGAAGGCTGCCTGTAACCGCTTTGCCTGAGTGCCTTTGCCTGCACCAGGGCCACCTACCATGACGAGTCTCACCATAGACCTCCTATCCACTGTTGGCCTCCACCTTACTGCTGAAGTTAGGTAGAGATCGAATTTTGCAAGGATTTTTTGGGTCTGCACTAAGGGTAACTGAATTAGCCCCATGCCCGTTAAGCATGATACCGACAATCAATATCTAAGACCGCTGACAATTATCGCAGTGTCCACACCGCTGGAGTCGCTGGGCATCGGCGCGAAACCCAAACTGGTCAAGCAATGTCTGCCAGCGACACTGACGACTGTAGAGATAGTGACGCATCGTTTGGCTGGAGTTATTCTCTGGAGACAGCGGTTTACTCACCCCGCTGACCAAACGATAGTTAAAGGGATCAATCCACTGTAGCTGGCCTAAACGGTGGAGGTGAGCCAACGCGATCGCCCCCTGTTTAAACTGCCGACTCACCGCTGCCACCGTCCCCTCAGCAGGAATTTGACGGGCAATCTGCTGAGCTTGCTGCTTCAGCTTTTGGTGACGTTGCTGGAAATAACTGGCTCGCTGTTTGTCAGTGCCATCCAGCCATCCCGTGGGTTCGCTGACCAAAGTCAGGGCACAGGCAGGTTTACCATCGCGTCCGGCACGTCCGACCTCCTGCACATACTCACTCAGCAGCGTTGGGGCGTGGTAATGGATCACCCAGCGCACTGCCGATTTGTTGATCCCCATGCCAAAGGCAGAGGTAGACACCACAAACTGTAATCGGTCTTGAATCCAGTCTCCTTCGAGTCGCCGCCGTTCTTGAGGCGTGAGTCCCGCATGGTAGGCTGCACAGCGAAACCCCTGCTGTTTCAGCCATTGGGCTAGCGCTTCACTGTCCCGCCGTGTGCGCACATACACCAGCCCTGCCGAGCTCCCTTGAGCCTGAATAGTGCTGAGTACCCGTTGCTGACGCCCCCGAAGCGTCCAAACCTGTTGCACACTCAGATCTAAATTGGCTCGATAGGGGCTAAGCCGCACCACTTGGGGCTGGTGCAATTGCAGCGTCGTTTTCAAACAACGTTGGGCTGTGGGATCAGCAGTAGCGGTAAAGGCCGCGATCGCGATCGCGGCCCCTTCTCCCCTCACCCGAAGCAGCGCTTGCCGCACTGCACCCAACCGCTGATAAGCCGGACGAAAGGTTTCGCCCCACTGCACCAAACAATGGGCTTCATCAAGTACCAAACCATTAAGTTTCAGCGCCGGGTTACATAACCGCTGCCACACAGGCAGACTTAGCAACGTTTCTGGTGATAAATAAAGCAACCGCAACCGCTGTTGTTCTAGATCAGCCATAACCTGCCGTCGCTGGCGGCTAGGCAGTTCATTGTGGAGGGTAGCCGCAGGCAGATTGCGGTCGTGGAGTTCGCTAACCTGGTTTTCCATCAGCGCCACTAGCGGCGAAATCACCAGGGTCAGTCCTCGCTGCAGCAGAGCCGGCAGTTGAAAGCAGATAGATTTACCGCCACCCGTGGGCATAATCACCAACGCATCGCTTCCCTGAAGCAGGGTTTGCACAATTTCTCCTTGGGGTGGGCGAAAGCGGTTATAGCCCCAAATGCGTTGGAAGACAGCCTCAACTTGCTGCCAGTCAGATGGTGTTGATTGCACAGAAGCACCCTTGCGCGTTGAACGCCGGGCTTAGGGTTCCCCAAAAAAAGGGACGCGTCGCGTCCCTTTCGTACTCCCTTAAGAACATTGCCATTTAAGAACATTGCCATTAGAGCAAACCACTCAATGCCAATTCATTTAAGCCATTAGTTCCATCTGGTAGTTTTATTCAAAGAACAACGGAATGTTGTAAGCCACCCCTAGCAAGAGCCCCAAACCAGAATCACCGGTGACGCGGAAGTTACCCTGAGCCGTCAACGTAAACTGTTGGGAAATGGGAACATCAATCCCTGCGTTGACCAAAGCACCCGTGTCGCCACTGATGTCAACTCCACCACCCACAAAAGGCGCAACAGTGAAACCATATAGCTGCAAAGGACTGAAATTGAACGTGATCGGAATGGCTAGGGACGTGTCGTCTTCGCTAACAAACAAGGCAGGACGAACCGAAAACCGGGGACCTAAGGAAACCTTGCCAAACAAGCTAAAAGCGAAATCGCCGGTACCGCTTTCATCAGAATCAATAATCCCAATGTTGCCACCCACACCTAAGTAGGCTGGTGCAATGCCCCGATATAGAGGTGCTGTGGATTGAGCCAAAACCTCAGGCCCATCTGCAGCTTCACGATCAGCGGCAGGGGTTTCGATCAAAGCCAATATTTCGTCAGATTGTAAAAGCAAAGAAGCCGACGTCGTAACAGCTTCATCGTGTACTAAGGCATCAGCCACAGGCTCAGAGTCTATTTCAGCAACTTCAGCCTCAGCCTCAGTCTCAACGGCTTCAGTTTCGACTCCAACGGTATCAGCATCTAGTTGTTCGATCGCTGTGGTGTCTGCCGTCACCTCAGCTTCCTCAGATACGGGCAGTTCAGTAACGGTCGTGTCAAGCCCCAACGTCTGATCGGCAAACTGTACGCCCTCAAGAGAGGCTGCAGAGAGATCATCTAACGTTAGCGGTTGACTCGCCACATTTGCATTAGCATCAAAAGCATTTGCCGCGATCGCTATCTCGGAAGCATGTCCAGGCAATGCACCAGCAAGGGCTGCAGCTGCAGCGAAACCAGAGAGTACGGAGACCCGCTGAATAGAAGCCATAGGTTTTATTCACTCCTCAGAACTTAAAGACGTATCACTCAACACCAAAAAATCATCCACACGCGCGGATTTTACAGATACCCGCAATCCACAAGTATTGTGAGTGATTCTATCACCCCCTTCTAAGGTAAGGGGATGATCTCAAACATGATTGAGTCGGGTTCACAAAAATATCAGGTGCTTCGAACTTTCCGTTTACAATACGGGCTGTGTGATGCAACCACGAGAAATTCATGGCTGACGAGCAAATGGGGCTATTTGCAGCAGATCCTGCCCCCTCTGCATCAACTGAAACGGTTGATCCAGCATTAATTCCCACAAGTGCAGCGGTGCCCATTCCACCGGGAACTTTTGGCTCTATGGAGGCGCTCTCTGTACCGTGCAAGCAATGTCAACGCTGCGGTCTTGCAGCCGGGCGAACTAATGTGGTGGTCGGTCGGGGTAATCCGTCTGCCCCCATTTTGATCATTGGTGAAGGGCCCGGGCAAAATGAAGATGAGCAGGGACTCCCTTTCGTCGGCAAATCAGGACAGTTGCTAGAAAAGATTTTGGCCTCGGTGCGGTTAGACCCCGAAAAGGATGTGTACATCTGTAATGTGGTCAAGTGTCGCCCACCCGGGAATCGTGCCCCCACCCCAGACGAGGTCAATGCCTGTCGTCCCTACCTGCTAGAACAAATTCGCTTAGCTGACCCCAAAATCATTTTGTTGACTGGGGCAACAGCCATGAAAGGGGTAACTGGAGAAAAGCGAGGAATTACCAAAATCCGGGGTCAGTGGCTCGAATGGGAAGGTCACCTATGCATGCCTATCTTTCACCCCGCCTATCTCTTACGGAACCCCTCCCGCGAAAAAGGCAAGCCTAAATGGCTGATGTGGCAAGACATTCAAGCGGTTAGGGCCAAATTAGACGAACTGACTGCTGCATAAACCTGGTTCATAACCAGAACCCTAGGTTTTCCCTGGGCTAAAAACGCAGGTCTTCAAATCAGATGTGGTTACTGTAGAAGTATGGTGGCTGCATAAATATGAGTGGGTAGGTAAAGATGACCGATGTCATGGTGGCGGTAGAAGGGTTGCACAAACGGTTTGGCAAAACCGTGGCGTTGCAAAGCGTTGACCTCAAGGTACCGGCAGGGTCAATCTTGGGCGTGCTGGGGCCAAATGGGGCAGGCAAAACCACGACGATTAATTGCCTGACAACGCTGCTTAAACCCGATGGCGGTAAGGCCGCGATCGCAGGGTATGACGTCGTCACCCAAGCCGCCGCAGTAAGGGCGTTAATTAGCCTAACTGGGCAGTTCGCCGCTGTCGATGAAGAACTCACTGCCCGTGAAAACCTGATTTTGTTTGGTCGCTTGCTGCGCCTTTCCACCGAACAAGCCAAAAAGCGCGCCACAGAATTACTAGAGCAGTTTGATCTATTGTCCGCAGCTAACCGTCAGGTCAAAGAATTTTCGGGCGGCATGCGACGACGATTAGATTTAGCGGCCAGCATCGTCGCCGAACCCCTAGTACTGTTCCTCGACGAACCCACTACCGGACTTGATCCCCGCAGTCGTCAGCAGCTTTGGGATGTGGTGCGCGATCTAAAAGCCCAAGGCATCACGATTGTGCTCACCACTCAGTACCTCGAAGAAGCCGACGAACTTGCCGATCGAATCGTGGTAATCGACCGAGGCACCGTGATTGCCGAAGGCACTGCCGATAACCTCAAAGACAAAGTCGGTGGCACATTTTGTGAACTGCGCCTTGCTAACCCCCGCGACCAAGCCCAAATGCACCAAGCCCTGACGGGGCTAGGAGATGTGTGTGCCGAAGGAGATGCCTTTGCGATCGCCGCCCCAGATGGCGTCACTACCCTGACGGAAGTCCTACGCCGAATGGACACCGCTGGCATTGTGCTAGCTGACATCTCCCTCCGCCGCCCCAGCTTAGACGATGTATTTTTTGCGTTGACAGGGCATACGACGGGTCATTAACGATGCTTTCCCCAACCCTCCAAACCAAAGCCCAAACCCTAATTGCCCAACGTCGTGAGGCGGGCATTGATCGGGCGATCGCAGATAGTTTGACGATTACGTGGCGCAATTTGATTCGTCTGAGTCGGTTACCCGCGGTAATTGTATCGGTGGTGCTGTTTCCCGTTATTTTTCTGAGTGGCTTTTTACTTTCGTTTCAGCGATTGATGGCAGGACAGGGGATTGATTATGTGCAGTATTTGCTACCGATTATTACCCTCCAAGCCATGTTTTTTGCGGCCATGGGGGCAGCGGTGGCCTTGGCTAACGATATGGAAAGTGGCATGGTGCAGCGGTGTCGAGCTATGCCAATTTCGCGGATAGCCATATTGGGGGGATTGGTGCTGGCTTATTTGGTGCGAGCAGTGATCGCCACAGCGATTTTGCTGACATTTGCCCATGTCTATGGGTTTCGCTTCCAGACGGGCATCTTGTCCATTTTGGGTTACTTTGCGCTGACGCTGTTGTTTACGGCAACGATGGTGATGGGCTATGCCGTATTTGCGCTGAAGTTGCGACAGCCCGCGTTAGTGAATGCGTTGTTGATTGTGCCCTACACGCCACTGTTGCTGTTAAGTACGGGGTTTAGTCCGGCAGATAATTTCCCGGTGTGGTTGCAACCTGTGGTATCGCTGCAACCCGTAAGTCGGACGGCAGATGCCTTGCGAGCCTTGGCAAATGGCACAGACTTACTGGTTCCGGCCCTGTGGGCGGTGGGATGGCTGGTGGGATTGTTGCTACTGCTGAGCGCGATCGCACTGCGTCTCTATCGCCAAGTCTCTTGAGGGGTTTATCTATGGAAAATCTTGCGGCTAAGGCTGCTGAACGAGTGGCGGCTCGCCAAGAAGGGGGCCTGGGGCGCACCCTGCACGATATTTGGGTTGTGACCCAGCGTAATCTGCTATTAGATGCCCGCAGTCCAGCCGTGCTCGTCGGCGCAACGGCATTTCCCGTATCGTTAATGGTGATTTTTACCGCCAGTTTTGCCCGAGTGGTATTGCCCGAGGGCAGCTATGCTGAGTACGCCCAATTTTTGGTGCCCCTGAGCGTCGTGCAAGGGTTGTTGTTTAGCACCGTTAGTGTGGGTACGGCCCTTTACCATGATCTCAAGAGCGGCATGGATACTCGGCTTCGAGCGATGCCGATTGCCCGGTCTGCGGCCCTAGCCGCCCGCATTTTGGGCGGTGCTGGACGACTGCTGGCCCAGGTGATCATCATTGTGCTGATCGGCCATTTGCTGGGCTTTCGGTTTCAGACAGGGGTGTTGGGCGCGATCTCATTTTTGCTACTCACCGTTATTTTCACCTCATCCTTCGCTTGGATTGCCGTCTTCATTGCCGTTCGAGCGGGGTCTGCCGAGTCGATCCAAGTTTCCATGACGCCGTGGTTGCTACCGATGACCTTTCTTAGTGTTGGCTACGTGCCGAAAGAAGGCTTTCCTGACTGGCTTCAGGGGTTTGTCGCCATCAATCCCGTTTCCTCAGCCGCCCAAGCGCTCAGAGGTCTAGCCTCAGGCGGTGAGGTTGTGTCTCACGCCCTAGCAACGCTGTTGTGGAGCGGAGCAATTACGGCTGTGTTTAGTAGCTTGGCAATCCGGGCTTATCAGCGGAGAGGATAAGGGTGGGGACTTTAGACTTTAGATTTTGGATTTTGGATTTTGCTGAGTGCCTAACACTTAGCACGCCCTATCCACTTCCTGATTGTCGGCACAGTGTCACTAACGTTACCGGGTTTAAGGGCGAAAACCGGGTTAAGGGGCCGACGGCAACTGAGCGACTGAGCTGCACTTGAAGTAGGCGGTAAGTCCAGGCCTGCTCAGATAGCCCCCGTAGCCATTGGGTCACTTCTGCGAGGGTTTCGAGGGTGGCGATCGCGGCGACAATCCGCCCACTGGGACGCAAGCGATCGCAGCAAAGGGTTAGCAACTCAGTCATGGTGCCGCTACTGCCGCCAATGAAGACGCGATCGGGATAAGGTAGGGGGGCTAGGGCGGCGGGGGCTTTGCCTTGAATAATTTGAATAGTGGGAATACCAAAGCGATCGCAGTTTTGCTGAATTAAGCTAGCGCCCATGGCTGTTTTTTCGATAGCGTAAAGGGTAGCAGTGGGCTGCAGCCGTGCCAGTTCGAGACTCACGGATCCCGTACCTGCACCCACATCCCACACGATTTGTCCCGGCAGTAAAGCTAGTTCAGCTAGGGCTAAAATCCGGACTTCCCGCTTGGTCATCAGTCCAGGGCGATCGGGAAAGCTGAGGAAACAGTCATCACTGAGACCGAATGGTGGTAGGCTGCCCGACTCTAAGGGACGCATTTCCCCCTCCTGGCGCACTAGCACTACAACATTCAATGACGCAAAGTCTGCGTCGGGTAGGGTATTTGGGGAAAACTGACGAATTTGCTCTGTTGCATCTCCTAAGTTTTCACAGACCCAAAGTTGGTAGATGACAGATAACTGCAATGAATCAAGCAATCGGGCAATAGCCGCAGGCGAATGGGTCGAATCTGTCAACACCGCGATTTTGTCTGCCCCTTGTTGTAGGGCTTCAGTCAGCGTATCCAGAGAACGGCCATGGGCGCTGAGCAATCGGGCATCTTGCCAAGGTAACTTTAGCCGACTAAAGGCCAGCTGTATCGAACTGGGATGGGGATAAAAGTGCAGCCAGTCCTGGGGTAACTCTGCCAGTAGCAACCGACCTAGCCCAAAAAACAGCGGGTCTCCTGAGGTCAGGATTACTACGCGGTGCTGGGGGTAGTGTTCCAAATGTTGTCGGAGTTTGCTAATAGTGGCTTGAAAGACACCCAAAGACCAGATTTGACCCGGATAATTAGGGAAATAGGCCAAATGGCGATCGCTGCCGATCAACACCTGCGCCTGTTGAATTTGCGCTATCCGAGCCGGAGCTAAGCCTGCCGCCCCGTCTAGGCCAATACCAACCACTTGAATTAGAGGCTGTTCTTGAATCTCTGCCCCAGCAGTATCTGGACTCGTCACGGTAACGCTTCCCAAGCCAGCACAATGAGGGCATTCAGCATTGCCGCTGCCACTCCTGATCCCCCCTTGCGCCCATCAACTCGAATTTGGGGCACCGTCGTCTGAGCCAGCGCCCACTTAGCGTCTTCGACCGCAATAAATCCCACCGGAGCCCCAATCACCAGCGATGGATGGGCTTGCCCTGCCGCGATCGCATCACAAAGCGCCAGCAGAGCTGTTGGTGCGTTGCCGATCACCACAATTGCCTGGGGATACTGGGCCAAACTTTTAAGCATCCCTAGCTCCGTGCGGGTTTTCCCCGGTTGGGGCTCAATCTCTTGGGCGATCGCGGCAATCAGCGGATTCTGAAAGGTCCGCTCCACCATGCCTTGAATCCCCTGCTGCACCATGGTCACATCGGTAATGATGGGCACCTGTTGCTGTAGGGCATTCATACCGGCTGCGATCGCGCCTGGGCTAAACCGGATGAGGTGCTTAAACTCAAAATCCGCAGTCGAATGAATCACCCGCCGCACCACCGCATAAGCCTTTGGCGTCAACTCATGCGCCCCGATTTCACGATCAATTACCGCAAAGCTTTGGTGCACAATAGCATGCTGGGACAAGGGCGGCATGGGCTCAGACAAACAAGAAAGCGCTGCACTATTACTGTACCGGGTTCCCGTAAGGGATAACCCCACGACGCAAAGGTTGATGACACGGATGCCAATGAGCTAGTGGGATATGGCATCGCCAACACAAACATCATCGTAATTGTCTTCATTGTCTTCGTCAGCCAACCCAACCACAGGCAGCAAAATCTCAAATTCAGTTCCACTGCCCTCAGACTCGCCAGCAGGTGGAAAGCACGGCGATCGCAGCATCAAAAAACCACCATGCCTATTTTCCACAATGTCCTTACTGATCGAAAGACCCAACCCAGTTCCCTGACCAACAGGCTTGGTCGTAAAAAAATCTTCAAATACCCGGGATTGAACCTCTAAGGGAATTCCCGGCCCGTTGTCGCGGATTTTGATCGATATCCAGGTCTTCGCTGGGTCTTCCTTCCACTGCTGATGAGTTTCAAGGAGATTGCGTGGAATGGTTTCCAAAACCTGAGTTTCGATATCAATACAAGGTTGCCATAGGGGAGTTGAGATTAACGAAATTCCTTCTGGATAGGGGTTAGCTAGCCCTGAGGCTTGAGTCAAATCAGTATCATGGGCCAGCAATGCATCCACAGCATTGCCAATTAAATTCATAAATACCTGCCCCATTTGCCCCGAATAGCCTGCAATCATTGGCAAATCACCATAGCGCTTCTCAACGTTAACTCCCTGTTTCAGGCGATTATTCAGAATCAACAGCGTACTCTCTAAACTCTGATGCAAATCGACCGGGCGTAGTTCTTGCTCATCCATGCGCGAAAATGCTCTAACGCCATTGACCAGATTGCCCAATCGATCCGTCCCCATTTCGATGCTCTGCAAAAGCTGGGGTAAATCCGTCAGCACAAATTCCAAGTCAATTTCCTGCTTGAGGGCTTCAACCCGGCCTAAATCCCCCGATTGGTTAGATTCATACAGGCGAATTAACCCAATTAAGTTATCGGTGTACTCCGCTAAATGCTTAAGATTACCCCCAATAAAATTGACCGGGTTACGAATTTCATGGGCGACCCCCGCCATCAACTTGCCCAATCCAGCCAATCGCTCAGTTTTGATCAACTCAGCTCGAGTCTTTTCTTGCAAAAGTTGGGCCGTCAATTGATAAATTTCTGCATAGGCTGTCAACAATTCATGGGCATCAACTAACCGATAGATTGCCCCAGTCATTTGAACGACTACAGGCTCATTGAGCAATGCTGACGGACGCTGAAGTGCCCCTTGAGCCGCTTGGATAATCGGTGTCGATATGGGCAAAACTAAGGGGTCAACCGTAATAAAGTCGTATAAGACTTCTAGCGATCGCTGCAAGAACAATTCACGACCATAGGCCCGACTCACGATCTCCAAAAAGCGACGACGAGAAATTGCCCCTGAGAACTGTCCCGCTCGGGTCAAAATCACCCCAGGCAACAAAGAGTTTTGCTCAAAAGCTTGATATGCCAGTATCCCTAAATTGTCAATTTCAACTTGAAAGTTGTAGAGTTTCAGAGACTCTAAAGAAGAGTCGAGATTCAACTTATCCATTTACAGCAACCTGACTACAGACACACAACCATCAACCGCGAGACACCCCTTAGAGGACATGATAGGTTTAATCCGAATGATTAACTGCGAATAACCTCCAGATCAAAAACTCCAAGAACCTGCGTATTTTAAAAAGTTATCTCAGACACCTTTTTAGTGAAGTGTTAAAGTTGGGTTAAGCTCCGATTTTGGGATATCAATTGCTTGAGAGGCAGGGATTGATATTACGTCTTTGGGATAGACATCGATAAGTTTACGTCAGCCAGGCAAAACAGTCTTTCTAAGAGACATAAGATCTAGAACATAGATCTAAACATTTCCAGTATAAAAATAACGATGTGTTGTCAACGATGACAACATCATTGTTTCAGCAGTTTAGCCAAGAAATAGTTAACTCTCGCCCTCGTTCTTCGCTAACCCCTAGCCGCATCCAGCCTGTCATTTCCCTCTTTTAGGGGTGCAAGGCCTTGCGCCCCTAAGAAGTCTTTAAATCAGATGAGATTTATATTTTCAAGAACCGTTAGCTGCGTCGAAATACGGAAATACCAAACGGCCAACTTCATCAAATACTTACAATGTGGGAGTTTTCTCGATCCGCTGTTGATCTTCGATAAAGACTGAGTAAAGCTGCATTTGCTGTGTTGAGCCTGGATTGAAAAATGTGTTGCTATTGTAAGGAGATTCATTTACGCAAGTGACTTTAGTCCTTGCAGTGCTGCAGTCGGCTACATTAATTCAACCGGGTCGCGTCTGTAATTGCAACCAGGTTTATTGTAGGGGTGTACTGTGGGGTCGGTTACAATCACTCGCACACCAATGTTCGACATCGGTTAGGCGTATGGGCTAACCTTCAGTGATATGGAGTTAAACTGCCCCGTTGCAGCTAAACTCTAATACTCACTTCCCCTAATGCAGTTTTGACTAGCCAAAGCATTGAAAAATGCAAATAGTTTGGTTTCTGATTTGACTTTCATGGCGTTCATTGCCGCTAACAGAGGCAGGATGGTCACCCCTTCCATGGTTTCCCAAATCGCACCCGAATCAATTGATACAGCATCAACTAGTACAGATAGTCCCTTCGCGGCTACCCAGTTCGCTCAAACTGAACCTGCGGCCAAGGAACAACGCCAGATTATGGATATTACTGTAGCCATCCCAACCTACAACGGTGCAAAACGGCTACCGTTGGTCTTAGATCGGCTGCGATCGCAAACTGGCATTGATGACATTTCCTGGGAAGTGATTGTCTGTGACAACAACAGTACTGATGCCACTGCTGATGTTGTGCAAGCTTATCAGCAGGAGTGGATTAGAAGTTGCACTTTGAGGTATGGTTTCGCGGCTGAGCAGGGTGCCGCTCACGCCCGCCAGCATGCAATTCAGTTAGCTCAGGGTGAATTGGTCGCATTTTTAGATGATGACAACCTACCCGCCCATGACTGGGTCAAAAATGCATTTGAGTTCAGTCAACATTATCCCAAAGCGGGTGCCTTTGGTAGTCAAATTCACGGCAAGTTTGAAGGCTCACCCCCGGAAGGATTCCAAAAAATAGCCTCCTATTTAGCCATTGTTGAGCGGGGTAGCCAACCCCATCGATACGAACCTAAGACTAAGATCTTGCCTCCTGGAGCCGGATTGGCAGTTAGGCGTAAGGCTTGGCTAGCGTCAGTGCCTGAAAAGCTGTTTTTGGATAACAAGGGCAAAGGGGCAGGATTAGCCAGCGAAGATTTGGAAGCAGCCCTTCACATCCAAAAAGGAGGCTGGGAAGTTTGGTACAACCCAGACATGGTGGTTGAGCATCTAATTCCCAATAGCCGATTACAGCTTGATTATCTCAAAACGTTACTTCGATGTATTGGGCTGAGTCGGTTTTATATCCGTATGTTAGGCATCACCGATTGGAAACGTCCGCTGCTGGTGCCAGCTTACATCGCCAATGATTTGCGCAGGCTTGCGCTGCATTGGGTTAGACACGGCACCCCATCAACGGATAATTGGGTTATCGCCTGTGAACGAGAGCACTTAACCAGTTCCGTAGTCAGCCCTTTCTTCCTGTTGAAGAAAACCTATCAAGACTTTCTACAGAACCAAAGCATTCGAGCTATTCCTGATCAAGACCTTTGGCTGAAGCGCATCACCGCAGGATTTGAGCAAGATCAGTTTCAACTTTATCAACAACCCGTTATCGCTATTGAGCATTTGGAGCATCCCCTGGCCCAGCAAGAAGTATTTGTGCGATTAGGTGGTGACACACCTGGCAATCCAAGGGAATTTATGCCTGTCATTGAGCATTATGGACTAGCACGCACTTTAGATAGATGGGTATTACGTCGCTTTCTTAAAACTCATGCCTTAACAACTCAGCCATCTCAGTCTCAAAATTTGCCCAACATCCATTCCTTTAATCTGTCTCGGGCTAGTGTTTGCGATCGTCAATTTATAGATTTTGTTGCTGAGTGTTTAACCCAGTCAAATCTTCGTGCAGATCAGTTGTGTTTTGAAGTTTCAGAATCGATCGCCGTTGAGTACTTTCCAGAAGTTACAAAGTTTGCCAATGGATTAAATGAACTAGGTTGTCAACTAATTATTGATAATTTTGGGGTACATCGAAATTGCAGCGACTTGCTGAAGAATTACCCTGTTAGCTTCGTCAAGTTCAATATCTGCCTGGCGAAGTCTACAGATGAAATTTCCAATGGTTTTAAAACATTTCAGGAGATGATGAGAAAACACAGTGGCGTGGATCTTTCTATGATTGCAAAAGGCGTTGAAACCCCAGCCGTTTTAAGTCATGTGAAAACTTTGGGAATCGCCTACGCCCAAGGTTTCCAGCTCTCGAAACCGCGACCAATGGATGCTAAACATGATTGAAGTCGAGGTCAATCTTGAGCATCTGTCTATAAGTAGTGAAAATCCTCTGAAGAGATTTTTGTAAGATTAATGTAGCAGCACAGAAAGTATGAAGACTGCTGCAGATTTAATTAGTAGTGTGGCTCAACCAACTTAAAAATTACTAGACTATAGCATGAGCGTGAAGTTGAGTTGGGAAAGATGCCACCTCCCCCTTTCCAAAAAGTCTCAATAAACCCCGTTGACTGAATTTGAGTAAATGATAAGGAGATAATTGTGAAAAGGCCCGTAATTGCAATTGGACTAGATGCTGCTGATCCTGTTTTGTTAGAGCGCTTAATGGATCAAGGATATCTTAAGAATCTAGCGACACTTCGCCAGCAAGGAGCTTATGGAAGGCTCAGAACTCAATTTGATTTGTGCGGTGAACCCGTTGATAGTATATGCTCCGAGCGCAACTGGGTAATTTTTTCAACGGGCTGTTTACCCAGCAAAACTGGCTACTGGGACACGGCTAAATACCATGCAGATAGCTATCAGGTTACCCAGGATAGAACCGATGAGGGGCAATCCTTAGGGTACGACTATAAAGAATTCAAAGCTTTTTATGACTTCGACCCAAACTACCAAATTGGCCTATTTGATGTGCCAATGTCTGGGGTTAGCGAAGATTTCAATGGTGTTGAGATCGCCGTTTGGGGCGGTCATAGTGGCTCCCACATGGATCCCCGTTCGACCCCAACTAGCTTGTTGCCTGACATCAATAAGAAGTATGGTCGCAATCCTTTGTTCAAGCGTGATTTTGGCGTTTGGTGGGATCCAAATTATTTAGAGTGGATTCAAAAAGCGGTTGCTGACAGTGCATCCACCCGCTCAAAAATTTGTCGCGATTTCCTGAAGCAGAAGCCTTGGGATTTATTCATCACGGTCTTTGGAGAAACCCACTCCGCAGGCCATGATTTGCTCCACTTTAGCGAGGTAGATCATCCCCTGCATCCCGATTCCGCCAACAACTCAGCGAATAATCCCATGATTAAGGCGGTACAAGCCGTTGATCAAGCCGTTGGTGAGATTATTGCCGATTTACCTCAGGATGCTTACGTAGTGGTTTTTGGGGTTCATGGCATCACCAACAACATGGCTGACCTCTGCAACATGGCCTTTTTGCCCGAGTTGCTCTATCGATACAATTTCCCAGGTAAGGCTGGTATAGCCCTAGGGAAACTAGATACTACCCCACCAGCACAAATTGCTAATCCAAAGCGCAAAACCTGGCCGGGCGAAGTTTGGCAAGAGCGGTACGGGGTTAATCCAATCAAACGCTTGTTCCATCGCTGGACACCCAGCAAGTTTGACAAAGTGCTCAATTCTGGTCCTGAACCAGCTCTGGATTCCCCCTATGAAATGCTAAAGCAGGGTGAAGATTTAGCTTGGATGCCAAACATGTGGTATCAACGTCTATGGCCTGAGATGAAGGCATTTGTCTTACCTGGCGTTGCCGAGGGCTTTATTCGCATTAACTTAGAAGGACGCGATCGCGATGGGTTTGTCAAACCTTCAGAATATGAGTCAATTTGTGATGAATTGACCGAGATTCTATATCGACTAACTGATGCCAGAACAGGCCAGCCAATCGTTAAATCGGTGGCTCGCACCCGCCCAGCGGGAGATTATGGCGATGAAAAACGTCCCGATGCGGATTTAGTCGTGTCTTGGCATAACAACCCAACAGATGTCATTGACAGCCCTGATCTAGGCCGGATTGGCCCACTCACCTACTATCGTCCTGGTGGGCATACCTCTAGGGGATTCGTGATGGCGAAGGGGCCTGGCATTGAAGCGGGTTCGGATCTGCCAGAAGGACAAGCTATTGATTTAGCACCTACTATTCTAGGATTGATGGATGCCCCCATCCCTCAGCATCTCGATGGACAGTCCCTGATCCAGCGAACCGCTCCCACTGCCGTATCGTCATAGATTTAGCGTCATGACAGCATCACCCAACCACTTTTTCGTCCTAGCGCCCAATTTTTTTGGATTCAAAGGCGGCGTGCAGGTCTATTCTGCCTTGGTTTTACAAGGAATCCAGAAGGTGTACCCAGATGCACGTTATAGCGTGTTTCTCAAGTATGAGCGGTCTACTTCCGATGCTGTCAGTGACTTCTCCTTTTTGCCGCAGACTCGCTTCTTTGCGTTTGGCGAGCGGGTCTGCGACACTAACGGCTGGCGGCGACGGTTTCGAACCCTCTTATCAGCCGCCACGATTTTAGTAAATGCCTTAATCTATCGCCCAGCCCTCATTGTCACGACCGAAATTAATTACTACGTTGTCCTTTGCCATAAGCTCTACCAACGCTTAGGTATTCCCTATTGGGTGGTTTTGCATGGCATAGAAGCATGGGATATCAAAAATACCGCCTATCAGAAAGCCTTACAGGGCGCAGATCGGGTAATCGCGGTTAGTCAGTACACGCGCGATCGCGTGCTCGCCGAGGGGTATCTCAACCCCGATCAAATGTGTGTATTGCCGAATACGTTTGATCCTGCTCGGTTTAAGCTGCAACCCAAACCTACCTATCTCCTTGATCGTCATAACCTAAAACCAGAGCAACCCATTATCTTAACCGTCACTCGCCTACAAGGATTCGCCCACTACAAGGGGTACGACAAGATTTTGCGGATGTTGCCCAAAATTCGCCAACAGGTTCCAGATGTCCATTATGTTCTAGTGGGAAAAGGTGACGATCGACCCCGAATTGAAGCAATGATTGCCGAACTTAACTTGCAGGATTGCGTTACTTTAACGGGGTTTGTGCCTGACGAAGAATTACCGGACTACTACAGTCTATGTGATGTTTTTGCCATGCCCAGCAAGGGAGAAGGGTTTGGCATTGTCTACCTTGAAGCTTTAGCATCGGGTAGACTTGTTCTAGCCGGGAACCAAGATGGTTCAGTTGATCCCCTCCTCAACGGTAAGCTAGGCTGCTTAGTCGATCCAGATGACGAAGCTGCGATCGCAGCTAAGCTGATCGAAATCCTCCAAGGTACCTATGCTAACCAAAACTTGTACAATCCTGAGTGGCTGAGGCAAGAAGTTTGCAAACACTTTGAGATTTCTCGATTTAATGCAAACTTAGAAGAAATTTGTCGAAAATTTTTCTTTGAGAATTAGAGGTTCAAAATTTTCTTGAGATGGAATCACCTAAAATACTCTTTCAGAAAATACTGAGAAGCAATTACCATTTTGCGAGAGCATATCATCATCTAAAAGTATTATTCTTAGATAGTTCAACTAACAAGCAGCCCATAGTTGTTCATCAAATGGGAAAAGTCGCTTCCACAGCTATATATGAATCATTAAAAACCCTCAACCCGGATCCAGACAAATATTCCATATATCATACTCATTATTTATCTGATCCAGGCCTCCATAAAAGTGAAGGCTTTTATAGAGAAAACTATTCTCGAATACAGGCTATTCATACCCCACTCATACATAGCTTTTATATCAGGAGATATCTAAAACAATCAAAGAGAGAAAAGCTAAAGGTCATTACTCTTACCAGAGATCCAGTGGCTAAGAATATATCTAGTTTCTTTCAAAATCTTGAGTATCTATTTGGTTTCTCTTTAAGAGAGAAAATCAAAACAGATAATATGGAGTCTATACTTGATGAATTGAAAAGGCTTTTTTTAGAAGAGTTCTCATACCATGATGTACCATTAAGCTGGTTTGATTTAGAAATGAAGCCAACTTTCGGGATCGATGTTTTTTCAATTCCCTTTGACATGGAAAGAGGGTATCAGATATGCGAAGGTGAGCAAGCAGATGTTTTAATATTAAAATTAGAAGTTCTCAACCAAGTAGTAGCGGAAGCATTCAACATTTTTTTAGGAATCAAGGACTTTGAAGTAAAGTCTGAGAACATTGGGGCAGATAAAAGCTATGCTCAATGTTACAAGTTATTTAAGAAAACCCTTTCACTTCCTGAAAGCTATTTAGACAAAATGTATTTGTCTAAATACGTTAATCATTTTTATTCTAAAGCAGAAATTAGTGCCTTCCGAGAAGAAAGAGTAGGCGGATCCTGATTTTGTTCCTGTTGAATCTCCAGTAAAGCCAAAGGAAATTTAAAACTTTAACTTTTTTTTGGATCTAGAAGTCTAAAGAAGAGTTTTATCTTGATTCTTGGATGACTTAGATAACCAAATTCAGTTCAGAGAGTTCTTAAAACATCTTTCGGAGTTAGTCGTCTACTGGACTTTCATTTCTGGGAATAGCTATGGAGATAAATAATCTTAGTATAATTATAGGTACTCAAAAGGGAGGAACAACAAGTTTATTTTCGTATTTATCTCAACATCCACAAATCTCAGTTTCTAAAATCAAAGAAACCAATTTCTTTTCCAAGGATCATCAATGGACTAAGGGAATTGAGTATTATAGAGATTTATGGGAGTGGGATCCGGATAAACATTTGACAGCTTTAGAAGCATCTCCTAGCTATACTAATTCTTTACTGGCAGTAGAAACGGTTATTCAGCGCATAAAAACTATAGAGTCAGAATTTAAATTTATCTATCTTCTGAGAAATCCTGTACAGAAGATCGAGTCAATGAGGAGGCATGGTACCTATCAGGGTTGGTATTCTGAATTCCTAAAAAAAGAGACACCGACGAGTGTTCCTGCGGAGGTAATTGAACGTGCTAGATATGCTGTAATAGTCGATAAATTTGTCGATGGTTTTTCTCTTGAAAATATTCTTCTCCTGAAAACTGAGGATCTTAGGGATAAGCCTAGTATTGTGATGGAGAATGTTTGCAACTTCCTAGACCTAGATTCATCTTTCAAATTTTCTCTCGGTAAGGTACATAACTCTGAGAATTCCTACAGAACTGATACAATCTGGCATTTACTAAGGAACTCACGTTACTGGAAACCGTTGAAGAACTTGGCACCAGATCCTCTTAAAAATAAAGTTCGGGGTGTATTGGCTAAGCCACTGCTCAATGACAGCAAGACTGTTTCTCCTCTAACTGAAGTCCAGAAGAAATTTATACTTGATGCTTTGAGTGATGATCTAGTTAGGCTTGAGAGCGAGTACAACTTAGATATTTCAGATTGGTTTTTGTACTAAAAAGCAGAAATATTCGGATTCACTACAACCTTTCGCGAGTCTGTTTCAACTCACTAATTCAATTAAGCAGCTTCACGCTCCAAGTCTCGAGTTGATTTGATCACAGCTTCTAAAGTTAGGAATCAGGGTTATTAAAATGATCATCTGCCACAAGTATAAATTTATCTTTCTCAAGACCCGAAAAACAGCTGGAACAAGTATAGAAATTGGCTTATCTCATCATTGTGAGAGAAAAGATGTTCTTGCTCCTCTCGTGCCCAAAGATGAAAAAATTCGCCACGCCCATACAGGTCTTGGCAAACAAAACTATATTCCATCAATCCGAAACTACCACTTCTATGCTTGGCTAAAGCTTTTGAAAACAAGAAGCCGTATCCAGTATGTCAACCATACAACAGCCCAAGATGTCCGGGCTACTATTCCTCAATCAGTATGGAATAATTACTTTAAATTCTGCTTTGAACGAAATCCGTGGGATAAAGCTGTATCATGGTACTACTGGAAGACCGCAGGCTTGTCTGAACCTCCGAGTCTATGTAGCTTTTTACAACGTGAAGATTCAAATAAGATTTCCAACTTTGGAATTTACAGTATTTTAGGTGAAATAGCCGTAGACTACATCGCTCGATTTGAAGACCTAGATTATGAACTGGAGAAAGTCTCCAAAATTTTAGGTCTGCCTAGCGCTCTTAATATCCCAAAGACAAAGTATAATAATCGTCCCAAGAATCTAAACTACAAGCAAATCTTAAGCAAAGAATCACAATCGATGATTGAAGAGATTTGCCATCGTGAAATTGGGCTTCTGAATTATCAATACTAGTTGTGATTTATATATATCTACAGACTAATATAGCCGTTTAAGGCTTGATAGATTTTGATACTTTCTCCTTACTGGTCTAGCTAGCCTCCTAGTCTAGGCTTGTCGTCCTAAAATTTCAAAATTCGTTAATATTTGGTTGGTTTGAACAGGATTCTAGATTTTACATATATGTAGGGTGGTTTTCTTTTACGAGAGTATGTAAGTCAATGTTTTTTTTATCCAAAACCTTTGGTATTCGTGAAAGTATTCTTTTTTTAAGAACTAGTCTTCCTTTTAGTCTTTTAAATCTTTTCTTTCTCTCAACTTTCATGTTTCTCGGCATTTACGCGAAACTTGGAGGTGGAAAACGTGGCTATATTATCAACACGTTATTTTCAGATTTTTTCTCAGATACATTTCCTTTTTATGGCTTGTTTACTGGTATATCTGATTTTTTCTGGTGTGTAGCCGTTGGTATCTGTTGGTTTACATATCTGTTTTTACGTTCTCACAAAGTCAGGAGTATTTATAAGAGATTCATTTTGTCTTCAGCAATTCTTCTTACCATTTTTTTGGCTGACGACTTATTTAGGTTGACACTGATATTTAAAGTTTTCCTAAGTGTCCCCAAGCTAATTTCATATCTAACCTATGGAATTTCAGTTGTCGCATATGGGTGGATTTATCGAAAAATTTTATTGTCAACACCTTATATTTTACTTCTCATTGCACTAGTGCTGCTAATTATTTCAGGCATTTCAGATGTTGCTAAACTCCCCGGTAAGGGAACACCTGCTTTGTTAGAAGATGGTACGAAAATGCTGGCTATCCTCAATGTATGTATCTATTACTGGGGTATATGCGAGCAAACGTTATTCCGAGTAATGTATCCAAAATCTGAGCACAGGCTCAGCACAGAAAAAAAAGCTTGAAAAATTGATTTGAGACATCCCTTAAACGATAACTATGTCCCGTTGGCAGCCCAAACGCATTCGACGCAAACTTTTTTTGATTACGCTGTTGCTGCTAGTATGGCTCTTTTGCAGTGGTGAAGCTAGGGCTGGAGACCTCAGCGATCGCTTGGTCCAATTCCCCCAATGGGAGGGCAAACCTCCAGTTGATGTGGCCGAGGGCGATTTGGCCTATCCTACTTGGATGGCGGGAACCTGGAAAATGCGCACAGTGTTGATAGATATGGTTGCGCCTTTAGCTCCAGAAATCATTACGCCTGGCTTTGAAGGCAATCGTCAATACTTGAACCGTCCAGTTGATTGCTTAGTCAAGTTTGTCCCGGCAACTCCGCGTCATTTCAATCGATTTTTGCCCCAGCTCAAGCAGTCTGCACCAGAGATAGTTTCAGACCGAGCCTACAACGGGCTGAGTTTAGCACGAGCCTATTTGG
Organism: Cyanobacteria bacterium P01_A01_bin.123; assembly: GCA_039815185.1. Classification (GTDB taxonomy): domain Bacteria; phylum Cyanobacteriota; class Cyanobacteriia; order Phormidesmidales; family Phormidesmidaceae; genus JBCBZT01. The sequence goes on along the minus strand of JBCBZT010000014.1, from coordinate 94,122 downwards.
GAGACGAGGCTGTCAAAGCGGTTAAGGTTGACCCGGATAATCCTAACCGTCAGATTACGATTTTAAGGGGCGATCGCCAGTTGGTTTCCACCATCACCGCTCGAGCCACAGAGTCGCCCTCAGCGGATAAATTTGTTACCTCAGAAATATTTCAGCAAGTGTTTCGAGGTACTACCCAGCCCTTCTTGAACGAAGTGGAAACAACGACAGCTTACTCTCAGGTGGAAGAGGATAACGAGGCCGTGATTACAGCCAATCAAGTCACGGCAATTTATCTATCTTCCCGAGATCCAGACTATTTCAAAGCCTTAAATCGTCCGGTAGCGCTCTATCGCTATCAGTTGACCTTTACGCCAAAAGTTGCTGAGCACGGCTGACGAAATTCTCGGCGGTGATGCCGTTTAAAGCCATCAGTTTTGCTGCGCTCGCAGTCGTTTCACCGCGTTTCCAAGCAAATACATCTCTGGGTAAGGTAGAGCGCAACATCACGGGTTCTAGAGTTGCACTGGTACCCCCTGTAATGCCTAGCAAGATATCACCCGCAAAAAGCTCTCCGAAGTCGGCATCGCTGAGAAAGTCGCCATCGGCTTGGGAACAGCTCTCCCAGGCGACGTCGGTAGGGCGATAGAGCCGTCGCGGATTGACCACGCTCACAATGCGAGAACCAATGCCCTGGGTTGCCAACTGGGTGGCGGCTTCGTAGACAGGCAGCAGCGTCATGTCACCAATCACGGCAAAAACGACGGTTTTATCGCCAGGGGTAGATTCTAGGACGATCGCCCCTTTTTCCAGTGCCTGCCGGGTTTGATCCAAAGTTGTGCGAATAGGTAACGGCGACTTACTAGCAGTGATCGTGATGCCTTTGTTTTTCGTTGTCAATGCCCACTCATAGCAGGCTTGAATCCCGTTGGCGTCAGTCGGGAAGAGGGGAAATACATTGCCGTTGCGCATCATCCCCGCAAAGTAATTTTCAATTTCTGGGCGTTGGTGGGTCCAGCCGTTACGACCTTGTTCTAGCGCCCCCGCTGTGAACAGGGTAATGGTGGACGGAGTCGGGCGACGCAGCTCAGCCATCGCCTGAGTCACGGTTTGCCAAATGGGTAATCCATTGATGGCAAAAGACTCGTAGGAACACCATAGGGTGCGGGCACCGAACAGAGCAGCGCCAGCCGCGAACCCAGCACAGGCATCTTCGCTCAAGGGTTCATAGACTTGGCCTTGGGGCTGCTGATAGTAGGTCGTATCAGCAGTGGGGTGGATAATTTTGAGTGCAACGTTGATGTTGTTGATACCGGAGGCGGCGTTACCATCGGCATTCGCCACAACAAATTGTGGATCTTGTTGCCCGACATAAGCCACTAGATGACCCATCGCAGTGGTTGCGATCTGTTTGTCACCCCCAACCGGAAATTCATTGAGGGGAATAGCGCCCAAGTCAGGGATGGCATATTCAGATTCGGTAACGGCTGTACTGGAGGAAGGGCCGCCGTTAGCTCGTTCAAAATTGGTGCGTACGGTTTGCCAGGCAGCCGCAGGCAGCGATCGCGCCTGGAGGGCGGACACAATATAGTCTTTTTCCAGCGTGTCACCCGGGTAAAGGTTGTGGGATTGGGCTCCCCGTTTGTGCACTCCAGCGCCCTTAAGCTGTTTGACAATCAGCACGGTGAGGGTGCCGTCGAGGGCTGCTTGGGCAGCGCGGTCAGTCGCTTCTAGCACAGCTTGGGTAAAGGCAAGTCGCTGCTGGAACGAAAACGCCGTGCTGTCCACATAATCACCGGGTTGGCCGGCATCATCGAAAGCTTTAGCATCCACCAAAATGACTTTTTCAAAGCCATTACCCCGCCAGTACGCCACCATATCTTCATTGGACTGAGTGGAAACCATACTGTGGTGCTCTTGGGAGTAGCCGTTCCATACCAGTATCGGCAGGAAGTTGGTTACACCAGGGTAGGCCGTGTGAAAGTGGCCAAAGCTACTCATGATGTAGGGTTCCCCCAAACCCCCATCACCAATGGTGACGGGGAAGAGGATACCAGGATGGAGGCGGGCCCCCGCCATGGCAAAGTGTTGCCCCTGCCCTAGAGGGCCTGCAGGGTTGAGCAAGCCCGGAATTTGACCGGAAAGGTGACCCAACAAACCGTGGGTTTCGCGAAACCGTTCACCAAGCTGCTGTACGGTTTCAATGCCCATCGCCTCTAGGGAGCGATCGAGAAAGACCGTGCTGTAAAACCCAGGGGCATGGTGACCGACTTCAGTAATCAGATTTTTGTGGCCTAGCATCACCAAGGACGCGATCGCGTCGGCAATGCTAGCGAACCCACCCGGATGCCCCGATGCCTTGGTTGCCGTCGTTTGTAGCGTTAGATAACGGAGGGCATCGGCGGCCAACAGGGTTTGATAAACCGCAGCGGGATGACTGGGAGAGGCGATCGCAGCCTGTCCTGACGCAATTACAGGGGAAGTGCCGTAGCGCTCAAAATTGGGTGGCGCTTCGCCAAAGTACTGAATGCCTTCGCAAAACGCGGGAATGGTGGGTTTAGGAGTTACAGCGGTCATAGAAATACCTAACGTGCGTCAATAAAGGAAGACCCTTAGATCGATAGGGGATCGCGCAGTGGAGAATACTTTAGAAAATCTTAAACCGTAAAGACCCCCAACAGTTGCTACAGCCCAATAACAATGCCATCACACCAAGACTGTAATGTCAGCCTATCATTCACCCTTGATAAAAATAAAGTCTTATTCAACAATCCATAGATTAGAGTCAATTAATCATTCCATAAGCTGACCCGGTCATTGTCGGTAAAGTCTAGGGGCTGCCGTCAATTAGATTGTCCATTGCTTTTAGAAAAACAGCTATCGCCCCTAGCTCGTTGAGTTGGGTCGGGCGTGGCAAGGCTCAGCCATAAGGCTTTTCGCGTTGAATTGATGACACGCCCTAAGCAAAGCGGTCGGGCCGCATCTGGGGAATCATCTCATCTTCTGCACCGTCAACCCAGCGCGCAAACCGGGCTGCAATCGGCGGCAGGAGGGAGAATGGGCTGCTAAATCCAGTGAATAGATGTACGCCAGTAACCTTGGGTATCGGCCCAACTAAGGGCAGCTTATCGCGGCTAAAGCTCACCGGGCAGGCATGCCAGGTACCAGGAATCCCCTTGAGAATCGGCATCCATGCTTCGTTGATAGCGCGAATTTGGGCTTCACTTTGGGCCGCATCGACGTCGCTATGCAAACTTGGCCGCACCCGGCTGATTTGCCCCATACAGAGGGAGCCGTCTTTAAGCTGAATTGCCCCCGCATCAAGAATTGGGGGCAAAATATCTTGCGCTGCATTAGGAGCGTCCCAGCAATTGTCCATCTCAATGCTGCTGGCCTGATCTTCTAGGTCAAACCGCTTGAGATCGGCAGGCATCACCAGCGATCGCAGGTGAAAGTCAACCGGGGGCGTACGCACCATTTCAGCTTGGGTAAAGTAAAGCTTAATCGGCAACCCAGTGGCCTGCATCATCTGGCGGCTGTAAGCACCGGCAGCTATGATCACATTCGCGGCTGCGTAGGCTTGGGTAAGCGTCGTAACCCCAGTGACGCGATCGCCAATCCGCACCAGCCCGGTCACGGGCGCAATCTTGAGTTCACCCCCCTGCTGCACCATAGCGTGGTTATAGGCCTGCACCACAGCCATTGGATTCACGTGCCCATGGCCGACGATTAATGCCCCGGCAATCACGTCGGCATTGAGTTGCGGTTCTATCTCACAGGCTTCGGCAACACTGATTAATTGTGGTGGAATGGCAAACTTTTGGTAGTCTTGGGCGATCGCAACCGGATCAATCCCAACATCAATGGGCATCAACAAGTCCAGTTCGCGAAATTCAGTCGACTTGCCCAGCTCCTCTGACAGGTTCCGGTGGCGTTCAATGCCCTCAGCCGCTAGCTGTCGCGTAATCTCCGTGGTGCCTGCCCAATAGGGCACGCCACCATAGCTATAGCGGGTTGCACTGTTGGACTGTTCTGACTGCTCCAGTACCAGCACATCATGCCCCAGATGTGTCAATTCATACCCTACAGCTGCCCCAGCCAGACCATTGCCGACCACAATCCAGTCATAGGTTTTCATATATGAATTTGGCTCAAAATAATTTGCAGCCGATCGTAATCGTCTTTAAGCACCACACTCAGCGATCGCCCCGCCTGTACCAACCAGGCCCGATCGGCTTTACGGAGCTGATAAATATGACGAATCGCTGCCGCCGCTAAGCTATCTACAGGAGCACCGGGTACATCCAAGAGCGTGCGCAAAAAATCAAGTCGCTCACTAAAACGCAATACAGCTTTTGGAGAACAGCGATACACTGCCTGATGAACTTGGGGGGGGCGCGGTGGTAGATGCTGATAAATCGTTCCCGTCCCCCCAGAACCGCTAACCTCATAACCCACGATAGCGGCTCGAAATTCGGTCTTAAGCATGGCAAAAATCTGGGGCTGTTGTTCCCGCAGATCTGCTAGGGATAACCCCAGGGCTCGGGCCCGATGGACTGAGTCGATAGGGCTAGTTGTGGCATGGTAAACCACCGCATAAATTTGGTTGCTCGTGTCTTCATCGATGGCAGTCACCCAACTCCCAAAGGGCGGCATCTCAGGGAAAGCCAACGCATCAGGATCAAGACATTGGGCCAAAAATTCGGTGGTCGACGTCTCAACGACTTCAGCGATGTGATCTTGGCCTAAGGCTTGGGTCGAAAATTGGGGGAGCGGTAGGCGCATGGTGATGAGTCCCTACTTCTTTCGGCCTTTGCGATTATCGACTAGAGAAAGCTCTGACAAGTTGAAGGTGACCAGCTTATCCCAGTTGCCGCCTTCAAATAACACCGCAACTTTGCCATCGCTAATGCGCTGCACCTGACCTTGAAATCCGTAATAGGTATCGTCTAAGTTCGTCACACGAACGGGAGAACCGGGCAGAATCATATCCACAACAAAGACTCACTGGCTGAACTTTTCCCTGACTAGCTTACCGAAATTTCGCTATAAATGCTCATTTACCTAGGCCGGAGGCTCATTCTAACGACTCCCTGCCCGATGCAAACCTGCACCCTAAAGCGCCAGCTCAGGCTGTAAATCGACAACGCAGGTCGCTAGCAATTCTTGCTCTGCAGCACTAACAGTATCGATCGGATGATAGCCTGCGAGACTGAGCGGTACTGCTGTTTCACCTGCTGCTGCTGTCAGGGTCATTGCAGGGCTCAAGGCGATCGCATAGTTAGAGGGCGTCTGATCGTAGCTACCGATGACCGTTAAATCCATCCGGTCTGGGGTGATTTCACCGTGGAAGCAATCATAGGAAGACGAAGGCATAAAGAATGCACCAATAGCCTGCTGATCAACAACTTGGAAAACAACGTATTCAACCCCAAATTGCCCTGTTTGGGGAACCTGACCGTAGAAGTAAATGCCATCTGCTAATGAAGTTTGCAAAGGCTGAGTCTGCACCACTTCGGACTGAATTGATTGGCTGGGCTCTGACTCTGCCAAAGCTTCCATTGTCACAGGGCCACTTAGCCATCCGGCAGTTGCTAACCCCAAGCTCAAAGTGAAACTCAATACCGGACGCTGAAGCTGGCCTAAGACACGACGGCAAGACTGGAGGACGGTAGGTAGGGGCAGAGACATAATTCAGTGTTATTCAGTTGCGACAAAATTAGTATCTAATGACTGCCATAACCGCCTGGTGATAGCCCTCCGATCTCCGTGTGATTGTCATCAACTGTTAGACGTGACTCAAATCACGAGCCCTCCACAAACACCCAATCACAGGACTTACAGGCGCTATCTTCACAGCAGTAGTCCATCAAGTACCGGAATTATTCCTGGCTGCATCCACTTCTCATCCGTAGCCGTATAACTAATAGGACATCAAAGATAAGGGGGGTTGTGACTCAGACCGGGGCCTATGCGCATCAACCGATGCTTGAGCGTGAATCCGACATTGCGCTCATGCGTCGACTTTGGGCAGGGGAACTGCCTGCTCTAGGGGTTCTCTATGATCGCTATGCCAGTTTGGTCTACAGCACTGCTCTGAAAGTACTGCGTCACGCCGCTGAAGCAGAGGATTTAACCCAAGAGGTGTTTCTGATCTTAGTGCGGACACAATCTTACGACCCGCATCGAGGTTCTCTGGTTAGCTACCTGACGACCTTGACGCGCTCTAGAGCGATTGATCGATTGCGATCGCAATCTACCCAGCAAAAGTACTTGAACCAATGGCAACATACTCGGTCGCCCATCGATTCGATTATCCCCATGAATCAGATTACCCAGCAAGAACATCGGGCCCTCGTCCGTAAGGCATTGGCTACCTTGAAAGCAGATCAGCGAGAAGTGCTCGAACTGAGCTACTACGAGGGCCAATCCCAACGGGATATTGCCGAACAGTTGAACCTCCCTTTGGGTACAGTGAAAAGCTGGGCCAGACGGGGCTTATTACAACTGCGAAAGCAGTTACAAGACGTGCTCGGGGAGGAAGCCCTATGACCACACCGCTGACGCCCCAGGAAATCAAAGAATTAGCGGCAGGCTACGTACTAGGGGATCTCAGCTCTGAAGAAGCAGAGCAGTTCCAAAAATATCTGGCGGAGATCCCAGCACTTAGGGCAGAGGTCTCTGCGTTACAGGAAGCCTTGGCCATGATGCCCTATGGCTTACCCGAAGAAAAGCCGGAGACACAGCTGCGATCGCAGATTTTGACCGTTGCCCAAACCGAATTAACCCAGCAGTCAAAAATTGTCCCGGTCCCCATCCGAACCCCTCGATTTAAGCCCCGCTTGCCCTGGTTGATCAGCAGTATAGCTGCTGGGCTGGCGATCGCCTTTGGCCTTAGTACCCTGACTCTAACTGGGCAGGTTCGCACCCTCAATGCACAACTCCAAACTCAATTCCCCAACACTCAACCCATTGGGCCCGCTATAACGATTTCCCCAACGGAAACTGCGGTTGAGCAAACCGAATCAGCGCTGAGTTGGCTTTTGCAAGACCACCAAAAATCCCTCGCTAACCCCAATGGCCCAGTAGATTTTGTCGCGCACCAACCGGATGAAATCCCCCGGCAGTTACGGAGCTTTCAAACTACTGTGGCGGCATTACCCCTACTCCCTGGCGATCAGGGGGAGCTATTGGGGGGGAGCAACTGCCAAATCGGGAAAACCAATGGATTACGGCTGACTTATCAGTTGAGCGCGAATCAAACGGTCTCAGCCTATCAACTTGACTTAGACGATAACCAGTTTCCGCAGCTCCGGCAGTTCTCGCAATTTCAGCTGACTTACATCACCCTTTACCAACCGGACGGCACGGGCATTGTGCTCTGGCGCGACGAGGATTACCTCTATGCCGTCGTCGCAAACCTGCCCCCCGCAGATTTGCAGGCTCTGGCCCTGGAAATAGATCAGATTTAATCCACTATTATCTTGAAGGATTTAACCATATGGCACGTAGACGAAAGCAACCCACCACTTGGATACACCGTTATTCTCGCTACTTAATTGCCGGGGTTGCCGCTGCCGGTCTACTCCTCTCGATCGGCTGCTTGGCTAAAGGCGATAGCCCCCTAAATACGAGTGCCTATGCGCAACTGGGGGGAATTTCATTACCGCTATTGGGTGCGATCGCCTACGGGTTGATGGGGGCTTTCGCGATCGCACCGACTATCACTAAAGCCAAGTCTCTGGAGGGGCCGACTTGGCTGGGATTGTTCGTTGGCGGCACTGCTATGACCGTCTTCAGCGGTTATCTGCTCTACGTCATGTTTGGGATTGTGCAAGAGCCTTGTCTGCCATGCCTGCTCTCAGCCATTCTCAGCTTAGGCTTATGGATACTGACGCTGGTGGGTAATCGCTGGGAAAGTTTTGGGCAATTGATTTTACCAGGTCTCTCTGTCGCAGTCGTGGCGCTAATTGCCACCACCGGGTTGTACGCTTATGCTCAAAATCCTGACAGCTTTAATGCAGGCAATCCGCCACCTGTGGTTGAGACTCATTCTGGCCCATCCGAAATCGCCCTAGCCCAACACCTAACCGATATCGGCGCGAAAAAATATGGTGCCTGGTGGTGTCCCCATTGCGAAGCCCAGCAAGCTCTGTTTGGCCAGGAAGCCTATAAGTTCCTCACCTATGTGGAATGCGATGCTGAAGGTGTTGACCCGCAACCTGGTACTTGTGAGGCTGCGGGGGTAAGCGGCTATCCCACCTGGGAAATTAATGGAGAACTCTATAGCGGGGTGCAAACGCTGCAAAATCTAGCTGCCCTCTCAGGATATACCGGGCCCCAGGACTTTGCGAATTAGCCAACAGCTCAGCGGGCTTAGATCGCTTAACTAAGCCGTCTTTCGATTTCAGCTTTCACAGCATCCACGTTGGCTGCCAAGTGAACAGCGGGGTTAGCGTATTGGCTGGTCACGTCTTCCAGTGTCGATTCGTGGTACCCGACTTTAAAGTCGGTGAATTTCAAACCATGGGCCGTGCTGATCACCACCGTCTTGTCACTGGATTTAATCACACCACGCTTAATCAGTTTAGTTAGCACGGCCAGCGCGACACCGGTGTGTGGGCAGGTGAACATGCCGGTCAAGTCAGCTTGAGCAGCAGCAGCAGCCAATTCGTTTTCGGTGGCCTGTTCAACCAGGCCATCCGTTTCCACGATCGCTTTGACTGCCTTCGCGTAGCTGACCGGGTCGCCAATCCTGATGGCGCTGGCCAACGTGTCTTGTGCTATGGCCGTAACTTTTTCTTTGAACTCGATTTTGAATGATTCATAAAAGGGATTGGCCTTGGCCGCTTGAGCCGCGACTAACCTCGGCATTCGAGTGATCAACCCGAGGTCCATCATCAATTGGAATCCTTTGTGGAGCGCACTGATATTGCCAAGATTGCCAACCGGAATCACAATCCAGTCAGGCACTTGCCAATCAAACTGCCGAACGATTTCGATGCCGACCGTCTTTTGGCCTTCGATGCGCAGACTGTTCATCGAATTAGCAAGGTAGATCGAATTGTCTTGTGTGACTTCTTTAACAATTTTCATGCATCCGTCGAAGTCGGTGTCGAGCGCGAGCACATGCGCACCATTGGCGACGGGTTGAATCAGTTGCGCAGTGCTGACTTTACCTGCGGGCAAGAAGATAACTGCCGGGATTCCAGCATAGGCCGCATAAGCCGCCAATGCGGCGCTGGTGTCGCCGGTGCTGGCGCAGGCAACTGCTTTGACAGGACTGCCTTGGGCCATCATTTGTTTAACCACACTGACCAGCACGGTCATGCCGAGATCTTTAAAGCTGCCGGTGTGGCTATTGCCGCAGAGTTTGATCCACAAGTCAGGGACGCCGAGTTGCTTCCCTAATCTTTCGGCCCAAAACAAGTTCGAGTTGCCTTCGAACATGCTGACTACATTTTTGTCAGCCAATGAAGGAATCACCCACTCACGCATGCCCCATACGCCGCTACCGTAGGGCCATGTCGTTGTGCTAGCTCGCGAGTCGAACAGTTGTTTCCATTGGGACGCATCGTATTTTTTTAGCGGTTCACGTTCATGATGTACTTCCAGTAGGCTGCCACATAATGGGCAAGTGTAAATCACGTCATATATTGAGTGCTGACCAGGGCAGCCCGCGATGCAGCGAAAATATACCTTCTGATTATCTATATCTGATTTGGACTCAACAGCTGACAACATTGGGGTTCTTGGTGGTTGGTAATAAGTTGACATTACGTTCATACCTGCCAGATACGGTCAAGGGCAAGTGCACTCCTCCAAGCTACTCTTCTGCGGCTAAGTTTCACCGATAACAGATCTTTAAGATCTCTGAAGATCACGGTCGGCGTGTCATGTTCGTCGTCCCACAGACTGGGCAGGATCTGAACCGGGTGATTAGATAACCGCTCAAATACGGCACATAAGCGCTGCATCGGTATCAGCAAGCGCTTTTTGTATCAACTGCCACAGATCCCTCGATAGATTGAAAGATAGGTTCTTAAGAGCTTGTAGGGCTCTTGCTTTGGGCATTGTTACGCTTTCTGCAAAGTCAGGTTTCTGTAAAATCAGGCAAGCGTGCATGAATACGCTGCATTATGTCGAACAAAGCAAGTCATCGGATTTTTCAGTAATCGGTTTGATTTTCAAGCAATAAGTTGAGATGTTTATTCCTAAGAACCGGTAGCGGTCAGCTTGTTCATACCCAGTTACTTTCATATCAAGTGACTTAAGGCCAACAAATTTAGCACAACCATCCAATAGGTTTGAGGAGTTTTGACCATGCAAGAAGAGTTGGACAGGCGCGAACCCTCCGTTCTCTTATGCTTGATTCCCATTGGGGTTTTGATTGCTCTGATGGTTTTTAATGTCCTTTTGTTTAAGGATAACGCTACATTTGGCCCCAATCAAATCGCCTTGAGCCTATCCGCACTGCTTGCCGGATTAATCGGCGTGTTTGCCCTGAAAATTCCCTATCGCTTCCTAGAGGAGCAGGTGATCAAATCAATTGGCATGTCACTCCAGGCCGTTTTAATCCTATTTGTGGTGGGTTCACTCATTTCCATTTGGATTGCCAGTGGCATTGTGCCGCTGATGATTTATTACGGCTTAGAAATTATTAACCCTAGAGTCTTCCTGTTTGTCTCCTGTGTTGTCAGCTGTATTGTGGCGCTCTGTACAGGGAGTAGTTGGTCGACTAGCGGCACCATTGGCATTGCTCTGATTGCCATCGGCCAGACCTTTAATGTCCCGGTCGGCATGGTAGCGGGAGCCGTCATTTCAGGCGCTTATTTCGGCGATAAAATGTCGCCTTTATCGGATACCACCAATCTGGCTCCCGCCATGGCAGGAACCGATCTGTTTACCCACATTCGTCACATGGTTTACTCATCAGGGCCTGCTATTGGGTTGGCCCTAATTGGGTTTCTTGTGCTTGGTTTTTTCTATCAAGGCGACAGTTTAAGTGGGGACGCGATCGCCGAGGTTCAAGGCGTCATTCTAGACAACTTCAACCTGAATCTGCTTTTGTTGGCGGTACCCCTGCTAGTGGTTACGATGGTTGCCCTGCGGGTGCCTGCTCTGCCAGCGCTCGTTTTTGGAGTTCTTTTAGGATGCCTTGCCGCTGTGATTTTTCAGGGCGGTCTCCTAACGACGATGCTGGATGGCAACTTTACCCTTGGCGGGGCTTACGGACTTTTGGTGGGGGTGGCTGCCGATGGCTTCAGTATTGAGACGGGTAATGAAGTAATTGATGGCCTGTTCTCCAGAGGTGGTATGAGCAGCATGCTGAATACGATTTGGCTGATTATCACCGCCATGCTGTTTGGGGGCATGTTGGAAGCCTGCGGTATGTTGCAAAAATTGGCCAATACCATTCTGGCTGGCGCTCGTGGGGCAGGCACCTTGGTCGGGGCAACGGTTGCAACCTGTCTCTTCATGAATGCCACTGCTTCAGACCAGTACATCGCCATCGTTGTACCCGCTCGCATGTTTCGTTCCGCCTATCTCAAGTATGGGTTACACCCTAAAAACCTTTCTCGGGCGGTTGAAGACGCTGGCACCGTGACATCGGTTTTGATTCCTTGGAATTCTGGCGGTGCATTTCACTCAGGCGTTCTGGGCGTGCCCACCCTGAGCTATTTACCCTTCTGCTTTTTCAACATTCTCAGTCCCCTCGTGTCTATTTTCTTAGGCGCGATGAACCTGACGATTACCCGCATTCAGTTAGAGACCATAGACGATCCAGAGATGGCGATGGCGGCGTCGGCCAGTTCTGCTGAGTGAAGATTAACGCAGCCAGCAATCCGCACTAGGAGCCATTATGATGCTTAAAGTTCTACTTCCTATCGATATCAATCAGCTCAATGCTAAGCTAACCTTTTTAGATCGAGCGATTGCTTACATTAAGGCCTTAGAAGGGCAATTTATCGTCATGACCGTGATGGCTGACTACGGCGGTTATTTTGTCAGCCCATTACTACCCGAAAACTTTATTGAAAAAGCGCAGGCCAAAGCGCTGGAATCTTTAGAAACGTTTGCGAATGACCACATCCCCAAGGATCTCATTGCCGGGTTAAGCGTGCGCTATGGTTCGACCCATGCGCAAATCCTAGAAGTTGCTGAAGAAGAAAAAGTCGATTTAATCTTCCTGGGGGCAGATCGTCCAGAACCCGTTGATTATCTGCTGGGAACCATGGAAAGTCGTGTCATTCGTCATGCCCATTGTGATGTGGTGTTCTTTCACAACAACTAGCTAAGCCCCTCAATCCTTCAATATTGGGGGATACTGGCCTCAGACTTACTGATTCTGTAGAATCCCTATGTTTCAACACTTTCTTCAGGATGCGGTCACGTTGTTTGTGGTGATTGATCCAATCGGGTTGGTGCCGCTCTTTATTGCCATCACGCAAAAGGAGCCTCAGGTCAGCCGTCAACGCATCGCATTGTTAGGAGTAGGCATCTCAACCGTCATCTTGTTTGCATTTTTAGTCATGGGTCAGCCTCTGCTGGAGGCTTTAGAGATCAGCCTGCCAGCCTTTCGGACAGCGGGCGGAATTTTGTTGCTGATTGTGGGCTTACAGATGGTTTTGCAAGATGCTGGAGGGCACTCGGCATCGACTGATCCGGCTTCATCCATTGATTTAGCAGTGTTTCCATTGGCGACCCCCCTGATCGCCGGGCCAGGCGGCATCATGACCGTGGTGTTATTGACAGACAACATGAAGTTTGGCTTCGTTGATCAGGCACTGACGGCATTGGCCTTACTGGCTGTGTTGCTCATCACCTTTGTGGCCTTGCTCTCTGCAGACTGGATTCAGAAGAGCCTAGGGCAAACAGGGGTAAATGTGATCACTCGAATTTTGGGGTTATTGCTGGCTGCCTTAGCGATGGAGGCGATTTTAGCTGGCATCGAAGGATATTTTGGCCAGTCTCTCCAGCTTTCATGATGAAAAGCTCCCTTCCTCAACGGCTGGGCCAATCAAATCAATCCGATCTGTCCAAATACCACCCGCATAGTCTGAGGGCAGTTCTTTGAGACGTTCAGGATCATCAAATCCTTTTGAAAAACCTTCACCGTCATAATTGCCAATCAAAAAGACGCTTGTGCCAACTTTATCCATGCGCTGCAGAAAGCGGTTGGGCCACCCCCACAGCCACCGGGCATAGTTAGCTGGCACCATCAGCATATTCCGTTGGCAAATAGTAGGTACATGCCCGGCCCAACCAAAGGCTAGATAGCGGCTCAGACACTGTTTCAGCCGATGCGGCCAAAGCGTGCGAATGGGAGGCAGTTGTTCTCGAATAATATTGACTGGCTGGGCTGCACCGTAAACCATCATCTGAGCTTGGCGTTCTGGAGAGAGTTTAGCTAGTCGATCGGCAAGGAGCTTGCCTTCTTTAGGGTCTTGGCTTTTGATGTTGATTACAAACTTGCGATCTGGAAAAGTGGACAGTACTGTTTCTAATGAAGGCATCATCCCTACCCCCTTTCCACGAAACGGGTAGGTTTGGCCATCAGTAGTGTAGCCATAGCCAATATCAAGCGCTTGCAGAGTTTCAAGGGTGTGTTTACGAGTAACCCCAGTCCCGTTGGTACGGCAGTCAACCGTCCAATCGTGAAAGACGGCAAAGTGGTTGTCAGTAGTGGGGTGAATATCGAATTCAACGATATCGGCCCCATAGGCAAACGCCGCTTCCATAGACGGGATCGTATTTTCTAAATACTCGTGGGACGTTGGCAGCATGCGAGTGGCGGTGCAAGTGTCGTTATTGAGACCTTCACGATCAAAGTCTTGGCTCAGGCCCCGATGGGCAACCAGAATGGGCTCAGCCCCAATTGGAGCAGCAAGAAACGAGGCATTATTCAAGTACAAACATAATCCCAAGGCCGCGATCGCGACTGCTATTAACCGCTTAATCTTGAGACGCCTCATGACGCTGTACGTATAACGTTGCTATTGTGCTGCCAAGAGCGCTTTCAGCAATTGGGCGCTCCTGGGGGTGTATGGCGCGACGCGCTACAGATCACTCGCTCACACTCGCAAGCTAAAGCTTATGGCTACAGTTTTATAGGCTTGCCGAGCTAATTCTGGCAGAACGCATAATCTCTTCAAGAATTGGCTTGCTCGCGCTCCACTCACTGGGGATTGCCACCTGAAGCGCCACTAAAAATCGATCGGGATCCTCGGCAAACTCTACCAAAGTAAATTTGTAGTAGAACCTCGATGCATCTTTATCACCAGAATAAACAACTGTCGTGATGGTGTTATCACCAATATTCTCTGTTTGCTCTGGCTCTTGAACCGTAAAGTTCTCCCGTTTAGCACCTAAATCTTCAACGTGCCATTCAAATATTGCTTGAGGCGTCGACTCTGCTGCCAAATCTTCTGATTTGTACAGAAATAAGCCAGTATTCATATTTTCAAATTCTGAAAAATATTGGAGATCATAGGGATGTTCGCTATCGTTTTCATGCCATCCAACTGGAAACTGCATTTCAACTGAACCATCGGCGAACGTAGCGGTTTGTGTATCCGATTCTTGCGGTGCCTCTACAATGGGCGCTTCCGTAGAACTTTCTGGTTCTTCCACGATAGGCAGTTCTGCAGAGCTTTCTGATCCGCCTAACGTGCATCCCGTGACAGCCAAGCTTGTTATTGCAACTGCAAGAATAATTTTTTTCATTGCCGTGATTTCTCTAATAAAACTGCTGTGCTTAGGACTATGGAGTATGCCTGCCTAATGTGAAGCAAAGAGCTGGATTTGTCAGCTCATACATTGTGCTACTCCATCCCTATTTCCTAGGCTTATCGAGTTATTCACAATCGTCATTTTCAATGTAATCCTTGAGCAGGACGAATTCTAGGGATCCACGTAATTCTTGAAATTCATCGGGGTTGGCATCTTGAATCGCTTGGATAATCCAGCTAATGGCATCGTCCCATTGAGCCTGACGCCGACTGGCCAGGTCACTGTAAAAGTCTGCCCCAGGTGGAGCTTGAACAATGGCGGCAAGCTGTTCTAAAACAGTTTGTGTGTTGATTGTGCGGGCCCAGTCGAGGAGTGCACAATCAACAGCAGCATAGGCATCGACCACGCTGCCCTCTGCGAGAACAGCCCTTTGGAAATCTGTACCAAACCCTGAAAACGCCATCGGTTCATACCATGGCCCAGATAGATCCGCGATCAGCTCAAGGAGGTCATGTCGTGATGTACCACGCTCGATCTTGATCATTGGAGCTTACTCAACCCAATACGCTCATCATCTTTACAAACTTTTCTGATTTTGATTACCTCGCATTAATTACTGCTTCAGGCGACGCAGCCCAAGCATTGCTCAAGCCGGCCAGTCAGAGCGTTCATTGGAGAAAATGAGACTCGATTTCAGGGGGGGTAAGTGGCTTTGAGAATAAGTAGCCCTGCCCTAACTGACAGCCAAGCTGCTGTAGCCTTTGCAATTGTTGTGATGTCTCGATGCCCTCTGCCACGGTGATTAATCCGAGCTGATTACTCAAAGTAATAATCGTCTTCACAACCTGGTAGTTTCGGTTTTCTGCCTGCATCTGACTCACAAAACAACGGTCAATCTTCAAGCTATGGACGGGTAGGCGATGGAGATAATTAAGAGACGAATAACCAGTGCCAAAATCATCAATACTGATCTGAATCTGTCTTGATGCGAGTTGAGCTAATAAATCAATGGTTTGGTCAATATCTTCAATCAACATACTCTCAGTAATTTCTAGCGTAATTGAGTCACCCGCTAAGCCAGTAGTGGCCAAGATATCATCAATATCCTGAATTAAATTTGCGTTACTCAGATCCTGAGCAGAGAGGTTGACACTAACTTTTAGAGGGGCATAATCAGTGAATTTGTCCTGCCAACTCACGATTTGTTGGCAAGCTTGATGAATTACCCAACTGTCGAGGGAAGCAATCAAACCTGTTTCTTCGGCAATAGAGACGAAATTATCGGGGAAAATTAATCCTCGGGTAGGATGCTGCCAGCGAGCTAATGCCTCAAATCCAACCAGTCGATGGGCGTGCAAATCAAAGATGGGTTGATAGTGGATGATGAATTCTTCTTGAGCGAGTGCCTTACGCAGATCGGTTTCTAGGGTAAGACGGTTCAGGGCTTGGGTGTGCATCGTCGCATCAAAGAATTTATAGGAATTACTCGCTTGCGTTTTAGCACGATACATGGCGATATCTGCATCGCGAATCAAATCGGTGGCCCGGTGATAACTCGTTGTGCCGAGAACGATGCCAATGCTGATGCCGGTGAAAATTTTATGGATATCGATGGTGAGCGGTGTTTGGCAATCCGCCAGGATCCGTTCAGCAATTTGAACCACTTCTTCGGTGCTGCTGGTATCTTCTAACAGAATTAAAAACTCATCTCCCCCGAGGCGAGCCACTAAATCCATTTGTCGCAAATGAGTTTTTAATCTTTGGGCGATCGCAACCAGAAGCTTATCGCCAATCACATGCCCCAAACTGTCATTAATCACTTTGAATCGATCTAGATCGAGAAATAGAACAGCATAGCGGTAGTCCCCAATCCGTTGGGAGCGGTTGATCGCAAGCTCTAGCCGCTCTAACAACAGGGTTCGATTCGGTAAACCTGTCAGCGGATCATGCAACGCGTTGTGGGTGATCAGGGCTTCAGACTGCTGCCGTTCGAGTTCAGCGGCAGCCCGAGCCGCAAAGACCCGGAGAATTTGTTTTGCCCGTTGTAAATTCGTGATCGGCTGCTGATGAAGGATGCACAGATGGCCGATCGCCTGCCCTTGATTGTTTGGCAACACAATACCTAGATAGCTCTCTGCTTCCAGTTCAACTAAGTCTGGATCGTCAGGGAACCATTGCTGGACGTTGCTACTGCAATAAAACTCTCCAGTTTGCAACACAAGCTCACAGGGAGTCTGGGCCAGCGCATAGGTATGGGGGGGAACTAAAACACCATTAGCCCAGAAAGCAAGAGTTTGCAGCTGATCGCCAATTTTTTCGGTGACGATCGCGTAGGAAACATTCAGGGCTTCAGAGATGTGCTGCACGAGTGCTGGGAAAAAATCTTGCCCCGTGGTGGCAGCTGTGCCTGCAATCAGATTTTGCAGGGCGAGTTCGGCTTGTTTGCGCTCGGTGATGTCGAGGACAGTGCCATACAACCGCATGACTTGTCCTTGTGAATCCTGTTCCACTTCTGCACGGCACTCATGGTGACTCAGCGATCCATCCGGTCTAACCCTGCTGTATTCAATGGTGTAGGGTATTGCTTCCGCGATCGCCCGCTCAACGTATTGCTGCAAGCGTAGGCGATCGTCGACTGGGAGCATCTGCAGATACTCTGCGTAGGAGGGGGGCGATTGCGCTGGGGGCAACCCAAACATACGGAACATTTCTGGTGACCAGGTGACGGTTTGGCTGGGAATATCAAACTCCCAATTACCAATGTGAGCGATCTGTTGGGCCTCCAGCAGGGTTGCTTCGCTGCGACGCAATCGCGCTTCTGCCTGTTGGCGTTCAATGGCAATACCCGCAATATGAGCCATCTGCGAAATTATCTTTAATTCATGGGATTGGGGCGATCGCACCTGTTGGTAATACATCGCGAATGTGCCTAGAACCTCCCCTCCACTGGCAGTAATCGGGCTAGACCAACAGGCCCTGAGACCATGGCTTAAGGCCAAGTCCTTATAGGGACACCAAAGAGAATCAGTGGCAATATCAGCCACGATGACGGTTTGGTTACGAAAGGCTGCAGTCCCGCAAGATCCCACGCCTTCACCAATCAAGACGCCATCGGTTGCCTGGTTGTAATCGGCAGGTAAGTTGGGTGCCGCACCGAAACGGAGGCGATTGTCTTTGCCGAGCAATAAGACTGAACAGAGCACCCCATCCAAACTACGTTCTACCGTATCGATGAGGGCATTGAGCACGTCAGGCAATGGTTGGCCTTGAGCAATTTGTGCGAGCAGTTCATTTTGGTCTTGCAGTTGAGTTTCAGCAAACTTGCGATCGCTAATGTCAGTATGGGTGCCTAGCAGTCGGATGGGTCGCCCATCTCTATCCCACTCAACAAATTGCCCCATTGAGAGAATCCACTTCCAATCTCCCTGCTGGGTTTGCTGGCGAAATTCAGCAATGTACTGGGAGGTTTGACCCGCTTCATAGGCCCGATAGGCTTGACTAGTCTGTGCTTGATCGTCGGGATGCAGACGCGATCGCCAAGTGGCTGCGGTTTCATGGAAGGTGGCTGGATCGTATCCCAGCATCAGGGCATATCCTGAACTGACAATCGCTTCGTCCGTTTGCAGGTTCAGATCAAAAAAGCCTTGGTTGGTTGCTCTGAGGGCAAGCCTCAAGCGTTCTTCATTCTCCCGTAGGGCAGTGGTGCGTTCTTCAACTTTGGCTTCTAGGCTTTGGGAATAGTTTTCGAGGGTTTGATAGAGTCGGGCGTTTTCAAGGGAAATGGCAGCCTGGGTACAAAGAAAGTTGAGTATTAGGATGCGATCGTAGGTGAAAACACCACTCGTCGATTGATTGCTTAAGTACAAAATGCCAATCAACCGGCCTTGAGTGTGAATGGGCAAGCACAGTAAACTTTTGGGTCGGTGCTGACTCAAATAGTCATCAATGATGGGTAAGTCGGTATTAAGGTCATCAATCACGACCACTTCATAAGTGTTTTTAACGTACTGAATCAGCTTAATTGGGAGGTTTGAATTGCCTGCCAACGGTTCCGAGCACAGATCTATGGCTTGGGGTGTGGCAATAGCTTTGACCTGCCACCCACCAGCGCTGTTAGGGCGGATCAAGGCACAGCGATCGGCCCCCGAATTTTTCAGAATAATCTGAATGAACTGGCGCAACAACTCATCCAGTCGAATTGATTGAGAAAGGGCTTGGGAGGCTTTGAGCGCAGCGGCGAAATCAAGAGTGGTGTTGAAGTTATAACCAGAAGCGTGGCTCAGATCCGTAGACCCATGGATTGAGAGATTGGGAGCCGCAACGGTTACGAGAGTCTCCAGCGGATTTGGCGCTGCTTGCTGCAAGACTGGCTGCAACAACTCGGGATAGCGCCTTGCTAAATCATCCGTTTTAGCTTGAGCGCCCCAATGGGCATAACAATAGTACGCTGCTTGCAGATAGCCCGCCGCTGCTTTTTCTTTACCCCATGCTAAGTAGAACTTAGCTGCGAGTTCATTAGCCAGCGCTTCTTCTTGAATATATCCATTGTCTTTAGCACCACTGATAGCCCGATCGTATAAATCAGCTGCGATCGCCATCTTCTTTAAGACTCGGTAGCGCTCTGCCTCAACTAGATGGAACTTATGCTGCGCATTCATCGGTGCATGGTGTGCCCATTTCTTCAGCTTTTTTCGACTTTGATGAATTTGTCTCAAGCGCTGTTTTGAGTCAGGAGCTTGGGGGTAGACCGCTAGCCATGTCAAGGCAGCAAACCACCAATACTGCTGGACTTCATAGAAACCGATGATACTGTCTAGATATTTCTGACAAAGCGTAATAGATTCCAGTGCTTTATCAAAGTCACCGAGCCAATAGGCCAGCATGAGTTGATACAAGTAAGCTGCACACAATCCTGCTCGATCGTTGGCATCCGTTAGAGAGGACATCAGACTTGCTTGATCCAGCCCTTTACTATCAAGATCCGCTAGTATCTCATCTCGATCAAGTAGTTTTAACGTGAACAGATAACTTGGATAGGCATAATTAACAACTGCACTCCGTTGGGTTTTTGCCAAAATTTTGATATAAGCAGCATGCTGCTTTGCATTTTCATTGAGCTCCATGCCAATCGATCTTGCATTTCGCAGATAGGTCAAAATTGACCAAGCAGCATATTCATTCTCTCCACTTTCTAGGGCGTGATGATAGTTACCAAATAAGGCAGACATGCTCTGATTGAGGTGATGCTTCCAGGGTCTAATCAAAGCATAAACCGTAAAATTAACCCCAGCCTCCACTTTATTGATGATTGAATCTGACATTAGCCTGAGGGCAAGTTCACCAAATTTATAGCCCGTCTCAATATCACCCAAGAAATTGCTCAAAATCACGCCATATGAGCAATAAGCTGAGGGTGCTGCATCATTATTGCCGTATTTTAAGAGCAGCTCAATTTGCTTGAATATGAGTAGAGGATAAAGGTTTGGGGCGCTAATGTAAGCAGCAGGGAGTATAGCCTTGATGACAGCACTCCTTGCTTTTGCCAGAGGATTCTTCATGATAGAAGAACCCTCTATAGATTTAATAGAATGACCCCATAGTAAAAGTTTTGTTTTAAAAAATCCTGACAAGATTGAAATAGAGTCAGGGTTTGATGGAAAGGTTATTCCGAGTTCAGATAAAATTTTGAACCCTATTTTCAACCCCTCTAGTGTTTTATTTTGGATAATATAAGCCAGAATTTTAATTTCGTAACTCTTAATTGTCTCCAAGACACTATTAGCTCTCTCCAACGCGATATCTGTGAAGGCTTCAGATCGTTTAAAATCACTATTTAAATAAGTAACTTCCGCACCGACTTCATAGAACTCACGCATCAAAGTCTGCCGATTCTGCCATGCTTGTTGACCGAGGATTGTAATTCCGGTTTGGCAGTATTGAGCAGCAGCGTTATAAGCAGTTGCCGCCTTAGCTTTGCAAGCCGCTCTTAGCAGAAGCCGACCAAAACGATATTGCTCAATAGGGTGATTAATTAACGCTTTGCCTAGGCTGATGTTGTTAGCAATATCAAACAAGCGCGGCTCTAATTCAGACTCAGAAATCTGGTCGATGATCAGCCGCCCAATCTTAAGGTGAGTTGATGATTTATCAACTTCAGGAATCAAGGCATAAGCGGCTTGCTGTATCTGATCATGCAGAAATCTATAGGAGACTGCAACTGCTTGAGGTGGCGTTTGGGTATCGGTATTCTGGAAGAATTTATAGATTTCATTGACGGGCAAAATCAGTCCTTCTTGTCGCGCTTTCCATAAGGCAGCAGCCGTGTCTGTTTGTGATTGCTCAGAAATCAACGATAAGGTTGCCAAATCGAATTGATTCCCGAGACAAGCGGCTAACTTGAGTACCTGCTGCGTTTTGAGGGGCAATCTGTGTAATTGCTGCGTCATAAATTCCAAAATATCATCGGTCAGATATGGCGCATTAATCTGGGTAACATCACAGTCCCAATGGCCTTGGTGCCGATCGAACTGGATGTATCCATCTTCGTGTAATGCCTTGAGAAATCGGCTAATGAAGAAGGGGTTTCCTTGAGTCTTTCGATTGAGCAGTTCAGCAAGGAGGCGCGATCGCTGAGTTGAGCAGCCTAATGTATCCGCAACAAACTGGTTTGTGTCTCGCAGGGTAAGGGGGGCAAGGGCAATGGTATTAACAGTCTTACCGTTTTCCATCAACGCTGCTGTCGTCAAACGCAATGGGTGGGCCAGGGAAACCTCATGATCTCGATAAGCCCCCAATAAGAGTAAACAGCTCTCGTTATCCATCAGTACCTTGATGAGTTTCAGCGAAGCTGAGTCGGCCCAATGCAAGTCGTCTAAAAACATCACCAGCGGCTGTTCAGCGGTTGCAAATACCGCAATCAGTTTTTGAAACAGCCAGTTAAATCGGTTCTGCGCTGCCGTCCCCGACAGTTCCGGTGCAGCAGGTTGTTGGCCAATGACTTGGTGCAGTTCTGGTATCAACTCAATCAAAACTTGACCATTTTCGCCAACCGCATCAAGAATCTGAGTACGCCACTGAGTCAACTGTGCATCCGAGTTTGACAGCAGCTGACCGATTAAATCTTGCAGCGCTTGGACAAACGCCAAGAGGGGAATATTGCGGTTGAACTGGTCAAATTTGCCCTTGATGAAATAGCCATTCTGACAGGTAATGGGTTTGTGGATTTTATTGATAACAGCAGTTTTACCGATCCCTGAAAAGCCTGCTACTAGCATCAGTTCGCTTGACGCCTGATTCCCAGCTACCCGCTCAAAGGCATCTAGTAGAAGCTGTACTTCTTTTTCCCGGCCATAGAGTCTTGCCGGAATCAGGAAGCGATCGCGGGTATCCCGCTCACCCAACTCAAACGCAGTAATGTCTCCGGTTGCGTCCCACTGTTGCAGGCAGATGTCTAAATCGTGCTTAAGCCCCAACGCACTTTGATAGCGGTCTTCAGCATTTTTAGCCATCAGTTTCAAGATGATTGCCCGCACCCTCTCTGGAATCAATTGCTGGCTCGTCTCAGAAAACTGGACGGGACGAGCGATGTGGCAATGCACCAATCCCATGGGATCAGCTGTCTGAAAAGGGAGTTCTCCCACCAGCAGCTCAAACATCGTGACCCCGAGGGAGTAGAAATCCGTACGATAGTCAATGCCCCGGTTCATCCGCCCGGTCTGTTCCGGAGAAATATAGGCGAGGGTGCCTTCAAGCAGGTTGGGGTTGGGGAATTGCTGGCGCTCTTCAGGCAGCAGGCTAGCCAAGCTGAAGTCAATAAGTTTGATTTGCCCAGTTTCTGGGTGGATCAAGATGTTATCCGGTTTGATGTCTTTATGGAGAATGCGTTGCTCGGTGAGGTAGTGTAAGGCTCCGGCCAGTTGACTGGCGATCGCCAGCCCCCCAGAGACATCACAACCTGGCCTATCGTGTTGCTGCCAGTACACCGGCAGCGCAATAAACCCCTCATCAGGCATCACTAGGGCATACCCATTGCCGCAGCGTTCTAGCGCCAGGGGGCAGGCAATTTTGGGGTGATTTAGGCGACGGGCGATCGCATACTGATTGCGAAACTGCACCAGTTCTTCAAAGCTAGGGTGCTCATGGCGCAGCACTTTAATCACCACTGGCTGCTGCCCTTGTTGTAATGCTCGGTATACCTCAGCCCTAGATCCCTTGGAAAGTTGCTCAACGATAACGTAGCCAGGAATAGAAGGAACAGGGTTCGTATCAGTTTCCATCGTTAAGACTATAGACCCAGGCTTGAGGAGCTAGCCCACCCATTGTTGTCCCAGTTAACTGGAACTGGGCGAACTTTTCCATTAGCTTTAAGTATCCATCAAAGACCATAAAATACACCATCTTTAAAGGGGAGGAAAAGCTATGACAATCCCAACCCCTCTCCTAAGATTGTGGTTCGCTAGTCTTTAAAAATGCTGGACTCATTGTTCCATTTTGTGAGATGAGGGTTTCAGGATTTAGGTTTCCCTGAGACCCTCATCATCAAACAGCAACCGTCTGGTCAGACTCAATGTGGCCGTAGTCTAGCTTGATGATGCGGTCAGCCAGGTGGAAGTAATGGTCATCGTGGCTAATCACCAGCACCGTTTTGCCCCGCTGTTTGAGTTCTGCCAGGAGCTGCGTGTAAAAAATCTCTCGAAAGACAGGATCTTGGTCAGCGGCCCATTCGTCAAAGAGATAAATCGAGCGATCTTCTAAATAGGCTGCTAACAGTGCCAGTCGTTTACGTTGCCCTTGGGACAGGGCCGTGGTCGAAAGCTGCCCGTCTTGGACGGCGACTTTTTGATCGAGTTCTAGGGTCTTGAGGTATGCCTGAGCCTGGGCGTCAAGCGTTAGCGATTCGGTGCTGATTAGTCGTTCAAACAGATAAAAATCTGAAAAAATAGCTGAAAAGTTTTGCCGATACCACTCGCGGTTAGTGTCTGCGATCGGCACACCATCCAACCGCAATTCCCCTGAATCGGGTGCGTATAGCCCCGTGATTAACTTTGCCAGCGTCGATTTGCCGCTGCCGTTGCCCCCCACCAGAAAAACGAGCTCTCCTGCCCTCAGCGTGAGGTCGATTGGCCCGACGGCAAACGGGTGCTCTGTCTCCTCGCTGGGGTAGGTGTGCACCACTTGATGGAGTTCAAGGGTTTGCCAGTTGGGTTGGGTTGGCTGTTTGACCACCGTATCAATTTCGGCATTTTCAGCCAGGGTCAACCCCATTTTGTTGACTTTTTGAATTGAAACGTTGGCATTGGCTAGGTTGGGGAGCTGCTGAATCAGTTTTTCTAACGGCCCCAATAGGTAGGTGAGTGTCAGAATATAGGCGGGTAAGCTGGCCTCAGCCGTAGGAATAACTTGGGGCACCCCGAACAGCAAAAGCCCAATCAGCACAAAATACAATAGTTCGCCGCCGCCCGTTGCCAGCGCCGCCAGCTTGAATGCCGTCTTTTGATAGTTGCGAGAGGCCGCGGCGCTGACGGTGAGGTCAGTTTCAAAAAAGGTTTGTCGTCGGATTGAATGCAGTTTGAGTTCTTTGATGCCGTCGGTAATGCTGCGAAAGTGCTTGAATAAACGGTCTACTTCTTGACGGGCGCGACCGAGATAACGATAGGCATAGCTAATCAGGATTTGTACCAGCGCGATCGCGATCATCAAAAACACCAGCACCGCCAGAAATACCCAACCTGACAGCCAACCCAGATAAATCAAACATCCGCCAATGACGGCAATGTCGATGCAAAGAAAGGGAATCACAAACACCGTATCTGAGATAGCCTGCACATCTTTGGTCAGAACGGCCAAAAGCTGACTGGGCCCAACCGTTTCTAACTGCGGCAGGGGGGCAGACAAAATCCGTTGACTCAGTCGCAAGCGCAGTTGATAAACCGAATCTTGGGCTAGGTCGATCAGCAAAAACTGGGACAGGCTGCCTGTGAGCAGCGACAGCAAAGCGAGTCCAGCAAAGGGAACGATTAATGACTGGGGAGAGTTTTGATCGATGGCGGTGTTGATTAACGCAATCAGCCGCGCACTGCACCCACCGCTGATGATGCCCGCCGCGATCGCCATAACGACGTTGACCCAAGAGGCTTTGATCAGCAGCCAGATAATGCCCATAGGATACCTTTGTGGAATTGAATGAACTTGTTAAGCGCTATGACTCGATTGCAGCGGCTTGAGCAAGTTTGTAAACTTCGTCGCGGATTTCATTCCAGACCTGCTCTGCACTATGTGACGATACGCTGGTCAAAAATGTGAGGTTGACCCCAAGATCAATCCAACCCTCATACAGCACATTGAAAATATCGTTACCGCCCGCCTCACCAATTCGCAAACCATAATCATCGGGGCTAATACCGAAGAGATCGAGAAATCGGCTAAGCGCTTCACGGCCAAGAATTTTTCCCGTGAATACTGCCTCAAACCATCGGGCTAGGTCATCTGCTGTCGCAAGCATTCCACCATTGCCACGCAGAGTCCATGAGGGGCCGTCGTCTAGCCAAGCATGGTCAAGCGGTTTGCCCCATCGTTGTTGATCCCGGTATCCGACTGCCAGGTCATCTTGAGCCCAGTCTGCAAGACGATATCCGATGCTTGGTGTGCCTGCCGGAATCAGGACTGCTTCACGCACAGCTTGCTCATAGGGTAACCCCGAAGCTACTTCTATGACTAGGGCTAGTAGCGTGTAGCCTGTATTCGAGTAAGCCTCACGGGTTCCTGGCGCAAACCGTAATCGAGCCGCAAAAATACGATCGAGTGCCGCTTCGTGATTGAGCAACTCGTAGTCATCACCCAGGTATTCTGGTAGACCAGACGTGTGTACCAGGAGTTGATCAAGGGCAATGGCTCGTATTGTAGAAGGCGCATCTGGAAAGAACTGGCCGATTGTATCAGCTGTTTGCAATCGGCCATTCTCCGCTAGTTTAAGAACTGTTGCGGCCGTCATCAGTTTGACGATGGATCCAATATCAAACCCAACCTCAAGAGTCATTGCTTGTTCAGCCTCGCGATCTTGCCAACCATAAGCTTCATGGATGAGAACGGTGTCACCCCATTGGAGACGGACGACCCCACTCATGCCTGCATTCTCTTGATAGTCAAGTTCTTGACGAATCTCAGTCACGACTGCTGTTCGAACATCGTCAAGGTTGGCCCCAGATGGCAGAGAATTGGGGGAAACGTGCTCTACCCCAGATAGTTTGTATACCATCACAGAGACAAAAATGGCTGAAAGAAATAGAAGAATGTATAGGAACTTGTTCATAACTCCTGTTTTGTTGAGCAGGTGAGTCTGTTATTGCTGCAGGCCGCCAGACTCCGGGAGATGGTGCTTAGCTCATAACCCCATTGCTTAACTCATCAGGGGCAAGCGAATGATGCAGCACCTTGCCATCTCTGAACCAGATTACGCGGCGCGTGTTGCGCGCCACCGCAGTTTCGTGGGTGACCATGACTACGGTCATGCCGCTGGCGTTAAGGCTGCCGAAAATTTCTAGAATCTCTTCGGTGGTTTGAGAATCTAAAGCTCCGGTGGGTTCGTCGGCCAATAGCAAAACGGGTTGGTTGACAATTGCGCGGGCGATCGCGACCCGCTGCTGTTGCCCCCCCGACAACTGGTTAGGGCGATTATGCAGTCGCTGCCCCAACCCGACCTGCTCTAAGGCATGTTCTGCCCGCTGATGGCGATCCTGTTGTGGCACCCCGGCATAAACCATGGGCAGCATCACATTTTCTAAGGCCGTCAGCTGAGGCAACAGGTGAAACTGCTGAAACACAAAGCCAATCTTACGATTCCGAATATGGGCCAACTCGTCATCACGGAGCTGATCTACATCCACATCATCCAGGCGATAGTGACCCGTAGAGGGGCGATCGAGACAGCCGACAATGTTCATCAGGGTCGATTTACCCGAACCTGATGCCCCCATAATGGCGCAGTAATCACCGGATTCAACGGTAAAACTCACGCCTGCCAAGGCATCCACTCGGAGATTGCCGACCCCGTAGGTTTTGGTGATTTGGGAAATTTGAATCAGGGCCATGATGAACGTCTATTGACTAACTTCTCAACGCAACAATCGGATCTAACTTAGCCGCCTGCCGCGCCGGAATCACGCCAAAAATCAGGCCAATAGTGCCTGAAACGCCTGTCGCCAAAACGACGGCATTGACCGATACGCCAGGTTTTACGGGGCTAAACAGCCCGACCAGAAACGCTCCCCCGCTGCCCACGCCAATCCCAATCAGGCCCCCGGCAACCGATAGGATGACGGCCTCAATCAAAAATTGAGTCAAAATCGCCCGTTGGGTTGCGCCAATGGCTTTGCGGAGGCCAATTTCGTGGGTACGTTCAGTGACTGACACCAGCATAATGTTCATGACCCCAATGCCACCGACGAGTAAAGAAATGCCTGCGATCGCGGCTAGAACCAAACTGAGGCCCCCCGTAATTTGGGCCACCAAATCTTGAAACGACTTATTCGCAAAGATCGAAAAATCGCGTTTACCGTGGCGGCGGGTCAACACATTGCCAATCTGAAACGCAGCTATCCGAATACTGTCTGGGTCTCTGGCGGAGATTTCAAGGTAGTCGACGGGGATACCATTGGGCGATCGCCGCCCCGAGATTTGATGAGCCATTGTGGTGATCGGCACATAGGCTGTTTCATCATAGTTGATGCCAAACAAACTGCCTTTATCCGCCATCACCCCGACCACCTGGAAGTTGAAATTCCCCACCTGTACTGTTTTGCCCAGGGGAGACTGCTCCATAAACAGCCGCCGGGCCAGGGCTGAACCCAGCACAATCACTTGGGCACTTTGTTCGATATCCGTCGAGTTCAAAAATCGGCCTTCCCCAATTTGCAAGCTCCGCACATAGAGAATACCGGGGGTAGACCCAATCACGTTACTTTGGCGAGAACGGGAGCCGTAGGTGAATTGTTGTTGGGATGAAATTTGGGGTGCGATTTCTTGAACGGCAGTAGCCTGCTGCGCGATCGCATCGACATCGGCCAAGGTAATCTCAGCCCTATCTTCTAAGGCCCCAAATTCACTAGGGCCACCCGCATAGATTGTCAGCTGATTCGGGCCAAAAGACTCCAACCGTTCTTGGGTAAACTCTTGCGCCCCTTGCCCAATCGCCACCATCGAAATCACCGACGCGTTGCCGATGATAATCCCCAGCATGGTTAATAGACTTCTGAGTCGATTGGCGCTCAGGGTTTTGACCGCCATCTGCAAGTTTTCGGTCACGTTCATGATTAAAATCCAACGGGTTAAAATCTAGGGTGACTAGAATTTGGGGTGATTAGAATCCAACGTTGTCAACGCCCTCAATCACAAGATCTGACGGGGGTTCAATCAAAATGCGATCGCCTGGATTGAGCCCCTCCACGACCTCAACCTGTGTCCCTGTCGTCAATCCAATTTGAATGGGCTGAAAGGTCGGCTTGGCGGTTTCACTTTCGAGGTAAACCCCAGTTTCACCATCGTCTTGGGTCACCACCGCCGCCAGCGGAATTACCACTGCATCATTGACGGGGCTACCTAAAAATGTGATCCGGACATTCATGCCAGACCTCAGCTCAGCTTGGCCATTTTCAACCGCAACTTTGATCCGAAAGACGGTGATATTGTCCTCTTGAATCGCTCGCGGTGCGATCAGCGTAATTTCCCCGGTAAACACCTGATCGGGATAAGCATTACTGCGAATCTCAGCGGGTTGACCCACCGCCAGCTTAGCAATATTGGCTTCAGGCACCTTGGCTTCAATTTCGAGGCCGCTAGAGAGCTCGGCGATCGAACTCGACGTTGCCCCATCATCAGACGAGGCTGCCGTGGTTGGGGTGACAAAATCGCCGGTATCGGCAAATCGGCGGGTAATCACGCCGTCGAAAGGAGCCCGTACAACCGTTTCCTCAAGCTGTACTTGAACTGCGGCTAGCTGAGCTTCGGCCTGAGCGACGTCGGCTTCGGCTTGGCGAATCTCTTCCGGACGGGTGCCGTTACGCAGCTCCGCCAGCGACGCTTGAACTTCGGCAAGCCGCTGCTGGTCAGCAACCAAATTGGCACTCATTTCTTGCTCAGTCGTGATGTAAGTTCCCAATTCATTAGCCGATACAGCCCCTTGGTCAGCGAGTTGTTGAAACCGAGTAAGCTCTTGACGTGCCTGCTGAAGTTTGGCCCGAGTTGCCTCTAATGAGGCTTGCGCTGTCGCCACTCGGGCTTGGGCTTCAGCGATATCTTCTGAACGAGCACCGGCTCGACTTTGAGCCAGGGCTGCCTGAGCTTTAGCCAAAGCCGCCTGATTTTGAGCCACATCAGCCTGACGGCGACGGCTGGTCATCCGGGCGATAATCTGTCCCTCAGCCACAACATCGCCTTCTTGAATAAACAATTCTGCGATTTTGCCCGAGTCTTCAGGGCTGACGTTGATCGTGCTTTCTGCTTGAACTACACCGCTGGCCTGAATTTGGGGAGTCAGGTTTTGACGCTCGACCAGAATGGTCTGTTGATTAGATGAGAGACTTGCTGCTCCCTGGCGTTGCTGGAAATAGACCATGACGAGTCCACCTACGACAACCGCCGCCGCAATGCCGCCCACCCAAACAGGAATGGGTTTAATTCGAGTCCACAATTGAGCTTTCATAGTTGTGTTTGCAACAAACTCAGTCTTCATCGTAAGCACTCTAGTTAGCCATTGACATGAGGCTCACTGACTAAAAGCGACGCATCTGAAGATCGATTCTCTATAGGACTTTGGGACTAGCGACAGCAGCGTTTTCGTGACGGAAGTCCCTGGTCAAGAGACAGCCGAGATGTTTAGGGTAATAAGGCAGTCGATTGTCTCACGGGTCGCGGAATGTTAGTCCCCAAATCCCTGATAGAGACATGGCTAGAATGTTTGAGTCAGCGGGACAATCGACTGCTTCACCCAGATTGTGACCCCTTGAGCTCAGTTACGCCGTTAATCAGCTATGCCGTTCAATAGTTGTCGGCGAGTGGGAGGGTGCTGACCAACTCGAGTTTGAGCGGCGGCTGGCTGATGGCTTGGGTATAGGCGGAGCTCAGGTAAACCTGATAGTCATCTTGATCTGCAACATAGGTTTTCATAAACGCTAGACTGCTTGCCTTCAGATACTGACGGGCAAGGGCCGGATCCGGCCCAGCTAACTCAGCAGGCAGTGACAACGCCCCATCGATTGATGTATCGGCAACAGAATAGATGTGGGTGCCCCCTTGAATTAAGACCAGATAGTTATCCAACCCTGTCAGCCAGCTAAAGGGACGAATCTGTTCTAGTAGGGCAGGGGCAACGGGATCATGACTCCCGGCGACTAGCATAATCGGCACCTGAACTTGCCCTAGCCCACTAGGGCTGAATACACCGCTAATCGTAGGATTCATCGCAAAGACTGCCTTGACGCGTTCATCCCGGAGGGGTGGGTAAGCGTCATGCTCTCCCTCAAGGGCAATGCACTGCAACGGCAATGAGAAATTGACTAAGTTGAGCCCACCTTCAAACGTACAGGCAAATTCAAGTCGCTCAAAATCCAGTTCAGCACCCACTAGGGCGAGCGCTGCATATCCCCCTAGGGAGTGTCCCACCACACCGACTTGCTGTAGATCGAACTGATCGGGTTGGGAAGACCGGGTTTGGTTGCGACGGTGCAGCTCATCTAACAAAAAAGATATATCTTGCGGGCGATCGATAAACTCGCTAGGTTCCACCATTTCGCTGACGGTGCCTTTGAGCAGACTTTGCATCTGCTCATTGTTGCTACCGGGATGCTCTAACACCGCGACTGCAAAACCATGGCTGGCTAAATGTTGAGCTAAATCTGAGAAACTCATGCGATCTGAACCGAGACCGTGGGAGATCACGATAACCGGGACAGGGGCATCGACCTGCAAATGGGGGGAATACAGATCTGCCTCAAAGGCGCGATCGCGCCTATCATCATAGAGCTGCAAGGTTTCTGTCTGCCAGCTTAACGAACCGGGCTGCTGCAAATCTGGGAGCTGAGCAAAATCAACGGGGGTTGCTGCTGCCACTTCTCGGCCTGCCTGCTGCTCAATCAGGGCGACCATCTGGTCAGTTTGCTGCAGAAGTTGAGTAAACGCACTGACCACTTGCAGCGCTCGCACCCCGTTGATGCGAACGGTTCGAGTTGGGAAGTGGCGGAGTACATTGAGTATCGTTAATCCATCTGAGTCACCCGCTGCTAGCACCACCGCTGCACGCAGGGCAGAAAATCCGTTGAGTCTCGAATCGGTTTGAATCAGTTCTCCGGCATATTGCAACAAGACTTCCCCTAGGGAGGAATAAAGGAATTGGGAAAGCGTGACAGGGCTTAACTCCGCCTGACTTAGCAAAACCGCTCGCATGGCTTCGAGTTCCTCAGGACTCGCTTCACCGATATAGGGGGCTAGCTGATCGTCAATTCGGCCTTCTTGCGCAAAGGTTTCTAAGGCGTCAACGGAAATGAAGCGCTCCAAGTAACCGTAGGAGAAAACGATACGCTCAGCAGCAGCAGACGGTAATACTAAAACTGCAATAGATAGACCGCTGAATGCGGGGCCTGCCAACCGGCGTATCAGCTTACCCAAGCGGGGATAGACGGGTCTAATATGAATCCATGATCGGGATTTCATCGTTGTAATCGTAACAAACTCAGGCCTTATCGTAAGGATCTCAATGGACGGTTTGCATGAGGCTACATGCCTAAACCCAATGAGTCTGAAGATCGATTTCCCGATAGCACTTTCGTCATGAAGACGTCGGCGTTTTTGTGACAAAAGACTCTGGTAAAAACATCCCTAACCTGCCTAAGGTAAAGAACATATGTTTGCAATCCCGATGAGGCCGACGTTAAATCCCATCTAGCCCGGAATGTGGCGTTTTCTCATAAGTAAGGTGAACCGTGACACATTGGTTCCAAACCCAACCCCATCCGTTTCGTTCAATTCAGATTACTGAGTGGATTCTAATCGGCATCGCAGTTCTCACTGAACTGCCGTGGGAAAACATGCCTTACTTATCGACATTGTTGGGTGAGTCCCTGGTCGAAACTGAACCGTTTCCGTTTGCTTGGTTATTGACCCTTTTATGCCTGGCAGCTTTAGGCTTGCTGGGGATACGCTTGCCTGCAGGGCCAGCCCTGAGCAAGTGGGCTTACATTGCGATCCAGTTTGGGCTAATTTTGCTTGCGACCACCCTTGTTAACTGGCGATCTCCGTTTCTCATGCCCTATATCGTCGTGGCCATTCGCGGATATTTGATCTTTCGGCGCACTGCCCGATGGTGGGTGACTGGGTTAGCCTTCGGACTGGCCACAACATCTCTGGTTATTCCCTTAAGCGATGTCCAGCGCATCCAATCAGAACTCAAGGAATTGCCTGCATTGAGCTTGGCACAGCTCAACACCCTACTTCTGATCGGCGGCATTAGCGGTATATTACTCTCTATTTTGGTACTGGCCTGTATGCTGATGCTGGTCAACGCTTTACTCTCAGAGCGGGCAAGTCGACAGCAGTTAGCCGCAGTTCACCAGCAGCTCCGTCAGTACGCATTGCGGATTGAAGACCAAGCCACCCTCCAAGAACGCAATCGCATTGCTCAAGAAATTCACGATGCAGTGGGTCATAACCTCACAGCCCAGCGGATTCAGCTCGAAAATGCCTTGATGTTTTGCCAGTCAGACCCACAAAAAACAGAGACCTATCTCCAAACAGCCCAGCATCTTGCAGCGACGGCGTTGACAGAAATTCGTCAGTCGGTTTCTACCCTACGGTCTGACCCCTTGAAGGGAAAACCCCTGTCTACTGCTTTACAGGTTCTTTGTCGCGAATTTCAAAATCAGATCAGTGGAGACTTTATCTACGAATTGCAGCTGGGTAACACCGTCAAAAGCGAGGTCAGCACAACAGTCTATCGTCTTGTCCAAGAGGCTTTGACCAACGTTGCCAAGCACAGCCAGGCAAACCAAATTAAGCTAAGGGTAAAGACTGATTTTGACTCCCTCTGGCTGATGATTAAAGACAACGGGATTGGCTTTGACCCGGCCCAAACCACGGCTGGGTTTGGCCTCAAAAGTATGCGTGAGCGGGCGGCGGCGATGGGTGGACAACTCCAGATTGTGACAGCCCCAGGCCAAGGCTGTCAGCTCAGCGCTAAACTACCGCTGGCTAAGGTGATGTTGTGATTCGACTGGTAATTGTCGATGATCAGGTTCTGATTCGGCAGGGATTGAGCAGCCTGCTCCAGGCCAGGCCGGATTTTTGTGTGGTCGGCGAGGCTGAGGATGGCCAAGGGGCGATCGCGCTCATTGCCTCACTGATGGGCACCCCGAATCAGCCCGATTTAGTTCTGCTCGACATCCGCATGCCGGTTATGGATGGGGTTGCTGCCATCCAACACATTCACCAACGCTGGATTAACTTGAAAGTGTTGATCTTAAGCACGTTTGATGACGATGAGTATGTGGCCCAGGCAATGCAATACGGGGCCAAGGGATATTTGCTCAAAGACACCCCCTCTGAAGAACTCGCCGAAGCCATTCGCGCCACCCATAAAGGCTATACCTACTTGGGGCCAGGCCTGTTTGAAAAGGCAATGACAGCTTCCCCGGAGACCGCCAACATTCCCAATATTCCGCCTGAATTTTTCACCCTATCCCCCCGCGAGCAGGAGGTTTTACAGCTAATTGCCACGGGGGCAAATAATCGAGAAATTGCGGAAGCGTTGCACATCTCTGCCCGGACAGTGAAAAATCATGTCAGCAGTATTTTGAGCCATTTACAACTCCGCGATCGCACCCAAGTTGCCCTACTCGCCAGCAGGTTTTTGCCCAATCTTGAGTAGACCAATAGGTTAATTCATCCCTGCCATTCTGGCAGCAAATCTAAGTACGCTTCGTTGACTCCCCGAATCCAGACATACTCGTCTTCAATCCGGGTAACCCCGACGAGGGTAGCCTTGATAATCCCGCCAATTAATCCCACCAGCATTAAGGCAAAACCGAGCAAGAGGGAGGTTTGTATGGCTGTGTCAGATTCAAATGAGAAAGCACCAAAGAACAAAACGACGCCTGCAATGCCGATCCCCCACCCCCACAAAATCGCTTGTTTGCGCTGGCGCAAAACGTCTTCAGTCACGCCGACGTAAGCGATCGCATGTTTACGCACAATCAGCGCAACGATAATGTAAATCAGCAAACTTGCCAAAATTAGAATGTAGTACGCGGGATGATGCCAGTACAGCATTGCCTTAAATCGTTTACCGTCAGCGGGCTGATTCGTTTTGATACAGCGATCAGGGAATTCTGCTCCTTTCTGCATCACCAGAAGATTGCCAGAACGCCAAAGCCCTTCAACATTGGACACCGCAACTACCTCCACGACCAATAGTTTGAAATTACAGTTACACGTCGTCAGATCCACGTCATCATTATTGTTTCTTCATGCCCCTGGTCAACACCTCAGCAGCCAAGCAAAAATTGGGACAGCGGCAACAGACCTGGCAACCCATCGCTAACAATATCGCCATAAATCATCGTTTCCTGAAGAAACGCTAAAAGGTAGGCAACTAGTAATACGGTTCCGTATAGAATTTGCTGTAGGCTGCTGTTTGAACAGTATGCGATGGTCGAAAATTAGACCAAAAGGCTGTCGCGTCAGCTCATCGCGCTAAAAATGTAGCGGTATTTACCTTTAGGAATCGTTCGCTCCGTGCTGGGTATACCCAAAATTTGGCCCTAAATTTGGAAGGATTTTCCATGGTGGCAGAAAGCTGTGCGATTTCGGCGACTTGTGTCTTGCCTGTCTTCAAATCCCCGGGTGATTATCAGGCCTATCGGATTAGCCCTGGGGATACCAACCGTTTGGCAATTGTCTTTGATCCGATGGTTGCCAATATGTCTTTGACCTACTGCGTCGAGATTTTCGACGTCGGGGGCAAAACCCCGCCTAATCGCCATCAAATCGCAGTTGAGATGTTTTTCATCCTCAAAGGGGAAGGGCGAGCAACCTGCGATGGCAAAACAATTACTATTCAAGCTGGAGACAGTGTTTTAGTGCCCCCCAACGGTGTCCATGTGCTCGAAAATACGGGCGATAGTCGGCTCTATACCCTGTGTATCATGGTGCCCAATGAAGATTTTGCCGAATTGATTCGCAGCGGTACCCCGGTCGATTTAGACGCGGAGGACATGGCGGTATTGCGACGCTCAGATCGGTTGGCGGGGGTCAGATGAGCAACAGGTTAGAACTGATGGGGTATTTCGAGGCACTGTATCGGTGAACGCTAAATCCCAGACTCAACGGTTCTCGGTTCGTGCTCAACAAACCCGCTCGATGTTCACCCGCGATCGCATCCGGTTAGACGCCGATATTTATGCACCTGATGCAGCCGGGGAGTTTCCGGTATTGCTGATGCGCCAGCCCTATGGCCGGGCAATCGCGTCTACGGTTGTTTATGCTCACCCCATTTGGTATGCAGCCCACGGTTACCTCGTTGTCATTCAAGATGTGCGGGGACGGGGGACGTCTGAAGGTGATTTTCGCCTGTTTGAGCACGAAGTCACCGATGGGGAAGATACGGTAGCTTGGGCTGCTCAATTACCCCAGAGTAACGGCCAAGTCGGCATGTATGGGTTTTCTTACCAGGGCATGACTCAGCTCTATGCAGCCCAAGCTAAGCCAACTGCGCTCAAGGCGATCGCCCCAGCCATGGTCGGCTACAACCTTTACGAAGACTGGGCCTATGAGAATGGGGCATTACTGCTGCAAGCTGGATTAGGCTGGGCCATTCAATTGGCTGCAGAAACGGCTCGATTGAAAGGGGATGAAATCGCCTATGAAGCACTGTTTAAAGCGTCGCGTAATTTACCACTGTCTGAGCCAATCCCAACTTGCCCAGAAGTGCTCAAGCATCACGCGCCGGATTCCTTCTTTCATGATTGGGTTGCCCATCCCCAATGGGATGACTACTGGCAGTCGCTGACGCCTGATCTCAGCCAGATAGACTTGCCCATGCTGCACATCGGCGGCTGGTTTGACCCTTATTTGTGGGGCAATTTGCGGCTATTTAAGCAGATGCGCGATCGCAGCCAACATCTCCAGCACCTTTGGATCGGCCCCTGGGGACATATCCCTTGGGGACGCAAAGTCGGGCAGCGAGATTTTGGCCCTGAAGCCAACACCCCGATCGATCGACTGCAAATTCGCTGGTTTGATCACCACCTCAAGCACAGCGATCCAGACCTAGCCGCAACCCCATCGGTATGTCTGTTTGAAATGGGGGGCGATCGCTGGCGTCAATTTTCTCATTGGCCCCAAGTGACCCCAACCCCCTATTGGCTCAGCAGCACTGGGCTTGCGGGTCTCGATCAAACCGATGGTCGATTAACCCAAGCTGTAGTAGACGAGACGGACAATTCCCCCGATACCTTCGTCCATGATCCCTGGCGACCTGTTCCCTCCTTAGGGGGTCACGCTGCTAACCCTGCCGGGAGCTTTGATCGCTCGGCTTTAGACTGCCGCAGCGACGTGCTGACCTACACCAGTGAACCGTTGGCTACATCCATCGCGATCGCTGGCGAAATTCAAGTCGAGCTGTATTGCACAGCGGATGCTCCCAGCTTTGATCTCTGCGCCATTGTTTCAGAGGTGCGGCCTGACGGCAGCGTTTACAACCTTACCCAGGGCTATTGTCGTCATCATCAAGCCCAAGCCGACTCAGGTCAAATCATCATTCCTCTACAACCCACCTGCTTCCGGCTTCCCTCAGGACACTGTTTACGGCTTAGTATCAGCGCCGCTTGCTTCCCCGCCTACAGTGTCAATCCAGGATTCATGGCCGATCCTGCAACCGGTCGTACCATGAATGCAAAGATCATTACGCTGGTGATTTATCACGACCGTGATCGCCCTTCAAAACTTAAGCTGCCCATCGGTGAAGTTGTGCGGCAATAGACAACCTTGAACTCTCACCGATAACCTTCATACCGCTCGCACCAGCGAAGGGTTAGCTCTCTGACAAGAACGTATCCTAGTTAACTGCTCATTATCAGCTTCATTGTATTGGTGGAATTCAAGTTCTTTGGGCTGCTACGAAAACACCAGGCAATGCCGCTACAATACGCCTTTAGAACTGGGGATCGTGTGTGCCCGACGCGGATCCACTTCTGTGGCCATCCGCATAGCGCGGGCAAAGGCTTTGAATGTAGCTTCAATGATGTGGTGAGAATTGATGCCGTCAAGCTGGCGAATATGCAACGTCATTTGGGCGTGGTTCACCACCGCGACGAAAAACTCACGTACCAGTTGAGTATCGTAGGTGCCGACCCGTTGCGTCGGAATCTCCAAGCCATAGCTGAGGTGGGGGCGTCCGGAAAAATCTAGGGAAACCTGCACCAAGGCTTCGTCCAACGGCGCCACAAAATGGCCAAAGCGGACAATCCCTTTGCGATCGCCGAGGGCTTGTTTCAACGCCATGCCTAGGGTGATGCCTACATCTTCGTTGGTGTGGTGATCGTCAATTTCGAGGTCGCCCTTAGCCTGTACATCTAGATCAAACAACCCGTGGGATGCAATCTGATGCAGCATATGGTCGAGAAAAGGAATACCCGTATCGGCCCCGCAGCGCCCCTGTCCGTCAACGGTGAGACTCACCTGTACATCAGTCTCCCCCGTCTTACGCTCAACTGTAGCCTGACGCACTGCTAACGGGTAACTCGACCGTGGGGAAATTTGAGGTTCAGTCGAAAGTTTGGCCTGGGAGTCGTAGGTTTGCATGGGAAGCAACAGTGATAAAGAGTTGGGAGCTATGGATAATTATTGCCCAATGGGCTGAACCTATCCCCTATGAGACGGTTACGTCAACGACCATGGCAGCAATGGCTTTCACAATAGCCTCCTTAGTGACCTGGTTGCTGACAAAAGCTTTACCGATGCCCTCGGGTAGGACAAACCGAACCTGACCATTTTTGACCTTCTTATCGGATTGCAGCGTTCTCAAAATGGCGTCAGCCGACAAACCTGCTGGTATTTGTGTCGGCAGGCCCACTTTTTGGATCAGCGCGGTTTGTCGGTTTGCCTCTAAAGCAGACCATGTATTGAGGTCAACGGCAATTTCTCCCACTGCTGCCATGCCAATAGCCACCGCTTCTCCATGATTGACACTGCAATATCCCGTCAAACTTTCCACTGCATGACCAATGGTGTGACCATAATTCAAAATTGCCCGCAGCCCAGCTTCTTTTTCATCTTGGCTGACAACAGCGGCTTTGGCTTGAGCAGAACGAACCAGAATGGTTTGCAGCAAATCAGCAGGGATTGTTTGGGCAGACGCGATCGCATCGGTTGCCTCAAGCTGACCAAATAGATCGGCATCCCAAATCACGCCATACTTAATCACTTCTGCCATGCCTGCTTGAAATTCTCGCTGGGGCAGCGTGTTCAATACAGTGGGGTCAATCAGCACTAGCCTGGGCTGATGAAACGCACCAATCAGGTTTTTGCCTTGGGGATGGTTGACCCCAGTTTTGCCCCCAATGGAGGCATCCACCATGGCCAAAAGAGAAGTAGGTACCTGCACCACCGCAATCCCCCGCAGCCATGTGGCTGCGGCAAATCCGGTCATATCACCAATCACACCACCACCCAAGGCGACCATGGCCGATCCCCGCTCCAGCTGGTAATCTAGAGCCGCGTCATAGATGGCTTTAACCGTATCCAGGGTTTTGTATTGCTCCCCGTCTGGCAAAACGCAGGCTTTGGCCTGAAAGCCTGCCGCTGTCAGGGAATCCAAAGCGCTTTGTCCATACCAATCAAACACTGTCGTATTCGACACCAGTAAAAGCCGCTGGCCAGGTTTGATTAGCGGTGGGTCGCTGCCAATCAGCCAAGCGCCAAGATGATAGAGGCCACGGGCCGCGATCGCGATGTTGTAAGCCTGTTGGGGCAACGGCACAGGGACGACCGTTGAGGCTAGATCTGCGAAATTAATGGTTGGGGTGTTTGCAGGGGAAGCCGACATGATTCAATGATTCTATAGCAAGCATGAATGAGAGATACTCAAATGGGCGGAACTTTAATTTACCTTGTTTTACTGGGCGGAGCTTTTGCCACAGCAATGGCACTCTATTTTGGTTTGAAAGCGGTCAAGCTGATCTAGGGGCTGTCATCTGGATTGTCCATTGCTTTTAGAACAACGGTGACAGTCCCCAGCTCGTTTAGTTGGGTCGGGCGTGGCAAGGCTCAGCCATAAAGCTTTTCGCGTTGAATTGATGACACGCCCTAGACAATTTTGCCTCAATCTAGGGTTGGGTTGCTGATGACTTATCTGCTGGCTGACTTAAACCGCATGGCTCAGGTTGACTTTACTGCCGCTTTAGAAGCTGTGTTTGAAGATACTCCTGCGATCGCAGCGGCAACTTGGCACCACCGCCCCTTTAACAGTCTTGATCACCTGCATGGCACCATGGTTGCCTGCGTCAATGCGTTGTCGCCAGCTGAGCAATTGACCCTCATCTGCGCCCACCCAGATTTAGGCAGTCGGGTTGCCATGGCCGACGCCTCAGTGCAGGAGCAGGCTGGTGTGGGTCTAAATCAGCTTAGTGCGGAAAGGTACGACCAGTTTCAACAGCTCAACCAAGCCTATCGGATCAAGTTTGGCTTCCCCTTTATCATTGCCGTGAAACACCACACTCCGGATACCATTCTCTCAACCTTTGCAATTCGACTGCAAAACAGTGAATCCGCAGAGCGATCGCAGGCGTTATCAGAAATCTTTCAAATTGCCCGATTTCGTCTAGAGGCTTGGATTGAAGAATCCTAAGCCGTAAGCCGTGAGGCGTAAGGGATAAAACTCTTCTCTTGCCTTACCCATCCCCCGCTCCCTCACCCGCCCTGAACTGTCTCAATCCACACCAAAATAGCGTCATAGTCAAATGTGTTAGCTAGCTGGGTCAGCTGCTGAGCCAGTTGACTTTGAGCGTCGGGGATCTGCTGAATCAGCGCATAAAGCTGGTCGCCATCGACCTGGACTGCGGCTTGATAAAGTTGACCCAGCCAGTCTGAAGGCATGACGTCTAAATCAGATCGAGAAATCTTACTCAGGGGCAATGCCGCACCGTTAGACATTTCACCGGGCTGAGTTGCGGAACCAGGCGACGGAACGGTTTCGGTCTCGGCGTACATATATTTGACGCCTAAATGCTCGGTCAGTTTTTCAAAAATAATTGAGTCTCGGTAGGGTTTGCGAACGAAGTCATCGCAGCCCACACCCAGCACCTGTTCACGCTTTTCTTCAAACACGCTCGCGGTTAGGGCAATGATGACAGTGCGGGATGGAGGGGCATCCCCTGTCTTGGAGGCTTCAATCGCACGAATCTTTTGCGTGGCTTCATAGCCATCCATCACGGGCATCCGCATGTCCATCCAAATTAGATTGGGGTGGTAGTCGTGATAGCGGGCGATCGCGTCTTTGCCATCTGCCGCCTCACACACGTCAAAGCCCACCTGAGTTAACAGTTGACGCAGCACTGCCCGATTATCGGGCTGATCGTCCGCGATTAAAAGGCGATACCGGGGCTGCTCAGCAGCCAAAGCTACCACTTGTGGAAAGATTTTGTGGGGATAATCTTGGCCAGCGGCGGTCAAGATCAGCGGGATTGTAAAGCGAAATGTGCTGCCTTCTCCCACCGCGCTGTGGACAATAATATCGCCCCCCATCAACCGCACAAACTGTCGGCTAATTGCAAGCCCCAGGCCGGTTCCGCGCTGCGATCGCTTGACTACTTTAGCCTGTACAAAAGCGTCAAAAATTTCTTCTAGCTCTGCCTCAGGAATACCAATCCCGGTGTCGGCAACTTCAAATAGGAGGGATTGGGTTGGAGCGATCGCTCCCGCATCTGACTCTGGGCCGATTGCGTCATCGCTCAGATCCACCCGCAGACTGACCTGGCCAGCTCGGGTAAATTTAATCGCATTCCCCAACAGGTTGATTAACACCTGGCGCAGTTTGCCTTCATCAGTCAAGACAAACTGTGGCACCCCAGGAGCCCGATCAAAGGTGAGTTGTAACCCCTTAGATTCGGCCCGAAACCGCAGCATGGCCTCTAAACTCGTGACCAGATAAAACAAATCGACCGTGTGCTGGTTTAGCGTAATGCGGCCTGCCTCAATTTTTGACATTTCCAAGACATCGTTGATCAACGCCAACAAATGCTCACCGCTGTTGTTAACAATGCCGAGATTGTCGTAGTGCTGTGGAGACAACGATGGGTCACGCATCAGCAGTTGAGTAAAGCCTAAAATTGCATTGAGCGGCGTGCGCAACTCATGGCTCATGTTGGCCAAAAACTCGCTTTTGGCTTGGTTGGCGGCGTCGGCTTCCTCTTTTGCCTGTTGCAAATCGGCAGTGCGTTTATCCACGCGGGTTTCTAATTCCACATTGGTGCGGGCCAGGGCGTTGAATGACGCGCTGAGCTGATCAGCCATGCGATTAAAAGATGCCGCTAGGATGTCGATTTCCCGAATGCCTCTGGCCTTGACCGGGCGGTGGGCAATGGACTCAATCGGGTTGGTGGGGGTTTGTCGAGCCAAGCTTTGACTGACGGTGCTGAGGTGCAAAATCGGGCGGGTAATCCATCGAGTCGTCAGGATGCCAACCCCAGTGGCGATCGCCAATGCCCCCAAACACAACCAGATCGTCGTGCGGGTGTTGGCTTGGATTTGCTCCATAAAGTCAGCTTCGGGCACCACTAAAACAATTAGCCAGTCTAGCCCTCGGTCATCGTTGAAAGGCACCACTTGGACATATTGTCGCTGACGATCGAGTCTGAATTCTAACTGCTGCGATTGCTCAATTTCGGTTAAGTTGCCAAACCAATTGTTCAGAAAGTTAGCCGTTTCTTGGACAAGGGAATTCTGACTCTCTATCGCCATTCTGCGGCGGGTCTCTTCCCCTTCTCCAACTAACAGTTCTTCGTCAATAGAACTCGACACCAACGTGCCGGAGCGATCCACGATGAAGGTCTCCCCAGTTTTGCCCACCGCCAAAGTCTGTAGAAACGCACTGAGTTCCACAGGCAGCAGGAAATCGACGGCACAAACCCCCGTCAACTGACT
Organism: Cyanobacteria bacterium P01_A01_bin.123; assembly: GCA_039815185.1. Classification (GTDB taxonomy): domain Bacteria; phylum Cyanobacteriota; class Cyanobacteriia; order Phormidesmidales; family Phormidesmidaceae; genus JBCBZT01. The sequence goes on along the minus strand of JBCBZT010000014.1, from coordinate 52,230 downwards.
GCCCACTGGGTCATACACAGGGGCACTTGCCGTAATCGTAGGCAGTTGAGTATCAAAATCCAGATAGATAGAGCTCCAAGCTGGCCCACCTTCAGCTTTTGCGGCAATGTACCAGGGGCGCTTACGGGCATCAAAGGTTCTATCGTTTTTTTGAACCCGTTGACTCAATTGCCCGCGCTGGTCGAGATTATAGTAATGACCCTTTTGGGCAGTGTCACGGTTGTAGGCGATCGCTTGCAACTTATCGTTGGTCAAGGGATAACCCACACCAATGAAGGAGCCATCTTGCTCACTGGCGCAATAAATTAGGTTCGTCGTGTTGAAAATTTTGGCCTGTTGCCAGAGCTGATCGGTTCCCCCAGCTACAACTGGATCAATGTCACCCTGCACCAGGGCGTTGGTGTTGATCTGATTGATTGAATGAGGAATTTCGATATAGGTGTCAATCTGCTGCTGAATCCGAGCCGTCAGTTCATCTCGCAGTTGAGAGGCTACATCATTCACCGCGTTTTGCCCTGTGCGTAGGGACACATAGCCCGTCAACCCGACCGCTGCAAAGATTTGGAGAATAAATGGCACAACCAACACCACCGGTAGCGGCAGCTTCCCAATTTGAGACGGCTTCAATTGTTCAGAAGGCTTCTCCATCCCTGGCGTCGTTTAGTGCAAAGCAAGCAAAGATTAGGCTCTCATCATATGACTTTCTCCTGAGGGGATGCTGTATTGGGGTTGGGCCACTTGTAAAAGTTTAGACTTTAGCGTGGTGTCTGTTTAATCTGAAATATTTGGGTCGGAGGAGAATTCATGAGGCAGCTCCCCAACGACTGCCGCCCATCGTCCACACCCTAAAATCGATCTTTAAGTCCCCGAATACGGGCAAAGGTCTGGATCGAATTTTTACCGTTGACTGCGATTTTCAGGGCGGGTTGATCCCACCTGAGAAACGGGTTGGTTTGCTTTTCAATACCCAGACGGGAGGGGACGGTTGCTTGTTGGTTTTGGCGAGCCTGTTGAACTTGTTTGAAACGCTGCTGTAAGGCGAGGTTGTCGGCGTCTACAGTAATTGCAAATTTAAGATTGTTGAGGGTGTATTCGTGGGCACACCAGATCTGGGTATCATCGGGCAGCTGACGCAGCTTCTCTAATGAGTCCACCATTTGGGTAGGGGTGCCTTCAAATAGTCGCCCACAGCCCCCTGCAAACAATGTATCCCCACAAAAGAGATGGCCTTCATCGTTAGGTGTCGACGGGAAATAGTAGGCAATATGCGCCCGGGTATGACCTGGGACAAAGAAAACCTGGGCGGTACGCCCTGCAAAGGGAACGGTGTCTCCCTCTTGCAAAAAATGGTGTTGACCGGGGATGCGCCCCCGATCTTCAGCACCACCATAGACCACAGCTTCAGGGAATCGATCGAGCAAGGCCCGATTGCCACCGACATGATCGCCATGGTGGTGGGTATTGAAGATGGCAATCAAGGTTGCCCCGAGTTGCTCAAGCTGGGTTAATACTGGCCCTGCTTCGGCAGGATCAACGACGGCCGCTTCTTGGCGCTCTGAGTCGTGGAGTAGAAAAACGTAATTATCCGATAAGGCGTTAAGACGATAGACGCGCATGATTTTAGGGGGTTAAACCTCGTCTAGAACAATAGTTTTTCGGCAGGGGTGTAGGTCTTATGCCCATACCCAAGTTTTCAAATCAGATGTGTTTTATTTCATCAAGTCTTCATCAGAAATTATCAGCGTTTTGAACATTTCTGTGGATGAGTGCATCGCAGCCTGGGCAACCTGATTAACATAGGGGCACTTGATCCGTTACCAACATCCTTTAAACTAAACCCTTGTTCATCAGGGAATTCGCATCATGGTTCGTCATCATCAGGGGATGTCAGTCGATACAGTTGAAATACTCATTCAAACGACGCTACAGATGCGCCAGATGAGTCGCAAAGATCATCTCCAACTCACTTCCGTTATCTTATCTAACCCAGCGATTCAGCCCGTACATCGCCGCCAGATCAATCGAATTTTTGAATATATTCGCGTAGGACAGGTAAAACTGATAGACTAGAGGGTTAAAATGGGAACTCCCTTGAGTCTTGCGCGTCTAGCAACCTACTGAGGCAGAATATAAGAAACAGGTTTGGCAAGCCGCGATCGCGCATACGCTAAATCTGAATCGGTCTGGTTTTTCTGAGGAAAGTTACCTAGCTTCAGTTGGGCCTTTCAGGTTAGGTCTGCGAATTGGCCCGATGACCTAGGTCAATTATAGAACGAGGCATTTTGGAGTTTATGAAGATAAAACGCAACTATTCTAAATTGAGTCGCCCTGCAACTTGGGGAATGCGGGTTAAGCACATCAGTCGCATGTTGGCCGGAACGACAATCGCGATCGCGGTTGGTGTCGGCAACCTGGCTGCCTTTGCCGGGGATCCGTTCCGCCCTAATAGTGAAGCCCACGAAATCGGTGACGCAACGGAAGCCGCATTTGTGGCCCTGTTTAGGGATGGCAATTATGACGCAGCGACGAGTTACGTTGAGGAAGCCCTGGAATCAGAAGCCAGTGATCCACTAGTGCATGCGATGGCATCATCGTTGGCGTATCTAGATGGTGACCTGGATACGATGCTGTCCAAGGCAACCGAAACCAAGTCTGTGGCTGAAGCCTTGATGGCAGAAGATGAGCTGCGCGGCAATCTTTACATGGCCGTGGGCATTTTCTTAGAAGGGGCGCATACCTTACTGACGGAAGGGACAGTTTCAGGAACACCCCAAGCGCTAGCTAAGCTGCAGCGGGTCTTTACCCATATGGATCGGGCAGAACGGATTGCTGCCGATGACCCAGAGCTGAATTTGTTAAAGGGTTACATGGATGTGATGTTGGCCGTAAACTTGCCCTTCTCTGACCCTGATGATGCGATCGCCAATCTGGATGCCTATGCAGGCCCTGATTATGTCTCCCAGCGTGGGATTGCGATTGCCTATCGCGACCTAGGGGAAGTTGATCAGGCCCTGATAGCGGTCAATAAAGCTTTAGAAGCTGCGCCTGAGAATCCTGATTTGATTTACCTGCGGGGACAGATTTATGCCCGCCAAGGCAAAGTAGAAGAGAGCTTTGAATCTTTCAGTAAGGCGCTGGAGTACGCTGAACAGCTACCCGACGGTACTGTGAGGCAGTTGCGATATGAGCAGTGTCGCGTGGATGCCGAGCAGACGGATTGCGGGCCTCGTTTGGATGCGGGCGAATTTGACGTCTAAATTCTGAACCCATCATCTGGAATTATCTTCAGAGCAGGCTAGGCACGGTTCATCCGCGCCTAGCCTGCTTTTTTCCTGTTTCTTAAGTTCTTTCCTCTGCGCCCCTGCCCGTCTCAACAATTAACGTTATCAACCCAAACAGCCAACTCACCGTCGGCTGCCATGGGGATGCTCAACCTGGTCAACCAATTTTTCAGCCATCGCAATCGCCTTTGAGAGCAGAATTTTCTCCTGCTGCCCGATACCTTCATCCTCGCTAACCAGTGAATAAATATGAGGATTAGCCAACATGCCTGCTAGCAATGTACTGGCAATATCTTTTTTAACTTTCCTTTCCTCGGGTGTCATAACCGCTAGACTCCTTTAAAGCGTCCCATTATATGGGGATCAACTGCATCCGTTGAGCGCGCTGGATACTACATCAACCAACCTAGCGCAGGCATCTGCAAGCGAGAAACCAACACTACAATTCTTACCCTTTCCCCCAATTGAGAATCATCGAAATTCTGACCTGATCGAGGTTTCATAGCTACTACAGCCTGAGATTCGCCAACCCCATCACGCTGTTGACAACATTTCTGCAGCTGTCAATTGCCAGTTAGAGAAACACTGAGACTGCACGACTTCGTCCCCAACAAACAGGCTTTCCTCGTACCCCGCCTCCGTTAAAAACAACACCGTCACCTGCATCTGTACCGGATCCAAAATCCAATACTCAAGAATGCCTCGCCATTCATACTGATTGCGTTTGTCAATATAATCTCGTCGATGATTCTCTGGCCCAGGGCTAACTACCTCAACCACTAACAACGCGATTTTGCCGCAAATCCTATCGGGTGGCTCAAAAAATGAACTGTAATTCAACCACCCAACCCTGATCACCCCGAACCAGATTGATCTGACGCAAAAACTCACGGAAATAAAAGCGACGCTCTGATTCAGAAAGGTCTTGCCAGAACTGAGGAATAGAAACAGCTTGGGCAATCTCCAGCAGATTAGTCGGGGGCAATTGCGACTGCTGCTGGCGGATTGCTGCAATCTCAGTTTGCACCGTATAGGCTCGCAAGTCTGCCGTTGCCTGATCGAGAATCCCCTGGGCAACTAATTCAGGCAGTTGTTCGAGAATAGTTTGTTTGGCTTGAAGCTGGCCCGCGATCGCGTCCTTCATGCCCACCATCGCGGCTCGGGGAATTGCCGACACCGCCTGGGGTAACGCTTGGCAAATCGCCTCAATAGTTTTGTCTAAGATGGCTTGATACGCGATCGCCTTGCATTTCGGTTGTTGCAAACAGGCAACCGGGCGCAGATACAGATAGGTCTTATCGCGACGAGGCGCACTCACCTGGGTGATCTTCATCGTCGATTGGCAAGTGGCACAAGTCACTAACCCGGCTAGAGACCGAGACGCACTCGCCGTGCGCGGGGGCAAGCGGCGGTTGCGACGCAGCAGCCGATCCACTTGGGCGCCATCTTCCCGAGAAATAATGGCGGCATGGGTATCGGGAATGATATCTTCCCCCTGATAGATCAAATCACCGCGATAAACCGGGCTAGTCAGCCAGCGTTGCCCCGTCGAAACAGAGATCTTTTTGCTGTATTTTTTTTCTAAAAATCGCACTGCCCCCCTGAGAGAGCCAAACAGCAAAAACCGCTCAACAAACTCTCGAATCAGCGGCGCTGTGGCCCGATCAATCACATAGCGATCCTTCCCACGGCGATAGCCAAAGGGAGCTTTACCCGGCGGTGGTAGCGTTTTGACCCGATTGCGGGCATGACCCTGGCGAATCCGCCGACTGCGTTGACGATATTGAATCTCGTCTAGCAAACGGATTAAATCGTCGCCCTGGTTTGGGCCTGCTGGCGCTGTCGATTGGAGTCGTGTGGATCGATAGTCTTGTTCCGTGGCGATGATAACGATGCCAAATTCTTCCAGTTGCACCAAGGTTTGGCTCAACTGTTGCAGCGATTCCCCCAATTCGTCCAGACGACGAATCAACAGGTAGTCTGGGGGATCGCTAGCACAATCTTGGAGAAGCTGGGCCAGCTGGGGGCGGGTGCTTTGACCATTAGATTTTAGACTGTCTTCGATCGCCCTGGGTGCCCCCTCTTTGGCCACCACACTGCCTAAATCTTGATAAACCCGATCCACTTCCCAGCCCCAAAGATTCGGCGTTGGGGCTGGTTCTAGAAGCGGGTCACGGTAGACATAAGCAACCACCCGCATGGGGCTACCCGGTTTAGAATGCACTCTTCAGGGCTTCTCGAACTTCGATTGCTTCGTCTTCGTTATCCCCCGACACAATCACCATGACAGTCGTGTCTACGCCGTTATCTAAGCAGACAAACACCGCCGTAGAGTCTTCTGTGCGTCCCGCCACACTGGTGGGGTCAACGCTAATGTCGAGTAACTCGATCGTTGTCATCGCAGCTTCTGCTTGGGAAACACACTGGGTAACCGTGGTATCGAGCGATCGCCAGGAGTAAAAAATACCCGGCGCATTTGCCTTAGCTGGCATCGCTAGGGCAAGCAGCCCTAGACCAAACGCAACGGAAGAGACGGAGAACAGTAATTTCATCATGTTTTTTTACGCACAGGGAACGGAGACTGGTCGCAACTGCAAGCCTGCAGAACAGCCAGCCTCCATCGTACAAGGTACGGATAATTGGATATTGTTTACCCAGAGCAAGACGCAGGCCAACGGCGCGAGGTTTCACCCCAACAACAGCTAACCTGGTTCAAACCCCGCAGGGCATAGCATTTGAGTCTCTGTTGTCGCAGGGCGAGGGGGAATGAAGGGCAGTTCTGTCAAGGGCTCTGAGGTTTTACACAAAATGCTGCTAGTGATGGTGTCACCATAGTCAACATCCTGGGTGATATAGACAATGCCCAAATAGCTCTCGAGGTCTGCTTCTTGCGCGATCGCAGTATTGACCACATAATCACCCCCCACATAGGCAACCTCAATTTGATAGCCATCCGTTTCAGCGTCGATACCAACGCCCAAATCGTCGAGTTGACTGGCAAAGATATTGGTCTCCAAATGATAGGCCTGCTGGGCTCGGTTCATCGACCCGACCAAGGCTGCCCCATCAGGCGAAACGGTATACGTTGCGAAAAAAGAGGAAGCGGCTGGGCCAAAAAACGAACCGATGACTTCACCAATATCAGCCTTAGTCAACAAAGCCCGATCTAAATTGGCTAAGTCTGCGGGTAGCCCAGTGGCATCTAACAGTAGGGCGTAGTCCAGTTGGGTAGCTTGCAAAACAGCGTCCTCAAACTGGGCATAGCGCAGATCGGCCCCCGAGAGATTAACGTTACTGAGATTAGCCCCCCTTAAATTAGCTCCGATCAAGACTATCCTGTTGCCCAAGCCAGGATATATCCAACTTAAGATACCCGCAGATGAAAATGAGCCATAACCGAGCGCAACCGCATACTGAAGCGAGGCTTGATCTGAATCACAAAAGCCAGATGGTTCATCGTTTTCTAATAGATCTTGAAGACCATAGGCTTCATCACAAAGTTCACTGCTAAACTGTTGCAGCAATCCAAAGGCGTAACATTGGCTGATGTCTTCGGAGTCATCCCCCGTCCCGTCGAAGACATCGTTTGACTCACAGTGATTAAACACCTGGACATCGGACAAATCAGCGTTTTGCAGATTGGCCCCCAGCAGGTTCGTGCCCGCCAGACTAGCATTTTGCAAACTAGCCCCACGCAGGTTCGCCCGGTTAAGCCGAGTCCCTAATAGGCTCGCTCCCTGCAAGTTTGCCTCTTGCAAATTCGCTTCGGCAAGGTCAAGCCCATCGAGCACTGCGTCGCTGAGATCGCAATTTTCACAGGCGTTGGTTTGCAAAAGCTGCCTGACTTGATCGGGATTTTCTGCCCTAGCGACACTGGTCGCCACGCCAATCAAACTGAGCACGCCAATGCTAATGCGAATCATCGGCCAACGGATGGGGGGAATCATGGGGTAATATCTCAACGCGATCGCCAAGCGCCTCTAGTATGTCTCGTTGAACTATTCAACGACGACGCTGTAACGTCTTGTCACAGGCGTTGAGGAAGGGTTCTGCCCCCTAGGCCGATTCGTTTCATTCTCTAAACTTCTAGCATTTGCAAACGATAAAGGCTGGCATAGAGTCCCCCTTGCGCCAACAGTTGATCGTGGCTACCTTGCTCTACCAAGCGCCCCTGGCGCAACACCAAAATCCGATCCACATTGCGAATCGTGGAAAGGCGGTGAGCAATGATAATGGCCGTACGCCCGACTAACAACCGATCGAGGGCTTCTTGAATCAACGCTTCAGTTGATACATCTAAATTGGCGGTGGCCTCGTCAAGTACCAAAATTTTGGGGTCACGGATGGCGGCGCGGGCAAAGGCTAAAAGCTGCTTTTGGCCACCAGAGAGGTTGGTTCCCCGTTCTCGCAGCATTGTGTCATAGCCCTGGGGTAACTGTTCGATGAAGGGGGCGATATTGGTTCGTTCCGCAGCGGCTTTTACTCGCTCAAGTGGGTAGGGTTCCCCAAGCGTAATATTGTCTTTGATATCTCCGGCAAACAAAAAGCCCTCCTGCAAAATCACCCCCATGTACTGGCGTAGGACTTTTTGGGGTAAATCGCGGATGTCGCTGCCGTCGACTTTGATGCCCCCTTGATTCACTTCGTAAAGGCGACACAACAGGCGAATGATGGAGCTTTTACCTGCCCCCGTTGGCCCTACCAAGGCAACCTTTTCGCCAGGATGAATCGTAAAGTCAAGATCCTGGAGGATATATTCGTTGGGTTTGTAGCCAAACCACACATGCTCAAAGCGGATTTCTCCAGCGGCTTGATTATTAGCGGCGATCGCAGCGGTCGCCGCCAATGCGTTCGACGCGGTATGTTTCTCTGGATCGCGAATTTCGATCGGCTCGCCAAACAGGTCTTGAATGCGCTCGATCGCCGTAAACCCGGCCTGAATCGCCGTAAACTTATCGGCAAACTGCCGCAGCGGATCAAACAAACGCTGGGAGAACAGCACAAATGAAGCCAGGGTGCCAAAGGGTAGAGATTCTTGCAGGACCAACAGCCCTCCCAGCACCAGTACGCCACCAATAGCCACCAAAGAAATCCACTCCAGCGTGGCCGACACTGCAGAATCGTAAAAAATCGTTTTATCGACGGCGCGGATGTACTTGCGATTGATCTTACGAAACAGGTCGTTATTAAACTGCTCTCGGCGAAACAACTGCACTACGTCGATGCCGGAAATGTTTTCTTGCAAATTAGCGTTGAGTTCTGAGAGTTTTTCGCGGGCTTTGTAATTGGCTTTGCGGAACTGCTGTTGGAAGTAAATGATCAGCCAGGTAATCGGTAGCAACATGGCAATCAACATCAGCGCCAATTGCCACTGCAACAAAATCATCGTGATCATCAACACCAGCATCGAGACAATGTCGCTAACGATGCCAATAGCCCCGGTGGAAAAGACATCTCCCAAGGCTTCCACATCACTGGTCAGGCGAGTAATCAGCTTACCAACGGGGGTACGGTCAAAGAAACGTACGGCTAGGGAGGTGACGTGATCGAAGAGTTCTTGGCGAATATCAGCGGTGATGTATTGGCCTACCCGCTGCACTAGATAACTTTGAAAGCCATCGAGCAGCAGCCGAATCACCACCGTAGCGATCAACAACACAATGACAATGTTGAGACCCGTTTGCAGCGATCGCCCCTCGATAAACCACATCGTCGGTTCCTGGCGAACCAAGGAAATCGCTTGTCCAATCAAAATTGGCTGTAGCGCATTGGCGATCGCCAACGGCAACAACAACAAAAAAGGCACCAGCAGATGTCTCCGTTGGCGTGTAATGTAGGGCAACAGACGTAAAAAAAGCTGCCAATCAGTCCCTCGATTCTGCGGCGGGGACGGGTTCGAAGGATGAGATGCAGAAGCCATAGGGTTGGGGTGACAGGACAGTAGGCGACCCAAGCAAAAAGCGCGCCAGAATGTTGCGAGTGCCCTCCTAATGTACAACAGGGAACAGGCAAGCTGTTGGCGTGGTGGCGGCGCAAGGCGGTAGGGCATTAAGAGTTTAGGGAAGAGGACCTGTGCTCATTCGTAACGCGTTAAAAATATTAAGTCAGCGAATAAACAAGAATATTTAAGTCAGCGAATAAACAAGAATATTTAAGTCAGCGAATAAACAAGGTTAGTTTCAAGATTTTGTGCCCGCACAGATTCTGAACGCTGCTGTCTCCCCTGCCCCCAGGCCCTCTCTGCCCCATAAGATTCCTCTCCTAAACTACTCCCACCCAACCACCGTGACCTGTCTCATCTTCGACTTTGATGGCACCATTGCTGAAACTTTGGCTGCCATTGTCCGCATTGTGAATCAACTCGCGCCTCAGTTTGGCTATAGTCCGGTCAATGCTGAAACCTTGGCATCCTTGCAAAACTTGAATACGCGGCAGATTATTCAACAGTCTGAAATGGCCAGCTACAAGGTGCCTTTTCTGATTCGGCGACTGCAAAAGGAACTGAGTCAGGAAATCGATCAGCTTGAGTTGATTGAGGGGATGGAGGCGACGCTGCGATCGCTTCATGCCCAAAACCATCGCCTGGGAATTGTCACGTCCAATTCGGCCAGAAATGTGAATCGATTTTTGCACCACCACCACCTCGATGATTTATTTAGCTTTGTCTACACTGGAACGCGGCTGTTTGGCAAAAGTCGAGTGTTACGGCAGGCCATTCGTCGTCAGGCTTTAGATAAAGCCCAGGTGATCTATATCGGGGATGAAACTCGTGACGTTGAGGCAGCCCACGCCGTTAGCTTAAAGGTGGCGTCGGTCGCTTGGGGGTTTAACTCCCGGGCAAGTTTAGAAGCTTACCGTCCTGATTTTTTATTGACCCACCCCAGTGAGATCTTGCAGATTGCGGCTCAAGGGCAACTTGCCCCCAAAGCCATGACAGAGACCTGAGCAGGATTTGATCAGGCACCCAGCAATTCACTGCAAAATTAGGTATCTTTAGCGGATGCTCGGGAATGAATCAATATGAACAAGCGATCGCCCGAATTACCCCCCCAGTCGGTTTACACCGTGCGCCCGAACTTAAATAACGAACTCGCCAAAGCCCGCAACCGGGCCGCTGCCGAACGCACCCTAATGGCCTGGATGCGAACCTGCCTGGCCTTAATTAGCTTTGGATTTGGCATTGATCAAATCGTAGCAGCGGTCAACCAATCCCAGGGAATAGAGTCGTCTGGTCGCTTTGGCCTGTCGCGAATTGTAGGGTTGTGTTTTGTTGCCCTCGGCACCTATGCCATGTTTGCCGCCATGCTCGAACACCGTCGCGAGCTGCGGCTGATTCGCCGTGAAGATTACGTGTATGTGCCGGGGCGATCGCTGAGTTTGTCAATTTCTTTAGCGTTGATGGCTATTGGTTTATTGACGACGGTGGTGTTGGCACTCAAATTATTTTTGAACGGTTAAGGTGTGGTGGGTCAGGCGATCGCCTCCCGATGGCTTTCCTTCAGTGTCACTTTGCGCCTAACTTAAAGGAAACGGCTCCTACAAAGGATTGGCCCCAAAGAGGTTTAAATGGATCAAAAGCAACGCTTGATTCTGATGGCGGAAGACGAACTGACCGAATACAGTACCGAAGCTCGCAAGATTGAGAAACTACGGCAAAAATATGCCCTGGCGGTGCCTTTTCAGCAATTAGAGGGCATCCGCGATGACATTGAGGCAGACATGCCTAAGAATTTCGTTGCTGAGCTGGTTGAAAATCAACGTCAGGCTGTGGCCTTACCCTTTTGGGGTATCGGTGGGTTGGGCCTACTCTTTGGCATTTCATTTACCCAACCCTTAGACTTCATTGCCACGGGCCTTGGGTTTTACACAGCAGTTATGTTGCAAAAGTGGGGTTGGAGTTTGGAAGCGCGACGGTTAGTAATTAAAACCATCGATGAACTGACAAAGCGCGATCGCCAACCGGCTGAAGCTGATTAGTCTTGATAAACTCAGATCCTAATAAGGGGTTTAGGGGGGCGATCGCGTTGTCTTTAAGTCCTTAACTCGCCAACTGCTGGGCAAACCACTGAGCTACCGTTCCATTGGACTCCGTAGCCAGTCGTCCCAATGCCTGCTCGACTAGAGACATCTTCAAACCCTCTAAGGCAGCCGACTCTGTCGTCTGCTCGTACAACCCCTCCGGCGATAATCGAAACGCCATCACTCGCGCTGCCCGCACATCAATCACCCAATATTCAGGGATTTCCAGCGCGGCATAGATTTGCTTCTTCTGATCCAAATCCGTTGCTAGCGTCGTATCTCCCACTTCACAAACTAAGTCCGGCACTCGCCATTCACGCAGATTGACGCGTCGAGGTTCCCCCATTTGCCAGCGTGGCATGTCTGAACCAACGTACAAAACCTCATCAGGAGAAGCCGCACGCTGTTGCGGCTTCTCCAAAATACAGCCACCCAAACAATCAAAAGCTTGCCCCGGCTGTAGACGGCTGAACCAAGCAAAGAAGAGCATGGCTAGCAACTCTCGAAACCGGGCATGATCTACCCCTTCCCAGCCCATATCAACAAACAACCGTCCTTGATTGAAAAAAATCCGAAAGTGCTCAGCCTCAGCACTTTCAACACAGGCGACGTAATCGTTCCAGGTTGCAATGTACCACCGGGGCAGTTCGCTCGGTGACTGACGGGATTGAATTTGGGTAATTGTTGTCACAAGATGCTGAGTCTCAATTGGTTCTAGCTTATGCCATTTTCTGCGATCGCCCTTGGTCTCTTCACCCCCTATCCGTCAAGATAGAAACGGTGGCATGAAGGACGAAGCATGACGGGTAAGGTGTATCTGGTGGGGGCTGGGCCAGGCCGAGCTGGCTATCTGACCTTGCGGGCACAGCAACTGCTGCTGCAAGCAGAGGTGCTGGTGCATGATGCGCTGATTAGTCCTGACGTGTTGCAGGGGTTGCCAAAGGACTGCATGTACTTTGACGTGGGCAAACGCGGGGGTAAACCGAGCCCAGATCAAGCTGAGATTGATCGGTTACTTGTGGAACAATGTCGTTTAGGCAAACAGGTGGTGCGGCTCAAAAGTGGTGATCCCTTTGTGTTTGGCCGCACCACCTCAGAAATTCAGGCACTGAAGGCAGCAACATGTGCTTTTGAAGTGGTGCCGGGGCTATCCTCGGCCCTAGCGGCCCCATTACTCGCGCATATTCCCCTCACGGACCTCGCGCTTAGCCACAGCTTTACGGTGTTGACGGCCCACGATGTCAACCAGATCGACTGGGCCACGATGGCAAGGCTCCAAACGCTAGTGATTTTGATGGGCAGTCGCCATCTGGCTACAATTACCCAAACCCTGATGGGCTATGGCATGCGCTCTGGTATGCCGATTGCGATTATTCGCTGGGCCAGCCAACCTCAACAACAGGTTTGGCAAGGCACGCTGATCGATATCGTTCAAAAAACGAAAGGTGAAAAACTGTCCCCCTGCATTATGGTGGTGGGCGAAGTGGTGGGTTTGCGGGACTATTTGCAGCCCGAACAGTCAACTGCGACAGATTGCCAACCTTCATCACAAACGGGCAGGGTAACTGTTCAAAGGGATGCTTCTGGCATGGATGCTTCTGGTATAGATGCTTCTGGTATAAATGCTTCTACTGCTGGGTCGATGACCGCTGGATCAAACGGGTTGCCACTCACGGCTAAAACTTTGCTGGTGACGCGGGCAGCAGGGCAATCGAGTCAGTTCAGTCATCTGCTAAAAGCTCAGGGGGCAGCAGTCATCGAGATGCCTGCCTTGGAAATTACGCCGCCATCCAGTTGGGACGCCCTAGACGACGCGATCGCGCGCCTGAGCCAATTTCATTGGTTAGTATTGACCTCAGCTAATGCGGTGACCTATTTCTGCGATCGCCTGCTGGCTTTGGGGCACGACACTCGTGCGTTAGCTGGGTTAAAAATTGCAGTGGTGGGCAAGAAAACCAACCGGGTGCTCAACCAACGGGGACTGATGGCAGATTTTATCCCCCCCGATTTTGTCGCTGATGCCATGGTAGAACACTGGCCCGAAGCGACATTGTCTGGACAACGCCTTTTGTTTCCTAGGGTAGAGAGTGGGGGACGGGAAGTGTTGGTCAAGGAGCTGACTAGTCAGGGAGCGACGGTGACAGAAGTGGCGGCCTATGAGTCGGGGTGTCCGGCGGCGATCGCGCCTGAAGCCCTAAAACACCTCCAAGCTCGCCAAGTGGATGTGATTACCTTTGCCAGTTCTAAAACGGTGCGCCATGGATCTGTGCTGTTTGAACAAGCCCTGGGCGATCGCTGGCGGGATGTGCTGGAATCGGTAGCGATCGCGTCCATTGGCCCCCAAACTTCAGAAACCTGTCATGAGTTAATCGGTCGAGTAGACATTGAGGCCACCGAATTTACCTTAGACGGACTGACACAGGCACTTGTGCAATGGGCCAGCGCATCATCGGACTAACCGGGGGCATTGCCACGGGCAAAACTACGGTGTCTCGGTATTTGGCAGAACGACACCAGCTGCCGATTTTGGATGCGGATGTGTATTCGCGGCAGGCGGTAGAATTGGGGTCGCCGATTTTGGCCGCGATCGCCCAGCGATATGGCCCTGATATTTTGCTGCCCGACGGCAATTTAGATCGACGGCAACTGGGTGCGATCGTGTTTCAAATCCCGGCCGACAAGCAGTGGCTAGAACAGCAGATTCATCCGTTTGTGCACGATCGCTTTGCCCAGGCTATGGCTCAACTCCCGCCAGAACAAACTGTGGTTCATGCGATTCCGCTGCTGTTTGAAGCCAAGTTAGAAGGTCAGGTGAGTGAAATTTGGGTGGTGACTTGCGATCCGCAGCAGCAGTTGGAACGGGTGATGGGGCGCGATCGCCTATCGCGAGACCAAGCCCAGGCCCGGATTGATAGCCAAATGTCGCTGACGGAAAAGGTCGCTTTGGCTGATGTGGTGATCAATAATTCTGGGACTTTGGTGGAGCTTTATGGTCGGGTGGATAAGGCTTTTTCAGACTTGGGTTAGATCCTCAACAAGTTGTCAATAATCAATCGCTTAGTGTACAGATAGGGCCAATAAAGGTCGCAGAAAGATACGCCTATATAGCGCTGGCCAGATTGCTTAATGCACCGAGTATCGCTGGGATGCTTAGCATACAAGCAATCTGGCTCGCCGTAGCGCACAAAGCTTTGTGGCTACGGCGATATCTGGTTAAACTCAATCGCTTCATATAAATCCGCCAACTCAATTTCCACCCGCACTGAGTCCAATGTAAAAGTTGCTTCTAAAGCGTTGTATTCCGTAAACAACCACTGATTTGCAGCTTGTTTCATATAATGCTCCACATGGAAGCTGTCCTGAGCGATCAGCAGATACTCCTGAAACGTCTCAATCGTGCGATAGTGGGCAAACTTATCACCCCGGTCATACCCTTGGGTTGACTCGGATAGAATTTCTGCAATAGACACTCAGACCCAAAAAACCGGTTTCTCTCCTTTTCAGTTCGTACGCAACCCTTCTCCCTACTTCTTCACGGTCATTGCTTAGGTTGAAAGCCTTACACGCCCATTGCTGAGGTATTTGGTCACCGCAGGGAACATTTGAAGCTTTTAACCCGTGAATCACCATGTTTAGAAGACAAAAACAAATCGCGCTCACGCTGTTGCTGTGTCTCGCCTGCTGGCTGAGTATATCTGTCCAACCGGCCTGGGCCGGACGTTATGTGCTCAATCAACCCGTTGACGTGATCAATCGCCACTTTGGTGACTCCCTGTTCGAACGCACCAGTCAAGACGGGCTTTGGGTTAACCGCTATTATTCTGCAGACGGCTTACGCCAGCGGCTGCCCGATCTCTCAGACCAGGCCCAGCTGCAAATGGCGTTCAAAGATGGGCGGGTACAAACCATCTCATTGGTGAATGTGATTCCCTCCCCAAACGGGGTGAGCACCAACGGCTTGCCCTTTGAAACCAGCAGTGATCAACCCGAAACCGTAGGCGCACAATTTTTTGACTATATTTTTGGCTATCCAGCCCCCATTTTTAATGCCCTTCCCTATTATTCGGGCGGTCATGAAGGCTTTGCCGAAGCTGATGATTGTTTGGGAGATGGGGTAGGGATGTTCCACATTTATGGCACCCCAGGCTATATGGGAGTCAACCTTTACTACAACTTGCTTTGTGAGCCGCCTTACATCACCGACTGGGATAACGTAGATTTCAGCGATGCAGTATTGAGTGACGCTGACCTATCGGACTACATCCTGCGGGAAGTTTCGTTTGAAAGGGCAGACTTGAGCCGAGCCAATTTGTCTAGATCCAGACTGCCTGATGCCAACCTGAGTTTAGCCACCCTGATAAATGCAACGCTCAAATCGACAAATTTGCAAAATAGCAATTTCACTTGGGCTGATTTGACAGGTGTTGATCTAAGCGGTGCCTATGCCAAAGCGGCCAACTTTTCCAGTGCCAATCTGACTGGGGCCGATCTGAGCCGAGCTAACCTCGAAGCCAGTGACTTTTCCGACGCCAATCTGACCAATGCAAATCTTGATGGTATTCGCTGGCAGTCGGAAGATGTCGATTGGGATCCTGCTAAGTGGGAGGGTGTTATTGGTTTAGAAACGGCTCAAAACATACCGGAAGCGTTGCGCCAACAACTGGGATTGGAGTGAAGATTTGGGTAAAGACAATGTGATTCCAGATGTGGTTTGGGCGAGCACTGAGCGGTTAAACCAGTTGCTCGATGAGGCTGAGCATTTAACCGGGGCACCTGAGCTGGTGGTTGAGGTGTTGTCTCCGGATGAGCAGAATATTCAACGCGATCGCCAACTTAAGCTCAAGCTTTATTTACAGCAGGGCGTCCAGGAATATTGGATTGTCGATAAGGATTTACGCCAGGTTCAGGTTTATCGCCGCGATCGCGCGGTGCTAAACCTGGCTGTGACGCTACAAGATAGTGATGCACTGACTTCTCCGCTACTCCCTAATTTTTCTTGCCCTCTGGGGCGAGTTTTTGGGTAAGGCGATCGCCTTTGTCAGACCAAGCCCAGACTTGGATTGAGCGTCAAATGCTGCTGGCGGATGTTGATGAAAATTTGCCACCATAGGATGGCCTTGCCGACTTAAGCCCCTATGAGCATTGATGACGATCTCCGATCGCCGCAGACGATTACTGAGGGCGATCGCGCCCTGGAGCTGTTTACCGATCGCTATAGCTTTACACGACTGTTGGCGGAGCGGATTAATGATGACCCGCCGGGGCAGCAGATTTTGTTTTTTCATGGGACTGGGGGGAATGGTAAGTCACTAGTTACTGAAGTATTTGCGGAAGAATATCTGCAAGCGATTGACAGCCGAACGATGGAAGCAGCTTAAGGCAAAGCCTGATGCAGAGATTGCTGCTGCCTTTGAAAGCTTAGATGGGCAGCAAGATACCATCTTTAGCGTACCAACTTCCCTACTTGACTTTGAGACCACACCAGGATTGAAGCAGCGCGATCGCGATCCATTCTATGGCCTAATTAGAATCCGGGAAGAATTATCTGCATCCGTTGCTAAAACCCCCTATCGGCTTAAGTTTCCGCTTCATACCTATGGCTGTTTCCTCTATCTGCAAAAGACGAATCGACTGACCGAGGCGAACAGTCTTTTTCCCTTTGAAGAGGCTGATTTTCTAAATGAGTTTGTCAATCTATTCAAACAAGTGCCTGGCCCAGGGTTAGCTTTAGCGGGATTTGGTTTGATTGATAAATATCTAGGCAACCAACTAACTAATTACCAGAAGCGGTTGCGACTTGATCCCGATGAAGCCAAGCGCTTACAGGCAATGGATGCAGAAAAGGAACTGATTCACTAGCTGCCGCGTTTGTTGGCTCAAGATCTAAATGTGGCAATGGCAAAGCCTGATGCCCCAGATAGATTGGTTCTATTTTTTGACACGCACGAAGCGTTTTATGGCAGGGAGCGCAACTTTGCGGTCAACTTTTTTCGAGATAGTTGGCTACGACGATTATTGAGAAAACTTGAACTGACTCAAGGCATCATCGTGGTTGTTGCCGGACGCGATCGCCCTCGGTGGGCAGAGGCAGACGAGTATGAACTCAACACTAAAATTCCAGAGGACTATATTTACCTTAAGTCAGTTGATAATCTAGCAGCCACGGATGCTTTGGCCTATTTACAAAAAGTAGATATCTCTGATGATGCCCTCCATGAGAGTATAGTCACCTATGCCAGCCTTAAAGAAGATGAAGTTCACCCACTTTATCTAGGACTTTGTGCAGACGTAATCTTGGAAGCTAGAGCCAAGGGAATAAGTTTGACATCAGGTGATTTTCAAAAAACACCAGAACTTAAGGTGAAGAGTGAATTTTTGATCAACAAATTGCTCAAGTATACTGACTCAGACATAAAGTACGCAATTCATGCTCTAAGTGCCTGTCGCGAGTTTGATTTTCAAATCTATCAGCTACTAGGTGAAAACCTTGAATTTACAACAGATAGACCTACCTTTGAGCACTTGATTGGTTTTTCATTCATTAAACACATAGAACAAGCTGGCAAGATCTCGTATCGAATCCATGATTTGCTGCGTCGATTAGATGATAACCCAAGGATCGAAGCTTCACATCGACTTTTGACGAAGTACTACAAAGGAAAAAATGATTTTGAAGCAATCTATCATGTTAACCAGTTAGATTCTGAGCAAGGGATCAACCAATGGCTCAACGCCTTTCATGAAGCACTAGGTTTAAGTCAATATAATTTATGTCGGGCATTGTTAGATATCCGAAGAGATTTGGTAATCAAAGAAGATTTTGATTTAGGTCAAATTTCATATGCTGAAGGACAATATTTTCAAGATTTAGCATCCTACATCGTCTCTCAACAAAAATACGTTGAGGCAATTGAAGCCTATTCTCAGACTTTAAAGAAAGATCCAAACAACACAACTACACTTTTATGTAGAGGCAATGCATTATCAGAATCAGCAAATGTTTACTTTATACAAGCAAACTATGACTGTGCATTATCAGAATATAAGGCGGCAATCTCTGATTACAATCGAGCATTAGAGCTTATTCCGGAGAATTTCAAGGTACTCAACAATAAAGCTGTTGTTCTGGAAAAACTAGCCTCTCTACAAACTACATTATCAAAATATCAGGATTCCATTGATACATATAACGATGTGATCGATATTTATGAACATTCTCTTAATATCAATCCAAACGATATCACAACACTGAACAATCACAGCTGGGCACTAACCAATGTAGCGAATTTACACACTATGTTGTCTCAATATCCCAGCGCACAAGTTGATTATGAGCGAGCACTTGATACTTACAAGAGAATTCTAAGTATTGAAGAAAATCACTTTAAAGCGCTGAGCAATAAAGGTCTAACACTAAGGGGCTTGGCACGCTTAAGAGCTACTTGTTCACAGCATGACGAGGCAATTTCATTGTATGCAGAGGCTATTAATGCCTTTGACATGGCACTTTCTCTCAACTTGGGTGACAACACTAAAGTCCCTTCTAATAAAGGCTTAGCGTTGCAAGGTCTGGCAGATTTAATGGTTGAAAAATTGTGTTATGAAGAGGCGCATCATAAGTATGAGGAAGCAGTTCGTATATACAAAAATATTCTTACCATTGCTCAAGACGATGTTACTGCACTCAGTAATGAGGCATCAGCACTTCAAAGTCTTGCGAATCTACAGATCAAGCAATTGAAGTATGATAGTGCCCAGGAAACATATCAAGATGCTATAGATATTTGTAATAGAGTGTTAGCAATCACACCGTGCCATATAAAAGTTCTTAAGGTAAAAAGTAATGTGTTTCGGGGTTTCGCCGATTTCCTAGCCAAAAAATCACAAGATGATGAAGCAGTTCTGTATTATGAAAAGGCAATTAATATTTGCGATCAAGCACTTCAGTATACTCCCAATCATATTGATATTCTTATAGATAAGGGTGCAGCTCTGGGTTCTCTAGCAAATTTACAAGCTAATCAATTGACTAGGGACGCAGATTTTAGTTATCAAGACTACGCTATGTTTAATTATCAGCAAACGATAACCGCTTATGACAACGTGCTTCAATATGCACCAGACTCAATTAATGCACTCAATAATAAAGGTGTTGCACTGATAGGGATGGCAACCTTACATGCAGAATCATCTCAACAATCATGTTTTTTAGATTGCCTTAAGGAAGCCTTGAAGTTGCTTAAAATTTCTCTTAGACTTGCACCTAATGATGTGTATATTCGTCAGCACTATAATGTATTAACCCAATTTTTGGCTTCGGAATTAAATTAGTAAAAAAGAAACCCGGTTTCTGCAAACTTTCAACGGCGCAATACTCAAACACCCTCCAAACCAGCAAAGTCTCTAAACCGCTCAACCAAGAAATCAATAAACACCTTCACCCGCAGCGAATGCCTCCGATTCGGCAAATAGAGCGCATAAATTCCCATCTCCAGATCAGAGGAAAGCTGCATCTGATAATCCGTCAAAACAGCCTGCAATCGTCCCGCTCTAATATCTTCACCGATTAACCAAGTCGGCATAAAGATTAACCCACCCCCATCCAAACAAACCTGACGGAGCACTTCCGAATTATTCACCACTAAAGGCCCCTGCACACGCACCTCATACACTGCCGCCCCCTGCCGGAACCGCCACCGCTTATCCCCTTGATCATAGGCAAATAACAAACAGTTATGCTCGGCTAGTTCATCAGGATGACTCGGTTTTCCATGTCGTTCAAAATAAGCCGGACTCCCACAAACCAAGCGATCAAACGTTGCTAACTGCCGCACCATCAACTCAGGACTGGTATGCTCAAGATTGCAAATTCGCACCACAACATCCAGGGCTTCTTCAACCAAATTAGCTAACCCATCGCTAAGCTTTAGTTCAAGCGTAATCTCGGGATATTGCGCCAGAAAATCGCGCAATATCGGCGCGACATGGAGCCGACCAAAGGCCACCGGCAAACTCGCCCGCAAAACGCCACGGGGAACGTCCCCTTGTTCCATCACGCAGCGATTAGTTTCTTCGAGATCTTGCAAAATCCGCACAACCTTGTCGTAGTATTTGTGTCCCTGCGGTGTCAGGGTAATGCGGCGCGTTGAACGGTTGAGCAGTTGAGTGTTCAATAAGGCTTCGAGGGCATTGACTTGGCGCGTGACAGAAGAAACCGCCAACGTCAGTTGTCGAGCAGCTTCCGAAAATCCGCCCGTTTCAACCACTCTCACAAAGGATCGGATTGCAGCCAATTGATCCATTTTTGAATCGCTCCACTTTTGCAAAAAACGCAAAGGTCTTTGGCATGGCAGCCATATTAACATTGCTTGTGAATGGGATTATCGTAGAACCATCGCAATTAGGTCGAGAGAATCATGACGAAGTTACCGATTAGCGTTACCTCAGATTTCATTTGTCCCTGGTGTTGGGTTGCAGAAACACGCCTGCGCCGCACCATTGAACAACTCCAGCCTGCCGTTGATATTGAGTGGATTTGGTACCCGTTTGAGTTAAACCCAGACATGCCAGCGGCTGGCATCGATCGCAAAACCTACCGCAGCAACAAGTTTGGCAGTTGGGCCTATTCTCAACAGCTCGATGCCCAAACGATCCAAGCCGCTGAGAATGACGACATTGAGTTTCGCTACGATCTGATGGAATTCACCCCCAACACCCTCAAAGCTCACCGCCTCACCCAGTTGGCTGGTCAACAGGGTAAAGCCACCGAAATGGCAGAACGGATTCTGCGGGCCTACTTCCATGAGGGTCAGAATATTGGCGATGTAGACACGCTGATGACCCTAGCCAGTGAGGTGGGGCTGGATGTTGAGCAAGTCAGCGCTTTTTTGCAAGCCACTGAAGGTATTCAAGACATCCGAGCACTAGAACGACAAGCGGCGGCGCGGGGCGTTCGCAGTGTGCCCACGATTCAGATTGGCAATCAGACAGTTGTTGGGGCACAACCCCTTGAGGTTTTGGTCAATGCCCTGCAAACGGCGATTGATCAACTGAGCGTGACAAATCGCTAATCTTCTAGCCAGATTGCTGGGTTGCCAAGCATTCCAGTGACACTTGAGGCATTCAGCAATCTGGCCAACACATGGCAGTCGCTAGTCCTGTGAGGGCAAGACTGCAAGCCACTTTGCTTCTATGTCAAGCACCCCAGCGATACTCGGTGCTTTTAGCAAAGTGGCCAACATAAAAATATCTGGAGGACATGAGATGAATCCAACCGATCATCGCGCCATTGTGATTGGCGGATCGTTAGCGGGTCTATTTGCCGGAACCCTCCTGCGCAGCATTGGATGGAAAGTAGACATTTACGAGCGATCGCCCCATACCCTCGATAGTCGTGGGGGCGGCGTTGTGCTGCAGCCAGATGTGGTTGAGGCCTTTCAAAGGGCTGGCATTCCCGTTGATGCTCTAGGCGTAGTCGCCCGCGAACGTTATTACCTGAAGCAAAATGGCCGCATTCAGCAAATGCCGATGCGTCAAACGTTAACGTCTTGGAATTTGCTCTATGGTGCCATGCGACGGCATTTCCCAGATGAGCACTATCACCAGGGAAAAGTGCTGACGAATTTTCAACGAGAAGACAATCAGATTACAGCAATTTTTGCTGATGGTGCCCGTGAAACGGGCGATTTATTGCTTGGTGCCGATGGCCCCAATTCCACCCTGCGTCAACTGCTGTTGCCGACGTATACGCCTGAATATGCAGGTTATGTGGGCTATCGCGGTTTGGTGGATGAACCCGATCTAGATCCAGAAATGGCGGCGATTTTCACAGAACGCTTTGTGTTCTATCAATTTCCGAATTCCCATATTTTGCAATATGTGATTCCAGGAGAAGATGAGTCGCTAATGCCAGGAAAGCGTCGGTTTAACTGGGTTTGGTATGTCAATTACGATGAGAAAACCGAATTGCCCCACATCCTGACCGATAAGCAGGGTAAACGCCGAGATTATTCCGTCCCGCCAGGCATGATGGCCCCAGCGGTTGAACAGGAAATGAGAGCCTACGGCGATCGCGTCCTGGTGCCACCCTTTCAGAAACTGCTGACCGCAACCCAAGAACCGTTTGTGCAGGCCATTCTGGATCTAGGCGTACCGCAAATGGCATTTGATCGCATTGCCCTCGTTGGCGATGCCGCCTTTATTCCCCGTCCTCACACTGCGGCCAGCACCTCAAAAGCCGCCGCCAATGCGATCGCATTAGTAGACGCCCTCGTCGCCCATAACCACGATGTTGCAAATGCTTTAGCCGACTGGGAAGGTAATCAGCTTGCCCTTGGCATGCATCTCTGGAAACACGGTCAAAGTTTAGGTGAAACCTCACAATTTATGTACGGCACAGGGCGCACGGAGGGGTAGTACATAGATTAACTAGCGACTTTTGGCTGCACCCGTGCCTGCTGCAAGGTCTTGATCCGCTCTAAACTACCGATCGGGATAGAGGCAATGAGTTGCTGGGTGTACTCCCGCTGCGGGTTGCGATAGATGGTTTCGGCGGGGCCAATTTCTTCGACCTTGCCTTGATTCATCACCATGATCCGATCGCTCATGAATTTCACCACGCTGAGGTCGTGGGAAATAAAGATGTAGGTCAGGTTAAACTCGGCCTGGAGTTCTTTGAGCAGGTTAAGCACTTGAGCCTGTACCGACACGTCCAATGCCGACACCGACTCATCGCAAATGATGAACTTGGGATTGAGGGCCAGAGCCCGGGCAATACACACCCGCTGTCGCTGCCCCCCCGAAAACTCATGGGGAAAACGATTCATACAGCCCGATGGCAAGTCAACCCGTTCTAGCAGATAGGCAACCCGTTCTCGGCGGTTGCGCTTGCTTTTGATCACGCCATGGATGCGCAACGGTTCGGCGATCGCAGCCCCAATGCTCATGCGCGGATCCAACGAACTAAAGGGATCTTGAAAGATAATTTGCATGTCGCGGCGCAGTTGCCGCATGGCTTTAGCGCTGAGTTGGTGGACATCACGCCCTTCAAAAATTACCCGACCCCCCATGGGTTTGATCAGATTCAATAAGGCCCGCCCCAGGGTAGTCTTGCCGCAACCTGATTCACCCACTAGGCCAAAGGTTTCACCACTGTACACCTCAAAGGAGACGCCGTTGACCGCCATCACATAGCGTTCTGTCTGGCCAAAAATTCCGCGGATGGGATAACCCACCCGAAAGTCTTGCACCGCTAACAGCGGGCCCTGTTTTTCAAGTTGGGTTAGACGGGTCGCCATATCATCGTCGCTGATCACAATGTTGTGGCGGGCGTTCGCAACATCTTGGGGTTTTGCCTGGAGTTTCACTTCCCCTTCTGGCGTCGTGATCTCTTCCATATAGTCGGCTACGGTCGGCAAAAACCGCAGCCTTTGATGGGGTTGAGGACGACAGGCCAGCAACCCCTTCGTGTAAGGATGTTGGGGGTCAGCAAAAATTTCTAGGACGCTGCCAGACTCCAAAATATTGCCCTGGTACATGACTGCGACCTGATCGGCGATTTCGGCGATGATGCCTAAGTCATGGGTGATGAAAATCATCGACATGCCCCGGCGATCGCGCAATTCTCGCAGTAGATCCAGAATGGCCGCCTGTACGGTTACATCCAGGGCCGTCGTCGGTTCATCCGCAATCAGGAGTGACGGGTTACAGGCGATCGCCATGGCAATCATCACCCGCTGTAGCTGCCCACCAGAAAGTTCGTGGGGATAGCGGTTGAGAATGCTTTGTTTGCGTCGATCAACGGCTTGATTAATCTCAGCGCTATCTTTTGTGCCTTCTGCTTCGACTTGAGCCCGCAGTTCGTCATCGCTGGGCAGTAGCTTTACCTCCTGCAACCGCGCGATCGCCAGCTTTTGCGCCTCTATTTTGGACATCGGGCAGTGTTGCCGGATTGCTTCACTCAGCTGAAAGCCGCAAGTGTAGACCGGATTGAGGGAACTCATCGGCTCCTGAAAGATCATCGATACCTGACCCCCGCGATAGTCCTGCATCTCAGATTCTGAGAGCGATCGCAAATCAAGGGCATCCGTATCGGGTTTACGAAACCGAATTTCACCGCTGGTGATTTCCCCGGGTGGGCTGGGCACCAAGCCCATCACGGCTAAGGACGTGACTGATTTGCCCGATCCTGATTCGCCCACAATCCCCAGGGTTTGCCCCCGCGCCACCTGAAAAGAAATATCGTTGACCGCCGTCAGGGTTACGCCATCCCCTTGAAACTGAACCGTCAGATTGCGAACGTCTAGGATAATGTCACTCATAGGCGATAGGTCAGGAGGCGATAGGTCAGGGTTTGAGGTAATGTCAGATAGTCTTAAGATAGCCGGATTTTAGCAGCGTTAGCGTGGGGCTACAGTTTTAATGAGTACCGATGGGGACAATGTTAAGGAGAACTTGGGGTGTGCCTGAGCTATTTTTTCAAACATTTTAAGCGCAAAGTATTTTGAGCGGTTATGCTTCAACTCGCGATCGCGGTTTTAGTTGTCATTTTTGGGTCGGCTCTCTGTTCTGGCACTGAAACCGCTCTGCTTTCAGTGTCTTTGCTCACAGCCCGACAGCTGGCCCAATCTAAAAAACAGGCGGCCGTGGCGCTGTTTAACATCCGTAAGCAAATTAACCGCCCCATTGCCACGATTGTGGTGCTCAATAATGTCTTCAATATCGTCGGCAGCATTGTAATTGGCCGATTGGCCGGTGTGGTGTTGGGCGATGCGCTGCTGGGAGTATTTTCAGCAGTGCTGACCTTGCTGATCATTATGTTTGCCGAGATTGTACCCAAAACCCTGGGCGAACGTTATGCCATCCCCATTGGCATGGCAACGGCGATTCCGGTACAGGGATTAACTTGGTTATTTTCGCCGCTAGTGTGGCTACTTGAACAACTGACCAAGCCTTTTGTCCAGGGCAATCGTCAGCCAATTACTAACGAAGCAGAGATTAAGCTGTTGGCCCGCCTCGGCTACCAAGAAGGCATCATTGAAGACGACGAAGCCGATATGATTCAGCGCGTGTTTCAACTCAACGACTTGCCAGCTTCAGCGCTGATGACCCCCCGCGTGGCCCTCACCTATATTCCCGGAGATGCCCGGCTTCAAGATTTGCAAGAAGATATCATTGCCTCTCAGCATACTCGCATCTTGGTCATCGAAGCCGACATTGATCACATTGCCGGACTGACACTCAAAGATGAGCTGCTGATTGCCCTAGTGCGCGGGCGCGGCGCAGAACCCGTAAAGCATTTTGTCCGTCCGGCGCGGTTCATTCCAGAAAGTGAACGGGCAGATCATTTACTCAAAACCTTTCAAGCCGCCCGTGCCCATTTGATGGTGGTGGTAGATGAATACGGGGGCGTATCTGGGGTGGTCACTTTAGAAGATGTGCTAGAAGTCTTGACCGGAGAGATTGTAGACGAAACCGACCGCACGGTTAATCTGCAAGCGATCGCCCGCCAACGCCGCAAACGTCTGTTACAAAATCGTGGATTAGAAGAAGCTTGAGGGCAGATGTTGATCGCACCATCTGCTTGGGTACGCTATGGCTAATCCCAAAAAGCACAAACCTAATCGGCCTTTCAAAGCCCAACGGTGACTGCATCTGTGGCGGCTGAATGCAGCTGTACCAGACCATGAGACTCTCTCCTGTTTAGTGAATCTGCAACACACACGTCAACTCCCTGGCAACAGTCAGGGAGTTTTTTTGGCCAAATCGTCTCTAATCCCCCCCTTCCCCCATCTCCCCCTGCCTCATCTCTCCCTCCCTCATCTCTCCCTCCCCCCTCCCCCCCGAACCAAATCTCACAGTACAATTCCAGCAGTCACAGCCAGAGGTGCTATTGGCCATAAACCTTGAAGCGCAATCCGCTGCCGACCTTTTATGACGATCAAACCGGGCAGCAAGTACTATCCTCTATTTGAGCATTTACAGCGCTGTCAACACCCCGAAACAGCGCTGACTTTCGCTGAGATTGAAGCCATCATAGATAAACCCCTACCGACTTCAGCCCGCAGCAAAAGAAACTGGTGGAGTAACCGAGACAGTGCCAGTGCTCTGCAAGCGGGAGCTTGGATTAGTGCCGCATATCAGGTCAACGCTGTTGATTTGGAGCAACAGACGGTTACCTTCCATAAATTCGAGGCAAGTTATCATATCGAGCGCAAAACCGACGGCGAAATTGTATGGCACCAAGACGCCATCAAAGCCCTGCGCAAACATATGAAGCTGACCCAAGCCCAATTTGCCGAAGAACTAGGCGTTCGCCGCCAAACGGTGAGCGAGTGGGAAAACGGGGTTTACGATCCCGACCGCTCTAAACTCAAGTTTCTAGAGCTGATTGCCAAGCAAGCAAACTTTCAACCCCCTTCAGATCACGTTCCTGCAGAACAATCATAAGCTCACTTGACTTTTGTCCGTTCAACGGTCATCATAGGATATGCGATCAGGCATACTCTTAAGCATCTTTGTTCTTTCATCGCAACTATTACAACGCTTTTTGAGGCGCTGTGCGGTTGCGATGCCCATTGTTGCTCTAGCAAAGCATTTGCCGCTAATCGGTGCCTTATGCAATGCCCCAAACCTATACACTCCTCTAAAGGTCTAAATTCAAAATGTTCCAATCTTCCAGTCAGGACGCATCTGCGCCCACAGTTTCTGCTGCCGAAACTTTACCTACCCGTGAACCCCTTCGTCATATTTTGCTGGGTTCCCTTGAAGGGGTGCGCTCAGAGATTCTCAACTTGCACAAACGCGGTCACTCAGAACCCAACAGCTGGAGCAAACCCCTACCCACGGGACGCCCCGGCGAGGTCATGGCAATTTTGACTAAATATTTGACTCGCGAGTAGACACACCAAAGCTCAATCTAGCAACCGGGTTTCTGACAAAAGCAGCTTGATTTGACCAAACCCCATGGATGAGCAACCCGGTTTTTGTTCAACTGGTTTTCGTTAGGCCCTCACCAAAGTCAACAATGTCAACTCGGGGGGACAAAAAAGCCGACCCGGGGCATAGGTACCCAATCCGCGATTTACATAGAGCCAGTTTTCTCCCACCCGATGTAAGCCCTGAGCCCATTCCCAATGGCGCACAACGCGGACACATCTGTCACTCATGAACGGGATATGTTCCCTCATCCAGCGGGGAACATAGGGACGAAATCGCCTCAACACCAGGGGAGCTGCCCCCAATCCTGGCAACACAATCTGACCACCATGGGTATGCCCCGACAATTGCAAATCAACCCGCCAGGGCTTCAGCACAGCAGCAGTGTCTGGGTTGTGAGACAACACTAAGCGGGGCAAATCAGGATCGAGTTGATCAAACACTCGGGTTGGGTGAAAGTCACCTGACCAAAAGTCGGCCATGCCGACTAGGGGTAAGTCGGGGCCAACCGGATAGGCGATCGCGTTCCAAAGCACCTGAATCTTCGCCCGCTCTAGGGCCTGAGTAATCACCTGACGAGACACGGGCATAAAAAGATCGTGGTTGCCTAGAATAGCGTAGGTGCCGTATCGACTTTCAATTTGTCTCAGCTTACGTGCCAAAGTATAAATAGGCTCGGGTTCATGGGTAACAAAATCCCCCGTGAGCACGACCAAGTCTGGGGTGAGCGCATTGGTTCGGGCGATGACGGCCCTCAGCATCGCCTCAGATAGGCGCACACCGTCGTAGTGAAAATCAGAGAGCTGTACCAGCCGCAGACCTTGTAATGCTGGCGGCAACCCTCGAATTGGAACAGAAACCGTTTCAACCGTTAGCGGGCCCGAAAGTAGCCAGTGCATACAGGCAAGTCTTAAATACTACACATCAGGGCGTCTTCAGCTTAGCAAACCCTTTTCTGTCTTGATTCCAAAGACTTATCCATCAGCTACCGCCACCAGCCATGGAGGCTAGACATCGATAGCCCGCTTCAAATCATCAATGCTGCTGATTTGGGTAGAGCCATTATTAATGACTTCCATTAATATTTTCTCTGCTTTTTCCGGCTCAAACTGAGCCTTCCCGGTTGTCCTATGGAGCTATTTAAGTCATCATGTCACCATAGAGTTAATTTTTGTTGCGGACTATTGACTCTGTACTTTTGAACTATATCAAGGTTTGAACATGCCGTTTACCATCGATTCAGCCCGGAGCATTTTCCCCAATACGTTATCAGCCGATAGCGTACCGGCAACGATTGCCAGATTTGCCCAACTGAGTGCGGAAGATCAGCTTGCCCTGATCTGGTTTGCGTACCTTGAGATGGGTAGCTCGATTACCCCAGCTGCGACAGGGGCTGCCAACATGCAATTTGCCGAAAAAACTCTGGAGGAAATTCGGCAAATGACACCTCAAGAACAGTCGCAAACGATGTGCGATTTAGCAAATCGGGCAGATACACCGATTGGTCGAACCTATGCCGTTTGGTCCCCCAACATCAAACTGGGCTTCTGGTACCAGCTTGGAGAAGGCATGAATACGGGTGCCATTGCTCCAATCCCTGAAGGGTATCGCCTTTCTGCCAATGCGGCTGCGGTACTTCAGGCCATTCGTAATCTTGATCCGGGGCAACAAATTACAGTGTTGCGCAATGCCGTAGTAGACATGGGGTACGACGTAAACAAGCTGGGCAGCTACAACCGCGTCTCTGAACCTGTGGTTCCCCCCCAGAACATGAACGAGCGGACTAAGGTAAAGATCGAAGGAATTACCAATGACACAGTCCAAAGCTACATGGACAACCTGAATGCCAACGACTTTGATGCTCTGGTCAAGCTCTTTGCCCCCGATGGTGCTTTGCAACCTCCCTTCCGCAAGCCTATCATCGGTCAAGAGGCCGTGCTGCGATTTCTGAGAGAAGAATGCCAAAATCTCAAACTCATCCCTGAGCGCGGGGTTTCTGAACCCGCCGATGATGGCTACACTCAAATCAAAGTTACAGGGAAATGCCAGACCCCCTGGTTTGGTGCAAGTGTAGGGATGAACATTGCCTGGCGATTCTTGCTCAACCCTGAAGGCAAAATCTTCTTTGTTGCCATCGACTTATTGGCTTCTCCCAAGGAACTCCTGAATCTGGTGCGATAGGCACATATAGCGCTTAGGTAACGATCAGCTTTTGTCTCGCTTGTGCTAAGCCATATTGGCGGTAATGCCAATTCATTACGATCCAAAGCTGGGCGTACTTCTAGGGCGCTCAGCTTTGGCGATCCTGTTGACGTTTGGTGAACGGTGCCAATAAGCCCATTCTCCTCGTTCAACATTCCTCAGTTTTCCTTGAGCCCTGACGTTTCAGGGCCTGAGCAACACTATTCCCAGCGCCGTAGCACCTTAAGAATTATGTTACGATACAAAAGTATACATAGTTCTCATTTAGTTTTAGCAATGCAACAGAATCAGCTCGGATGGTCTGCTAAAGAAAAAGCTTTGGCTCAGGACGTGTTTAAGCGGGCCTACGGACGAGAAATTAGGGTGCTGTTGGAACAAGTGCGTGAACAGGCAACAGCGTTAGCAGAAGCTGAGGATATTTGGCAATTGCACGACTTTCTGAGTGCCCGCAGGCATGACATCGACGGTAAGTACG
Organism: Cyanobacteria bacterium P01_A01_bin.123; assembly: GCA_039815185.1. Lineage (GTDB taxonomy): Bacteria > Cyanobacteriota > Cyanobacteriia > Phormidesmidales > Phormidesmidaceae > JBCBZT01. Next base: position 22,317 of record JBCBZT010000014.1, on the reverse strand, counting down.
ATGATCGAGAATCGTCACTGATTTTTGCATTTGCCATGCTGCTTAAAGATGGTTTGCTCTCTTTAGATGAACTAGAAGGATTGGCAGCAGATAAACTCGCTAAGGTTTCGGCGCTCTCGCGGATGTAGCGCGACATTGATGGTGATGCCCCAATTCAACAATGCCAGGAGTACTGCAACGGTTGGTCATCAAGGACAGAGTTGTGCCACAGGTGTTTGGATCGCGCTAATCATTTTGAGCATTTGGTTGGCAAGTTTGGTCTGGCTGTTGACCACTCCCCTATCTACCTCAACCTGCCTGCTGATCCCAGTTTCCGTTTTAGGACAAACATTTTTGAAGACGGGGTTATTTATTACGGCCCATGATGCCATGCATGGGGTGGTCTATCCGTCTAATTTGCGGATTAATCATCAATTAGGTGCGATCGCGGCCTATGCCTATGCCCTGTTTCCCTACAAACAGTTAGTTCGCAAACACTGGCTCCACCATCGCTATCCCGAATGTGCCTTAGATCCCGATTTTCATAACGGTCGTGATTCCCGTTTTATTCCTTGGTACTTAAACTTCATGGGGAAATATTGGAGCTGGCAACAGTTCACGGGATTGGCTGTCACCGTCGGTGGCATCAGCTATCTTGGCCAAATTTGCCCACTCAACCTGCTGCTGTTTTGGGCACTGCCGCTAGTTTTGAGTTCGCTGCAACTGTTCTATTTTGGGACGTTTTTACCGCATCGTGGGGTAAAAGGACGCCATTATCAACCCTACCGGAACCCCAATAAACAGCTGACCTGGTTGGTCTCACTGCTAACCTGTTACCATTTTGGCTATCATCACGAGCACCATACCTATCCCCAAGTACCTTGGTGGCAATTGCCCCAAGTTGCAGCCCGCTTTAACCTGATCTGAGAGGTTGCACCCCACCAAAATCCATAAAAAATAGAGGCACTTCCACAGAAACGCCTCCATACTAATTCAAAATGCAATCAGGGCTCTAGTAGAGCGCTTCCTCTTGGTGAGTTTGGATAGTGCAGTCGGAAGTGGGGTAGGCAACGCAGGTCAATACGTAGCCCGCTTCGATTTGGTCATCATCCAAGAAGGATTGATCAGATTGATCAACGCCACCCGCAGTAATCTTGCCAGCACAGGTAGAGCAAGCCCCTGCTCGGCAGGAGTAAGGCAGATCAATACCTTGCTCTTCAGCCGCATCAAGAATGTACTCATCATCGGGGACTTCAATCGTTGTGTTGAGACCTTCTGCCTCATTTACCAAGGTGACTTTATAAGATGCCATGCTAATATCCTCTCGTTTAGTCGAAACATATCAGTTGGCCATTGACAGAAACACGCTGTTAGAAAACTCTAAACTAGCGAAGCATTTTTAATGGCAAACTCCATTTTCGATACTACGGGAAAACCCGATATCTGTGTCATCTATCGCAGGTCTTGGTGAACGGGATTCGTAATCAAACAGATTGAGTCTTGCTTGATTTACTTATAGGTCGATCAACCCTGTATTTTATGAAAATGCCTGCTTCATTAGGGTTTGAGGGTTTTAATTTAGATGTCTCAAGACTATCTGATGAAAGTCAACCCAGATTTATATTATCAATAATTAAATTTAACATAAGCTTTGCTTATGCTCTGCCTGGTTTATGAATTTGATTAAAAAAGCCCCACCCTAAAATGGGCTTTTGAAGGGTCTAAAATGAGAATGGATTGAGATTAGTATTTTTACTTCATGTATTTACAGTAGTTTGAGCAAGTACTGTAAATTGATTGGGATATTTCAGTGAGTCAAGAAACGCTTCGGGTAGGGTTAATTGGCACGGGTTATGTGGCCAAGGCTAGAGCAGCTGCTTTTCATGCCGATTCCAGATCGCAGGTTGTTGCCACCGCTGGGCACCGTCTAGCCTCAGCAGAGGGATTGGCTGCAAGCTACGGTGCGACAGCAGAAGCCAGTTGGCAGAGTTTGATTGAGCGGTCTGATATTGACCTAGTCGCGATCGCATCGGCAAATCGCGACCATGGCAAAGCCGTACAGGGTGCCTTACAAGCGGGTAAGCACGTCGTGGTGGAATATCCCCTAGCGCTGGATTTTGAGTTGGCTGAATCGTTGGTCACTTTGGCGCGGCAAACGGACAAGCTGCTGCACATTGAGCACATTGAACTCTTGGGGAGCCTACACCAGACAGTACAAGCCCACATCAATGCAGTGGGGCAACCCGTTTATGTGCGCTATGCCACAATCAGTCCCCAGCATCCAGCACCTAGCAAGTGGACCTACGACCCAGGGCTGTTTGGCTTTCCCTTAATGGGTGCGTTGTCGCGGGTGCATCGATTGACAAACTTGTTTGGTCGGGTGGCGACAGTGGCTTGCCAAAACCAGGTTTATAGGACAGATCAGGACGTCATTGATACGTGTTTGTGTAGTGCCCAAGTGACCTTTGCCTCTGGGCCGATAGCTGATGTGGTCTACGGGAAGGGCGATCGCCTGTGGAAATCTACTCGCACCTTAGAAATTCAAGGCTCCCAGGGGACGTTGCTGTTTGATAAAGACCAAGGTGTGTTAATCAATGCCGAAGGCGAGCACCCCATTGCAGTTGCCCCCCGCCACGGCCTTTTTGTTCGCGATACAACAATGGTGCTCGATCACCTCGAAAACAATACCCCGCTCTACATCAAACCCGAAGAGAGTTTGTATGCTCTGGAAGTAGCCGATGCTGCCCGCCGTTCTGCCGAAACAGGGCAAACCATCACGTTGTCCCCCTAACGGACGTAATGCTGACGTTGCAAAGCCAGGGGCGATCGCGTCACAATAAGATATGCGTGAATGGTTCAAGCATCAACCTCTCGTCCGCTTAAATGCGCTTTATAAACAAACAGCCTGGGTCAGTCTGGCTATTCTTTCATGGCCCTGGGGATATTAATCTCACAAAATGACCTTTAATTTGACATCACCGCTGGGTTCTCTCCGCTCCAGGGAGCATTCGCCTGAAACAAGACCTGATTTCATTTCTGCCGCCTGCCTCGACTACGATTTAACCATTGTCGGGGGCGGCATTGTGGGCTTGACCTTAGCCTGTGGGTTACAGCATTCTGGCTTGAGCGTCGCTGTGATCGAAGCTCAAACCCTGGAAGCAGCGGCGGCTCGGCGGCGGGCCTATGCCATGTCACCCCTGTCTGCTGATATTTTCAAGGGCTTGGATCTATGGTCTGAGATTGGCCCAGCGGTTACCCATTTCAAACGAGTACAGCTTTCCGATGCTGACTTTGGCCGGGTAGTGGAGTTTTGCCCTCAAGATTTGGGGAGAGACGCGGTTTATTACGCGGCGGAACACTCAGTATTGATGGGCGCACTCCAGAGACGACTCCAGCAAAGTGGCACAGTTGACTATCTGAGTACAACCCGCGTCACCCAGGTTGACTATCAGCCTGATTGGGTTGAGCTTACTGTTGAGCGGGACGGCCAACCGCGATCGCTGCGAACTCAGCTCGTCGTAGCCGCAGATGGGGCCAGATCGCCCTTGAGGCAGGAGGCTAACATTCCGACCTTAGGTTGGCGATATTGGCAGTCGTGCATTACCGCTGTATTAGCACCCGAAAAGCCTCACGAAAATAAGGCTTACGAGCGGTTTTGGCCCAGCGGCCCCTTTGCGATTTTGCCACTGCCCAACGGCCACTGTCAGATTGTTTGGACGGCCCCCCATGCTGAGGCCCAGGCATTAATGCAGTTACCAAAGTCCCAATTCATGACGGCATTAGAACGGCGCTATGGCAGTCAAATGGGGCGGCTTGAGTTGGTGAGTGAACCGCTGCTGTTTCCGGTACAGTTGATGCAGAGTCGCGCTTACACACGATCGCGATTGGCACTGATTGGCGATGCGGCTCACTGCTGCCATCCGGTGGGTGGACAGGGTTTAAATATGGGTATCCGCGATGCGGCAGCCCTAGCGCAGGTCTTGCAAACCGCAAATAGACAGGGGACCGATCTAGGCAGTACGACCGTGCTGAAGCGTTACGATCGCTGGCGTCGGCGCGAAAACTGGGCAGTGTTGGGATTGACAGATTTCCTCAATCGCAGCTTTTCTAATCAGTGGTTACCGTTAGTAGCGGTTCGACGTCTAGGTATTGTCGTGCTGCAAACCCTAGTGCCGTTGCGACGCTTAGCATTACATCTGATGGCAGGATTCTTTGGTCGACGCCCTGATTTGGCAAGGGTTCAAATGGGGCGATCGCCATCTGTTTAATCCAGCATAAGTTCTGGATCGGCCATGTTACATCTATAACTTTCCTCACCAGATCCGTACAATCCATTACTTTGATGAGTAATGCACACGAACCTCAATTACTTTTTCAAGCCACACAGGATAAGAGGTTTGCCCAAAGCAGCAAGGTCATCAAAGCCTTAATGGTGAAAGATACGGTAATTATGGTAAATCGTTTGGTACGTTAGCTTACCTCAAAGGTTCGGTTACCATGGCGGTAGGATGTATGTTCTTTAGCGTTGTGGTGATGTACGGCAGCAGTAATCCAGAATTATCAACCATGCAGATTGAGTTGCTTGCAGGCGAGATCGTTAATCACACCCCTGAGCATCTGCACTGGGTCGAAGGAACTCAGTTCTCTTGGGTTTTGTTTCCATTATCGGCAAATGAAACAGAGAACAGGTTGAGAACCACTGTGCTCGGCTATCTCAAGAAAAAGTATACGGTCTACGAGAGGAAAGCAGACATTCCTGCGGGCCACATTGTGGATAACGGAAAAGGTAAGAATTATTCAAATGGCTTTTTCTTTCAATACCGGCTTCAATTTCTGGATAATAACCGTATCCAAATTCAATATGTTGACTATGAATCACCATTAGCCGCCAGTTTTCAGACACTTACTTATCAATGGGATAGCATCCGGTGGAAAGTGATTGAACAAGGGCCTCTGTTTGTCTCCTGAACAATTAATCTGTGTGTCATAACAATGAGATCGAAATTTGTTCTTGCTGATGGTTCGGTCGCATTTAATGCACCAGCACATATTGTTAAAGCAACTGCAATCGCCTAATCAGGAGGGCAACTCTAGGTTTGAGTAACCCCATTTACGCTGGATTTCAGCGTCATACCTTAGACGCTCAGCATTGCCTATGGCAAGGCAGATTACCCGATAAGTTCTTAGCTAACGAGCAGCAGTTCGAAGAATTCTGGGCGCTGCACCCTGAAAACTACAACCAAATTAAAATCCACGGTCGCACGATCAAAACCCCACGCTGGGAGCAGTCCTACAACAAACCCTATTGTTACGCTGGCGTCACAACCTCAGCTTTGCCCGTACCTGAACCGGCTAATCCAATCTGGGAATGGGCAAAAGCCACCATCGATGCCCGCCTCAACGGCATCCTTGTGACCTGGTATGACGGGCGGCTTGGTCATTACATCGGCAAGCATCGCGATAGCACCCAGAATATGGTTGCGGGTGCACCTATTGTCACGATTTCTCTAGGACAATCTAGAGTCTTTCGGTTGCGACCCTGGCAACGTAAGGGCTACCAGGACTTTCCGACAGATCACGGCGTCGTTTTCATCATGCCCTATCGGACAAATTTGGCCTGGATCCACGAAGTCCCAGCATTCAAGAAACACCAAGGTAGACGAATCGCGATCGCCTTTAGAGCCTTTGAGTAGCTGTCTACAACCTAGACACAGAGGGATTGTCGCCTGTCGTCCCATTAAAAAAGCAGCCCGCTAACGGGCTGCTATCTGTGTGTGAGGAACATTGCTAGATGCTCTATTTATAGGTTGCCAGCACCAGATGGCAGGGGTGTGACATCACGATGAAGGTTAGGTGACACTAGGTGTAGAAAAATTGTCATGGACGTGTCATATCGCCTTCACGTCATTGACAAGCACAGCGACCATACTTTGAAGTGAATGCAAAGTTCCTCATACAGCGCACTATACAGCCTCCCCAAGGTGTGTCGGGGGGGCTGTTTTTTGCGCTAATTTCTCAAATGGGCCGAGACAGAAAACGAGGCACAGCGTAAGTCAATAGTGACTAGACAAGATTTTGTCAAGCAGACTTGACGCTTTGTAACAAAATAGCTATATTTGTTTACAAGTTGATACAAAGCCATCCTCGATTGGATCATTCAAGCCATGCATGGTTTGTGTAGCTAGTAATCAACGATTCTGTAGACTCCCCGTAAACTAGGAGAAAAATAATGGCTGTTTTGATTACACTACTTGTGATTGGTTGGGTCGCTGCTGCCGTAATTGGCACCCAGGTTTATTTTCGAGGTGAGCAATCTAAGCCCATCCATGAACGCAACTGGAACTCCGATTCATTTGAGCAGATTGCGACAATCGTAACTGGCACTGAGACTGACTATCGCGATCGCGTACCTGCCTACAGCGGTGATGCGTTTAACAGCAACGCGATTGCCCAGTAATGGTTTGAGGTTCTTTCCCTAGGCTAGTCAAGAGCATAGTGCTAGAGACCTGAGTTGAGTGAATTGACGAGTCGAGTGAACCAGCCCTGGCTAATGCCAGGGCTTTTATATTGGTTGCATACTAGTTGGCATCCAATCGGAACTGTGTGTGAGAGCACCCTGCAGTTGTCTTTTAGAGTCCTATCCGTGCGACTCATCGGTATCAGATGCTGGGGCAATCTGTTCTTCTGGGACTTTGGGCAGCAGCACTGTTAAGCCATCGGGTACGCATTCAATTTCAACCGGGGTGGTCCCCACAATTTCGCCATCGAGCACTACCTTTTGCGGTGGAGTGGTGCTGACGTGTAGGCGAGAAGTTCGCAGGGCTACCATATCTTCTCGTTCGGGTACCGTTTTAATCAAGGCCGAGCCAAACAAGCTCAGCAGTGTGTTGACCGTTTGTAATGATGTTTCAGCGGTGGTGATCGTCACATCTAACAATCCATCATTGGCAATCACACGGCCAAACCCTTGAGCTAAGACCGAAGTCGGTGGGGCTACATTGGCAATGGTGACGGCTCCTGCAGCAAAATCTCGGTTTTCGCCGTCAATTTCTAGCGCTGTTTGAAATAGCTCCTGCTCATTAAGCTGCTGAATCCCCGAGAGAATATAGGCTAAAGCACCAAACCGATTTTTTAATTCTCGATCGGCTTTTTCGATGGTGTCGGCTTCATAACCGATGCCCGCCAACAAAATCATCGGACGCCCATTACAGCGCGCTACGTCAACCTTGACGGGAATCCCAGCCAAAATGACTTCGCAGGCCGCCTTTAAATTAGTGGGAATCCCCAAAGCCACCGAAAACGCATTGGCTGTGCCTCGGGGAATCACCCCGAGGGGAATATCGGTTTCCATAACGGCACCCGCAACCGCCGAGACCGTACCGTCACCACCAGACGCAATCAATAAATCAGCACCAGCCGCGATCGCATTCTCAGCCAGCGTCTTGGCATCTGTCTCAGGGGTAGTGAAGTGGATGGCTAAATGCATCCTGGGGTCTAGTAGTTGACGAATTTGCAGTACCTCTTGCTGGGCATTACCTTGGCCTGAAACGGGATTGAAAATCAGGTGAGCAATTCGCTGCCGGGCAAACTGATTGAGCACAATTTCCGCGGTAGCAATGTTGGTAGCAAAGGGCACATTATGAACTTCACAAATTCGCAAGAGTGCCTGAATATCAGGTTCGTGGGGTTGGGCGTAGAGCGGATCGATCAAAAAAATCACCGCCAGCACCGTTTTATCTGCCACCCGCGCCGCAATCTGAGCATCTCCTCCTAGTGGCCCTGAAAGCATTTGCTGCACAGGTAGTTCAGTGGCCTGGTGAATCCGCTGCCCGGTGGTACCCGTGGCAATTAGGTCATAGCGGGCCAGCACGTCTTTGTAGCGCCGGGCTAGGGCCACCATGTCTTCTTTCTTGCCATCGTGGGCGATCAAAGCCAGAGTCGTCGGCATAGTCTCAGTTTATTGAGGAGGACAAGGAGTAATGGAATATCCGTCAGGATACAGGCACCAAATCGGGACTTGATCCAAGCCTTCAAAGTGAGTGAGGCGGTAGCCAGCTTGAGTCAAGGTTTGGGCAGTAGTTTCCGGCACACCATAGAGAAAATAGTGGGTGTAGTCAGTCGGCAAGGGTGGTGGTGCTTGGACACTGTTAAATACCGCGATCGTAGTGTCATTCTCTAACTCATGGGCCAACGAAACAATCCACAGATCCACATCACTGATCACAATCGGCGCTTCAGTACGATTGATCGCCGCCGCAACATAAGGAATATAGCCTCCACTTTTACCCCAAGTTGTTCGCCCCAAGCTGCCTGTTAAACAAGCCACTAATCCCAAAATCCAAAGCCCACCGATCAACAAGCGGCCTAAACGGGCTCCCCTTTTGGCATGAAACTCCCGCTGTAACTGGGTCGCCAGCGCATACGCCACAGCCAACTCAATCCCCAACAACGTCGGCATAAAATATCGCGTCGCACTAGATTGCTGCGTGCCCAGCAGCATATCCGGCAAAATCAATGCCAGCATCGGCACAACAATCAGCGGCAACAAAAATCGAGTGATTGAGGACGGTGCTGTTTGACAAACCTGGTAGATGCCATAGCCTGTTAGCAACACACTGGCCAAAACCAGCAGACCGTAAGGAAATAATTGCCCCCAGCTAAAAGGATAAGTGGCTTCAAAATCGACAAATAGGCGACACAGGTGTAACCCCCATGTCAGCATCAATCCCCCAAAGCCGCCTGTGGGTGCAGTTCTTTGCCATTGAGCAAACTGCAACCCAGTTTGCCAGTGTTGACCCAGCGTGATCAACCAGGGTAAAAAGCCAAAAACTGCGATCGCCACCGCAACAAAAAATGCCTTTAATCGCTGACCCGTTTGCGCTTCACCCATCGATAGCCAAACGATTGCCAACCCTTGAGCCAACACTACCCAAATCGAATAGAGAAAAGTGTAGAGCATGGCCACAGTTACGAGGGTGTAAAGCCCCCAAGCTTGCCATCGTTGACGTCGCCAAGCCTGCAGCAAGCATGCACTCGACAACAGAATCAAAGCACCCCAAAGACTGTAGGGTCTAGCCTCTTGGGCGTAAATCCAATGAAACGGAGAAACCGCCATTAAGCTAGCAGCCAGCGCACCTGTGAAAGCAGATTGGAATAGCGATCGCCCCAGCCAATACATCAACCCCAGAGACAGCACGCTGACTAAGGCAGAAAAACTCCGAATCGCCCAGATCGCCTTAGGTAATCCCATCGTCCACCAGCGAGTTAGTAGAAAATACAGGGGCGGCAAATGGGGTTCTTCGGTGGCCAGCCCTGTCAGCGTATTGAGGGCCGTTTTCTCTGGATTGGGATATTGAAACTGATCCAACGATGCCGCCGTAAGTTGTGATTTTGCCGTTAAATCAGCGCTGACTTCAATTGTCGTAAACCCAGCAATGCGCACCCCCGTGAAAACCTCATCGATCCAAAAGATCTTGGTCTCCAAACCGATAACGCGCAGCAAACTACCTGCCACCAAGCAAATCACGATCCCCAAAGTAATCACGCGTAATTGAGCAGATCGCTGACTCGATTTAGGCATCAGTTACCTAAAAGCTGCAAGATTCAAAATCGTTCGATCGTCGTAAACTTTTCACCAACCGATGTGCGTGCGCCTTCTCCACAGGTACGCGGGGTCGGGAAGATTTTGGTGGGGTTTGCCAATCCCTTGGGGTTAAACGCTGTTCGTACCCACTGCATTGTTTCTAGATCAGCTTCGCTAAACATATCCGGCATGTAGCAGCGTTTGTCTGCACCGATGCCGTGTTCTCCAGAAATGCTGCCGCCTACTTTCACACATAGCTTGAGAATATCACCCCCCAGGGCTTCCACGGCTTCGAGCTGCCCTGGCAAACTGTTGTTGTAGAGAATCAGCGGGTGCAGGTTGCCATCTCCCGCATGAAACACATTGGCTACTCGATAGCCGTGTTGTTCCCCAAGGGCGGCAATTTCTTTGAGCACATAGGGCAATTGAGTCCGAGGGATTACCCCGTCTTGCACGTAGTAGTCGGGGCTCAATTTGCCCATGGCGGCAAAGGCAGCTTTGCGCCCTTTCCACAGTCTAAGTCGATCGTCTGGATCGGTGGCGCTGGTGACGTGACGTGCGCCGTTTTGGCGGCAGATTGTTTCAATGCGATCGCGACTAGCGGCCACTTCCCCTGCTAGACCATCAATTTCAATCAGCAAAATGGCCTCAGCATCACGGGGATAGCAGTCAGTCATCACCACGTCTTCGACAGCATTGATGCTGAAGTTATCCATCATTTCCATCCCAGCCGGGATCATGCCTGCGCTAATGACGTCAGATACCGTCGCCCCTGCTGCCTCAACGCTGGTGAAGTCGGCCAGCAATACCTGAATCGACTCTGGCGATTTGAGAATGCGCAGGGTAATTTCGGTGACAATGCCCAGCGTGCCTTCAGAGCCAACAAATAACCCCGTTAGGTCATACCCCGGCATTTCCGGCACGGGGCTACCTACATCTACGATGTCGCCATTGGGCAATACCAGTTTCAGCCCCAACACGTGGTTAGTGGTGACGCCATACTTTAAACAGTGAACGCCACCAGAATTCTCGGCCACGTTCCCCCCCACGGAACAGACACTCTGACTGGAGGGATCTGGCGCATAATAAAACCCAGCCCCGCTAACGGCTTGGGTCACCCAGTTATTAATCACCCCCGGCTGCACAACCACCCGCTGATTTTCCAGGTCAAGATCGAGCACCTCATTCATCCGAGCCGTGACGATCAGCACACAATTTTCAATGGGCAGCGCCCCGCCAGACAATCCTGTCCCAGCGCCCCGAGTGACGAAGGGCACCTGATAGCGATCGCAGATTTTGACCGCCGCCGCCACTTCTGCCGTGCTGCGCGGTAACACCACCACTGCAGGCCGTTGACGATAGCTGGTCAAGCCATCGCATTCATAGACCAGTAGCTCCTCCTGACGCTGAATCACGCTGTCGCGTCCCAGTTCGGCTTCAAAGTCTTTGACAATAGGCTGCCAGTTTTGCTGAGTGGGGGAGACAAGGGTGCTGGTCATGGCGTGGGGATGGGGTGGTTTGATTCTAGTTTAGTGGGTGATGGGGTGGGGATGCCTAACCCCATCACTCCCCCACTGCCGCTGCCCCATCGCTCAAGATTGCTTACAGTAAAGAAGTCAGACTCTATTGCCAGAGGTTATGCCCACCTACACTGCTCCGCCTTACGTCGCGCCTTGGTTTTTGCGCAATGGGTTTGCCATGACCCTCTATTTTGCCTGGGTGGCAAATCGCACCTGGCGATCGCAGACGGTTGACCCAGAACCGACTTACGAAGAACAGGTTTTCACAGGGGCAAGTGATGTGCCGATTTACGGCATTTTGGCCAAACCTGAAGCCGCCTGTAAGGGCACCATTATTGGCACCTATGGGATTACGGGGAATTTAGATAACCAATGGTTTCTGAAGATCCTGGGTCGCAAAGCGATCGCGCGACATTATGCTGTAGTGCTGTTTGACTGGCGGGCCCATGGCAAAACGGCGACCCTGTCTCCGACGCTGACCTCCGATGGCCTTTATGAAGGGGAAGACTTCGTCCGGATTGCGGCTCAGGCCAAAGCCATGGGTTATCCGGCACCGTTTTGGGTGGTGGGCTATTCTTTGGGGGGGCAGTTGGCACTCTGGGGAATTAAATCCGCCCAGACGCTTGATGACGCAGTTAATCTGGAAGAGGATGACATTGCTGGGGGAGCGGTGGTATGTCCCAGTTTAGACTCCAATCGATCCCTGCAATATCTCATGGCTCATCCCGTGGGCAAGTATGTGGAAAAGGCGATCGCGGCAGAACTCAAACGCTTAGCCCAGCAACTGCGTGGCTATCATCCTGACGATATTGATCCGGCCGCGATCGCGCGGGCCAATAGTATCTGGGGATTTGACCATGAGCTCGTGATTCCCAGATTGGGGTTTGAGTCGGTAGAGGATTACTACAACGCCAGCAGTGCATTGCCAATTCTCCCCAACTTACAGAAAAAAACATTAATTCTCTATGCCCAAGACGATCCGCTGTTTGATCCAACAATTATTCCTGAATTGCAGAAACTGTGCGCCGAGAATCCGGTCATAGACCTCGTATTAACCCACCATGGTGGTCATGTGGGCTATCTCAGTAGTGATCAGGGGCAGCAACAGGTGGGCGATCGCGACCCGTGGTGGGCTTGGAATCGAGTCCTTGATTGGATTGACCAATCAGAATTAACCGAGATTGGATTGATCAATCAGAATTAACCGAGATTGGATTGATCAATCAGAATTAACCGAGATTGGATTGATCAATCAGAATTAACCGATCGAGTCGGGTAACATCTCCCTGGAATTCTAAAGTTGTTACCTTCGAGCTATCCTCTCAGGCTAGCCCCGATGTAAAACCAATGACGACTGCCCGTTGATTTCAGTCCTCTCTTTGCACTGTGGTTTATGTCTGCTGAAAATCAGTTCATTCTCGACGTCACGCTTGCTCTGGGGGCATCTGCTCTAGGAGGCTATACCTCTCACCGCCTAGGGCAACCCGCATTACTCGGCTATTTAGCCAGCGGCTTAATCGTTGGGCCTTATGGCCTCAAGCTATTGCAAGACGTAGCGCAAATTCAGGGCTTAGCCGAAATTGGTGTGGCGTTTTTGCTGTTTGCCCTGGGCGTAGAGTTTTCCTTGGCAGAACTCAAGCGAGTGAGAAATATTGCGATCCAGGGGAGTCTGCTGCAAATTGGCTTGACGACAGGGCTAGTGGCATTGATTAGCACCCTGGTGGGTTGGGCAGCCTCGCCAGTACAAGGAATCTTTTTGGGATTGGAACTGTCGTTATCGTCCACTGCGGTGGTGCTCAAAACCCTCACGGACCGAGGTGAAACCAATACGGCACATGGGCAAATCATGTTGGCGTTGTTAATTGCTCAGGATCTTGCTCTGGGTCTGATGCTAGCCTTTTTGCCTGCCCTCACCCAAAGTGGTCAGCTGTGGTCAACCCTGGGACTAGCTCTGTTAAAGGTGGGGGGGTTTTTAGTAGGGGCGATCATCGCTGGCCGTTGGATAGTCCCTCGAGTCATTCAGTCCATAGCCGCTACCGAAAATAACGAACTGTTTTTACTGGTCGTGATCGCCTTATGCCTTGGAGTTGCCTGGCTCACCTCCGCCTTGGGACTTTCCATTGAGATGGGCGCGTTTGTGGCTGGGTTAATGATTGCAGAAATCGATTATGCTGACCAAGCTTTGGCAAAAGTATTACCCCTACGTGACACCTTTGCCTGTCTGTTCTTCGCATCTATCGGTATGTTGATTGATCCCCAAGTATTGCTGCGAGACTTCGGGCCGATTTTGGGATTAGTCGCCTTAGTGATGGTGGGCAAAGCAATCATTATTTTGCCAATCGTATTACGCTTTGGTTACTCTCTCAAAACAGCCATTCTGACGAGCCTGGGCCTCAATCAAATCGGTGAATTCTCATTTGTGCTAGCCCTGGTAGGCTATGAGATCGGGCTGATCGGCGATCGCCGCTATTCTCTATTACTCGGCACCACCGCCATTACCCTGCTGATCACCCCCCTGCTGATTAAAGTCGCCCCCCGTTGGGCCGATCGCGTCAGCAAAATCACCTTAATCACCCGATATATCGAGCGGTTTGAATCTCCCAAGCTGCTCTTCGTGCCAGACACTTTACGGGATCACGTCATTGTGGCAGGCTATGGTCGAGTGGGGCAGGTGCTGGTCAATATTTTGCAAAACCTGGGCCATCCAGTGCTGGTTGTAGAAAATAGTGAGGCGGCTATACAGCGTCTCAGGAGTCATGCGATTCCCTTTGTCTTTGGCGATGCCGATGCTGAGTTGGTGCTCGAAAAAACCCACCTAGAAACGGCCAAAGCCTTAGCGATCGCCTTACCTGATCCCACCAGTACCCGGTTGTTATTACAGCGGGCGCTAGCGCGATCGCCTGGGTTAGACATTATCGCTCGATCCCACACTAACCAAGAAATTGACATACTCACCCAGTTAGGCGCCCGAGAAGTAGTGCAACCTGAATTTGAGGCTGCGCTAGAACTGGGATCTCACCTACTCAACACCCTGGGCGAATCTCCCCAATCCATCCGTGCAGTATTAGGGGGCATCCGACGCGATCGCTATCGCAGCATCCGCCCCAAGCAATAAATCACATCCAACGCTTAAGAATCTGCACCCAGACTAGAGATGAACCGCTTCCGAACGCTTCAGCCCACGCCAGCGGAACGGTGTTGGCAAGTCTGCGCCTACCGCGGGTTCTCCGTCAATTTCAAATCGTTCATTTGGATCTTGAGCATATCTGTCAACAAGGAAGACGGTTGATCCGTGTGGGGCCAAGCAAACGCGTGGCGAAAAGCGGCGGCTTGGCAAGCTCGCAGCTCATTAAAACCGATGACATCCTGGGTCAGCAGATTTTCATATTCAAAAGGCAACCGGACGTTATGCAACCCTGCATTGTCCGTACAGATGGCAATATCAACCCCTTCATCCAGGCAGCGTTCGAAAACCGCCTTAAGCTGATAAATCTCCTGCAACGTTCCCGTTTTCAAATAAGTCGTTGGGCAGACTTCTAGGCATTGCCCCCGAGCCGCCACTTCCCTTAGCAACTCCGGATGCTGCAGTGGGATTTGAATACCGTGGCCAATCCGCATCAAATAGGGCAGCAGCTCAGGATAACAACCATCAACGGTCTCGTAAACATGCCCGGTTGTATTAATGCCTTTTTCCCGGGCGTAGCGATAAAGCCCCACAATTTCATCCAGCCGTTCACCATAGTGAGCATCGCCGCCAGCAATATCAATGGCGCAAACAAAGTCAGGATACTGCGCCGCCAGATCGACAATGGCTCGGTTGACCGCATAGGGCAAGCGCGAGTGCATACACAAAATTTGCCGCGTCACGATAGGATACTCAGTCTGCTGACTGGCACGACCCACCACCTCAATGATTTCAGTCATCTTATCAATGCGTTCAGACTGAGACAAATGTTCCGGCGTTCTCAAGTAGGGGGTGTAACGCAGTTCTAGATAGGCTAAATTCTCAAAAATGTAGGCGCCACGAATCAAGCGATAAATGAAGTAAGGTAGCGCTTCTTGGGTTTGTACACTCTCTACCAAAGTGTGCAATTCCAAATATTCTGCCAGCGTGTTGCGCGGGCGCGTGTAGAAGTCTTCAAAGGCAGCGTAAGTATCAAACTCATCCGAGATATCCGGGCGATTTCGCTGAAAGTAACGCCACAGCACCCTTGGAACTACGGAGCCCCCCAGATGACGATGAAGCTCTGCATACAAGCTCATAGAAATGTCCTCTTTTATAAGTGATGATAGCTTTGCCAGTTTAAGAAGGCATAAAGAGTTGTTAAGCTGTTCTAGCGTAATTTCCGTGAGAATGTCTAGGGGTTTGTTAATTAATCGGTTGACACAGTTAGCCTTACTTGCCGATAATGGTCATTTGTGTGAACTTTAGCTCCGTAAAGACCTTGGCTAACGTCATTGTGATTGGTGCCCAATGGGGCGACGAAGGAAAAGGAAAGATTACCGATTTGTTAAGCAAGTCGGCAGATGTTGTTGTGCGCTATCAAGGTGGGGTCAATGCTGGCCACACAGTTGTGGTGAAAGATCAAACCTTCAAGCTGCACCTGATTCCCTCCGGCATTCTTTATCCTGAGACCCAATGCATTATTGGCAACGGCACGGTTATTGACCCCAAGGCACTGATTGAAGAGCTCGACAAGCTTGAAGGGTTATCCATTTCGACTCAAAATCTGCTGATTTCCGAGTCAGCCCACGTCACCATGCCCTATCACCGCATGATTGATCAGGCTTCAGAGGAACGCCGGGGCAACAAAAAAATTGGCACCACCAAGCGCGGTATCGGCCCGACCTATGCGGATAAATCAGAGCGGACGGGCATCCGCATGATTGATTTAATGGATCTAGAGGCGCTACGCGAACAGCTTGAGTGGACTATCAGCTACAAGAATGTTGTTTTAGAAAAGCTCTACGGCCTGCCTCCCCTTGATCCCAAGGCAGTGATTGAAGAATATCGTCAGTATGCAGAGCGGTTACGTTCCCATGTCGCCGATAGCTCTTTAGCGATTTACAACGCTTATCGTAAGCGCAAAAACATTTTATTTGAGGGAGCACAGGGTACACTCCTTGATCTCGATCATGGCACCTATCCTTATGTCACTTCTTCAAATCCCGTCGCCGGAGGGGCCTGCATTGGCTCTGGAGTTGGCCCTACCATGATTGACCGGGTGATTGGTGTTGCGAAGGCTTATACCACTCGCGTGGGTGAAGGGCCCTTCCCCACAGAGCTCGATGGCGATATGGGACAGCATCTTTGCGATCGGGGGGCCGAGTTTGGCACAACTACTGGACGACAGCGTCGTTGTGGGTGGTTTGATGCGGTTATTGGCCGCTATGCTGTTCGCATTAACGGCCTCGATTGCTTAGCCGTGACCAAGCTAGACGTTTTAGATGAGGTTGATGAAATTAAAGTTTGCGTGGCCTATGAGGTTGATGGCCACCAATGCAAGGACTTACCCAGCGATGCTCGTCAATTTGCGCGGTGTAAGCCCATTTATAAAACCCTGCCAGGCTGGAACGAACCCACGGATCATTGCCGTTCCTTGGAAGATTTGCCGAAGCCTGCGCTCAATTACCTCAAATTTTTAGCTGAACTGATGGAAGTCCCAATCGCCATCGTGTCTTTGGGTGCTAGCCGAGATCAGACCATCATCGTGGAGGATCCAATTCACGGGCCGAAGCGGGCTCTGCTCTATGAAAACGGCACCCCCCAGGTTGCCTAGATGAGTTTCAAAACAACTCGGGCTACTGGGTTGCTGAATTTCTCTCATGCTAAGCACTGCGTTTTTCCTTTATCCGCCTTCTGAAACTGCTGAGTAACTCTTATGGAACTGTCAATTACCTGTAACAAGCGAGATCCCAAACAAAAACCCAAGGCAATCCGGCGTGAAGGTCGGTTGCCAGCCGTGTTGTACGGCCATCAGGGTGCAGAGTCTGTGGCGTTGACTGTAAACACCCGCGAGGCGGAGTTCTTAGTCCGTGATGCGGCGATTAATAACACTCTAGTGAGTGTGAATGTGCCTGATATGCCGTGGAAGGGCAAGGCACTGATTCGAGAAGTCCAGTCCCACCCCTGGAAAGGCGTTCTATACCACCTGAGCTTTTTCTCCATTGCTTCCCAAGATTCTGTTGAGGTGGTGGTATCACTCAACTATACAGGCATTGCCAAAGGCGTTAAGGATGATGGCGGTGTCCTCGACACCATGATCACGGATCTAGCTATCAAGTGCCCGCCAGGAGATATTCCTGAGGTGATTGATGTTAATGTGTCTGACCTAGGCGTGGGTGAATCCCTCCAGATTGGCGAGTTGGTTCTGCCTGAAGGGGTTGAAGCCGTTGCTGACGATAGCAAGGTGGTTGTCATGGTAGCGTCTACTCGAACAACTAGTGATTCGGTTGAGGGAGACGCAGGCTTAGCTTCCGGAGAAGTCGCGGCCAGCGAATAAGCCGCCGAGGGCCTGTACTATCGGGTCAGCTTTGCCCAAAACAATAAAGCCAGGGCGTGATTGCCCTGGCTTTTATTGTTTAACCACAGTGTTTCAGGTCAGTCTAGGGAGGAGGATCAAATATCTCCACTGGCTGCAGGCATCTGGTAAGTCATGATATTCAAAGTTGCCCCTTGGGGATCTTGAATCACCGCAAATCGCCCCACATCCGGGATGTCTGTGGGAGTCATGAGTACCTTGCCGCCCAACGTTTCTACTTGTTTAGCTGAAGCATCGACATCGTTGACCGTAATGTAGAGGGTCCAATGGGGAGGAACACCTTGCATATTGGGTAGCAGAGGCATGATTCCAGCAGCTTCTTGCTCAGCCACTTTGACGACTGTGTAAGGTGTATCAGGCATGGTTGGCATAGGTTGGTCATCGAGTTCCCAACCAAACATTTCACGATAAAACGCTTTGGCGTCATCGTGCGCCGTGGTCATCAGTTCAAACCAACTAAAGGCACCGTGCTGTGAAAAGGGATTAGTCATGGGAATATGCTCCAAGTGAATTTGGACATAAAATAGATAATCCTCAAATCATTGAGGACATAATCTCTGGGCTACAAGCGATTGCCAATCTTTCTTTTGCAGGAGGTTAGCGGTAATGAAACTAACTGCGATCGCTTCAATTATATCAAACAAGATAGTACAAATGAATTGCTTTCGACTAAAAGTGACCTTGTCTTACCGTTCTGACAGATGGAACATTAATGGCGATCGCAATCCAGTGAGTTGCTGTGGATTCTTAGCAACAGGTAATGGTTAAAGCACGCCAACAATTTCCCTGGTCCAGGCTCCGATTGAGGGCTTGGATGACGCCTTACTTGTTTCTTGCGCCTGCACTGATTGTGCTGGGGTTAACGGTCTTTTGGCCAGCACTCCAGGCGTTTTATTTGAGCTTTACGACCTACGGCTACGACATTAACCAACCCCCGGAATGGATCTGGTTTGAGAATTTTCGTACCTTGGCTCGAGACCCAGTTTTTTGGACAACCCTTAAGAATACGGTGATTTATCTCGTGGGAGTTGTACCCATATTGGCGATCGCGTCTTTACTGCTTGCGATCTTAGTCAATCAAACACTGCGGGGGATTCGCTGGTTTAGGGTGGCTTACTACACGCCTGTGGTGATTTCCATGGTGGTGGCAGGGATCGCCTGGCGCTGGCTCTATGCCGAGACGGGGTTGTTCAATCAGCTATTACAGGGCATCGGACTGATCGAATCGGGAATCCCTTGGCTCACAAGCCCTTACTTGGCTTTGCCCAGTGTCATGGTGGTGACAATCTGGAAGGGACTGGGCTACTACATGGTGATTTATCTGGCAGGTCTGCAAGCTATTCCAGCAGATTTATATGAGGCCGCTGCCATTGACGGTTCAGACGGTTGGAAACGCCACTGGGATATCACTATTCCCTTGATGCGCCCCTATATCTTTTTGGTTGCGGTGATTTCTGCGATCGCAGCGACCAAAGTCTTTGAAGAAGTCTACATCATGACCCAGGGTGGCCCGCTGAATAGCTCTAAAACAGTTGTCTACTACGTTTATGAGCAAGCCTTTCAAGCCCTTGAAATCAGCTACGCTTGTACCGTTGGCCTAGGGCTTTTTCTGGTCATCTTAACCCTATCGCTCATCCGTCTGGTGTTGACACAATCGTCTGATACAAATCCGACAGCGCTCTAACAGAAGCGAGGGGCTGAACCCCTTGTCCTCAAACTCAGCGGATCGGGAAATACAGACAACCCATCATTGTCAATACAGGGGCATTGAGTAAAATGTTACTCATCCACTGAACTACTGAGCAATCACAACGCCACGAAGTTCGACATAGTCAGCACCATTTTCCTGCATCGCAAGCTGTACAAGCTGATTCAACAGTTCTCGACTTGCAACCCTGCCATGAAGAATCACAACCCGTCCTCGTTGAAGGATAGACAGGCTTGAAATCACCTCTATGCCTAATGCCTGCCTGTAGCGGTGGGAAACTCGCTTAGCCAGACCCCCATGATCATATTCACCATTCAACCCAACCCGCTCTGACGGAATTGTCCTAAAGCAAGGATTGACATCTGCCAACCCTACCGATACGAGTTGCACACCCTGAAACCCTTTGTTCGCGGTTAAGACAGTCTCTCCAAAAGCACCCATGAGCAATCTCCTTTTAACCACTCTGCTCTTCAATCAATGCCACAAACCCTAAACCATGAAAATCAATAAACTCAAAGGCCACCCTTGGGATAAACCTACTGACGCGAACCAAAATATCTTTGTCTTTAATTTTACACGAGCTTTGTGTAAACACGCAAAAACCGTAAAGATTTTGCAAAAGGATCGCGAATCTAATTTATTTAACTACGTATTTATGTGAACGTAAACCAGATTTTTTTGTTCCGCTGTTAGCAAAATTACGGAAAACAGCGTGAGTTCAGATCCATTTCTTCATGAAGTTTTGTAAGTAAGGTCTGCAATAACAGGCAGGATTTTGATGTCCTAACTGACCGATCCAGTTTGGTCTACCAGACTAATCCTGCGGATTCCAGTCGGCCGGAGTTAGAAGATGAGATTTGTGATGATCGGAACTCACTTGAATGCGGTCAGTCTCTTTGACTGAGGAGTGCCACGGTATAGACAGCAATCCCCTCCTCTCGTCCTGTGGGGCCTAGTTTCTCATTGGTTGTGGCTTTGACGCCGATACAGTCGGGTTGAAGTTCAAGCGCTTGTGTTAATGACTGGCGGATAGCCTGGATATGAGGTTTAAGCTTGGGGCGTTCAGCTACGATTACGCTGTCTACGTTGCTCACCTGCCACCCCTTCTGCTGAATCAGCTGATTGACCTGAATCAGCAGTTGTAGGCTGTTGGCTCCAGCCCATTGGGGGTCATCGGGCGGAAAATATAGGCCAATATCTCCAAGGCTCAGTGCACCCAACATAGCGTCCATAATGGCGTGGGTTAGGGCATCAGCGTCACTATGCCCTAACAGCCCCCGATGATGAGGGATCGTAATACCGCCAAGAATCAAAGGACGATCGGCCACCAAACGATGAATATCGTAGCCATTGCCAATACGCATAGCAGTCATGGGGTTACTCCAAATCAAAAATGTTCGATGGGGTGATCGGCCTTATTCCGGAGGATCTAACTGTTGTTGTTCTAACCACCGTTGATACAGATCGGGGCGACGGTGTTGGGTGCGTCTAATCTGCTGCGATCGCCGCCAGTCTGCGATCGCAGCGTGGTTACCCGAACGTAGCACCTCAGGTACAGCCCACCCTCGAAACACAGGTGGACGGGTGTAATGGGGGAAATCTAAAAGGGTTGTTTCAAAACTCTCTAGCTTGAGAGATTCAGCCTTACCCACCGTGCCGGGTCGCAACCGAATTACGCCATTAACCAGTGTTAGAGCTGGAATTTCCCCACAGGTCAACACAAAATCCCCCAGGGATATCTCTCGAGTAACCAGATGTGATACCCGCTCATCAACGCCTTCATAGTGACCACAAATCACAACAATTTGGTCACAATCGACAGCCAGTTGGCGAAATAGGGATTGATCCATCACTTCCCCTTGGGGCGTGGTCAGAATTACCTCACGGCGCGGACGTTGGGGCAAAGATTCGACCGCAGCAAAAATGGGATCAGGCTTGAGGACCATCCCCACCCCGCCCCCATAGGGTTCATCATCGACCTTATGATGTTTATCCGTTGTAAAGTCTCGGGGATTAGTGACCACGACCTCTGCAATTCCCTTTTCTAAGGCTTTACCCAAGAGACCAGAGGCTAAGGGCGATTCAAAAAAGTCAGGGAACAAACTGATGATGTCAAACCGCAACCTGGACTGGGCAGAGCTGATTGGATTCACAATGATTTACCTTCTGCGTTATCCGCGCCGTTGATTGACCTCAGCCAATCAACACGCCCTAAACGATTGTGCCAGGACGGTCGATATTTTTAATGGGATGTTGGCGCGAAGTTCTGAAATAATTCTGAATGACCCATACTATGAGGATGATTCGGGGGGATGATTCGATAGAAGCAATTCCACCCAGAAATTGGGCGTCCTGTTAGGGCTTTTGACATATCCCTTCGATCATCTATGATGCAGCAACTAGAATCTTTATCGTTTGAGCAGAGGATGCCTCCCCTGACACATACCGCTGTCTTAGTTATTGGCGGCGCTGAAGACAAAATTCACGGACGAGAAATACTCCACGCCTTTGTTGAGCGTTCCGGTGGGCAAGAAGCTCAAATTGCGGTTATTCCCTGTGCTTCACGGGAACCTGCTGCTATCTCCGAACGCTATCGGCTTATTTTTGAAGGGATGGGTGCCCGTTCAATTCAGGCGATCGATATTCGCGATCGCCTGCAAAGCGAAGATACCGTTTGGAAAGATGTCTTGAACGGCTGCACAGGGGTGTTTATGACGGGTGGCGATCAAGTGCGGTTATGCGGCTTGTTAGCCGATACGCCGCTGATCGAACAAATCCGCCTAAAGGCTCAACTGGGCGAAATTACTCTGGCAGGCACCAGTGCTGGCGCGGCAGTGATGGGACATCACATGATCGCAGGGGGGGGGAGCGGTGAATCGCCAAACCGCTCCTTGGTCGACATGGCTACAGGACTGGGGATTTTACCCAGCATTATCGTCGATCAGCACTTCCACAATCGCAATCGGATGGCCCGCTTAATGAGTG
>JBCBZT010000130.1:0-2631 GCA_039815185.1 Cyanobacteria bacterium P01_A01_bin.123 | reverse complement strand
TTGCCAAATCATGAACACACATCATTGCACGCGCACGCATGGGTATAAGTAGCTAGCCATAATTAAACGTAACCGTCCAAATCCTGTGCCGCCCGCTGTGCGGGCGGCACAGGATTTGGGGTTTTGATGTTAATGATGTCCAGGTACTTATCATTGGCAATTTCTCTATGGTGCAGTCCACCTCCAATTCCAACAACATGCAGGATAAATTGATTCGGCTTTATCGAAAGCTACCGCCTTTTCATCAACAAATCGTCCAGTTTTTTTCAGTGATTTACACGCCCGTGAGTCGAGCGAATTTTTTCGATTGCCTGAAGCACACAAATCTCATCAATGACCAAGGCAAAACGCTAAAACCAGCTCAGATAAGCGAACATCTAGACAAATTACTGTCCATGAATCTGTTGATTCAAAACCGGGGAAAAGGCCCCCAATGCAATCCCCTAATAGCAGAAATTGCGACTCGGGATGCCATCAAAGCTGAGATCTTCACCAATATGGCAGCCGCAACCAATACCGTGTTGCCAGCCCGTCGTTCCCGAGGACAATCAGGCCCTCGCTATTTTGAGAGTCGTCGTCACTTTTTACGAAACGTTCGCTTCGGCATCTATAGCAATGACTTTCAATTTATTGAAGAAATTTTTGAGGATTATTACAAACACAACTATCCGCACTCGAACGAACCCAAAGTCTCCATGGAAGACATTGCCTCGGAGATTTTGAATAATCCCTTCGCTCCAGAATGGATTGAGCAGCTCCCTCCAGATTGGTACAACGACGTATTGTCAAGCATCGTGACTCAAAGTGATTTGTATTTGCTTCCGATCGAGCAGCCCTATCGCTATCTCCACAATCGATGGTTAGAGAGCACCATGCCAAACGATACAAATGGCGTCACGTGTTCGAATCATCTCCGGTTTGTGTTGACGCAACATCTGATCTGTCGAGGGCAGTTCCAACAGGCAGAAGCAGTGCTTGAAAGCATTTCGAATAGAGGACAAGATGCAGCTGCGGTCTTTTGGGGATGGCTCAGTTTCCTCAACGGGAATGTGGAGGAGGCGATCGCCCACTACACCGTTGCCTTAAGCGCATACCGCCAAGCAAGACGAAACAAGAAAGCCTACTTCAATACTGTCGGGGGCCTCTTTTTCATCCTCGCACTGATCCAAGAGGGATCAGCAACGCGTCTGGAGCAAGCCAAAGACTATGCGGCATCAATGGCCAAGCAACAGGGACATTGGTTACAACAAACCTACGATCTCTTGATGCGCGTCATCCAAGTCCAACAAGGCGATTTCTCCCAAGTCGCCTACATCTCCATTCAGGCCCAAACCAGTGCCATTCAAGCCAAGCGCCACAGCTTCGAACACCTCATCAGTGCCCTTAGCCTGTACTGGGTGGATCCAAAAACCGCACCAAAGCTCCTATCCAAGCAACTCAAACCCATCTATGAGCGTGCCAAAACCAACGGGTTTAACTGGTTAGCCATGGAATGCGCAGCGTTGTTATCTCGAACCTCTAACACAAAAACCTACGGTAAAGAGTCAACAGCTTTTTTCAAAGACCATCCCACGTTCACCCCATTAGCTGAGTTAATTCGTTCTCTAGAGCCATGGGAAATCAGTTTGAAAGCCCTTACCAACCTCACAAAAGGGCCTGAATCCCAAGCGAAACAGAGCAAGGTAGCCGAAGAAAAGCGGATGGCCTGGATGGTGACCCTGTATGGCAACCAGAGTTGGTTGCTGCAGCCCCGCGAACAAAAAATTACCAAAAGTGGCAAATGGGGAAAAGGACGAAATATCGCCTTAAGGCGATTGCATGAGGATCGCAGTCAATTTGATTACTTGACCCCTCAGGATTTTCAAGTCTTGGCACACCTCAAAAGCTACCGTGCCTATACCTACTATGGCGGTCTAGAGCATGAATTTGGATCGGAAGCGATGGTTGCTCTCATTGGTCATCCGCTTGTTTTCTGGGAAGAGTCGCCCACCGTGCGCATTGACGTGGTGAAAGGAGAACCAGAATTGCTCGTCGAAGATCAAGGAACAGGGTATCTCCACATCAGTTTCTCCTTAAAGACCACATCGAAAGAAAGCATTTCACTCATTAAAGAGAGTCCCACTCGGCTCAAGGTCATCGAAATCACTGAAGATTACCGCCGCATTGCCACCATTTTGGGAGCAAATAATACCTTACAGGTTCCAGCCAACGCCAAGGAACAAGTACTGGCGGCGATTAACTCCATTGCCAGTCTGGTCACGGTGCATTCCGATATTGGAGGCGGCATGGAAAGCGTGGAGGAAGTTCCCGCAGATGCCACCCCTCATATTCATCTCTTACCGTCTGGGGACGGATTGAACGTGTCGATCCTCTGTCGGCCTTTTTCAGAAGCCGGGCCCTACTACTCTCCCGGAACAGGGGGAAAAAACGTGATTGCTGAAATTGAGGGACAGCGGCTCCAAACCAATCGAAATTTGCAGCAGGAAAAAAATTTAGCCCAGGCTGTTGTCAGTCAATGTTCATCTCTGTCACGGCAGGACGGAGACAGCACAGAGTGGCTGTTGGACGATCCAGAAGACTGTCTCGAATTGCTGTTTGAATTGCAAGATTTAGCGGACGTGGCCGTGGTGG